>JAHYYK010000002.1 GCA_019425005.1 Collinsella sp.
CCAGGAACATCATCGTCACGGGCGGCTGCGGCTTCATCGGCAGCAACTTCGTCCATTACGTCGTGGACAACCGCCCGGACGTCCACGTCACCGTCCTGGACAAGCTGACCTACGCCGGCAACCCCGAGAACATCGCCGGGCTGCCCTCCGACCGCGTGGAGCTCGTCGTGGGCGACATCTGCGACGCGGAGCTGCTGGACAGGCTGGTACCGGGCCACGACGCCATCGTGCACTACGCCGCCGAGAGCCACAACGACAACTCCATCGCCGACCCGGAGCCCTTCCTGCGCACCAACGTCGAGGGCACCTTCCGCCTGCTGGAGGCCGTCCGCAAATATGGCATCCGCTACCACCACGTCTCCACCGACGAGGTCTACGGCGACCTCGCGCTCGACGACCCCGCCAAGTTCACCGAGGAGACGCCGTACCACCCGAGCTCGCCGTACAGCTCGACGAAGGCGTCCTCCGACATGCTCGTGCGCGCCTGGACCCGCACCTACGGCCTGCGCACCACGATCTCCAACTGCTCCAACAACTACGGCCCCTACCAGCACGTGGAGAAGTTCATCCCCAGGCAGATCACCAACATCGTCGACGGCGTCCGCCCCAAGCTCTACGGCCGCGGCGAGAACGTCCGCGACTGGATCCACACCGAGGACCACTCCTCGGCCGTCTGGGACATCCTGACCCGCGGCCGCACGGGGGAGACCTACCTCATCGGCGCCGACGGCGAGAAGAACAACATCACCGTGCTGCGCATGATCCTCGAGGCGATGGGGAAGGACCCCGAGGACTTCGACTGGGTCGCCGACCGCCCCGGCCACGACCGCCGCTACGCCATCGACAGCACGAAGCTCCAGCGCGAGCTGGGCTGGAGGCCGGCCCACACCGACTTCGCCGAGGGCCTGAAGGCCACCATCGACTGGTACGTGGCCAACGAGCCCTGGTGGCGCCCGGCCAAGGAGGCCACCGAGGCGCGCTACCGCGCGCAGGGCCAGTAGGAGGGGAGAGACATGGCTGACATCGCATTCGAGAAGGACCTCTCCGTCGCCGAGACCGGCATCGGGGGCCTCAAGGTCGTCGACCTCGCCGTCCACGGCGACTCGCGCGGCTGGTTCAAGGAGAACTGGCAGCGCGCCAAGATGTGCGCGCTCGGGATCCCCGACCTCCGCGTCGTCCAGAACAACATCTCCTACAACGACAGCCGCGGCGTCACGCGCGGCATCCACGCCGAGCCCTGGGACAAGTTCATCTCCGTGGCCCGCGGCTCGGTCTTCGGCGCCTGGGTGGACCTGCGCGAGGGCAGCGCCACCTACGGGAAGGTGTTCACCTGCACCCTGGACCCGAGCAAGGCCATCTACGTCCCGCGCGGCGTGGGCAACTCCTTCCAGGCCCTGGAGGACGGCACCGCCTACACCTACCTGGTGGACGCCCACTGGTCCCTCGAGCTGAAGAGGACCTACACCTTCGTGAACCTCGCCGACCCCGAGCTCGCCATCGAGTGGCCCATCCCGCTTGCGGAGGCCACCGTATCCGAGGCCGACCTCAACCACCCGATGCTCAAGGACGTCGTCCCCATGGCGCCGAAACGAACGCTCGTCACCGGCTGCAACGGCCAGCTGGGGCACGCCGTGCGCGCCCTCGCCGAGGAGCGCGGGGTCGCCAAGGACTTCGACTTCTGCGACATCGACACCTTCGACATGTCCGACCCGGACGCCTATTCGCAGTACGACTGGTCGCTCTACGGCACGGTCATCAACTGCGGCGCCTACACGGCCGTGGACAGGGCCGAGACCCCCGAGGGCCGCGTGACCGCCTGGAAGGCCAACGCCACCGGGCCGGCCCTTCTCGCACGCACCTGCGCCGGGCACGGGATCACGCTCGTCCACGTGTCCTCCGACTACGTCTTCGACGGCACGGCCGAGGTGCACACCGAGGACGAGCCCCTCAGCCCGCTGTCCGTCTACGGCCAGACCAAGGCCGCCGGCGACATCGCCGTGGCGAACTGCCCCAAGCACTACATCATGCGCTCCAGCTGGGTCATCGGCGAGGGCCACAACTTCGTCAAGACCATGAAGGGTCTCTCCGACCGCGTCGCCGACCCGGAGGACAAGCTCATGCAGGTCACCGTCGTGGACGACCAGCTGGGCCGCCTGACCTTCACGCGCGACATGGCCGAGGCGATCTTCCACGTGCTGGACGCGAAGGCCCCCTACGGCACCTACGACTGCACCGGCTCCGGCGCGGTGAAGTCCTGGGCGGACATCGCCCGCGCCGTCTTCGAGGCCGCCAACGGCAACGGGGACAAGGTCGTGCCGGTATCGACCGCCGACTACTACGCCGGCGCCGAGGGTCCCGTCGCCCCGCGCCCGGTCCACTCCGCGCTCGATCTTTCCAGGCTCGAGGCGGTCGGGTTCCACATGCCCGACTGGGAGGAAGAGCTGAGGGAGTTTTTGTTATACTGACCTCGATTGCGGAGGTTTGATATGTCTAAGAATAAGGTAATGCTCGTCTTCGGCACCCGCCCGGAGGCCATCAAGATGTGCCCGCTCGTCAACGAGCTGAAGGCGCGCAAGGATGAGTTCGAGACTGTCGTCACCGTGACCGGCCAGCATCGAGAGATGCTCGACCAGGTGCTGCGTGTCTTCGGCGTGACGCCCGACCACGACCTGGCGATCATGAAGCCGGGCCAGACGCTGTTCGACGTGACGTGCGACGTGCTGCTCAAGCTCAGGGCCGTCCTCGAGGACGAGAGGCCCGACGTGGTCCTGGTCCACGGAGACACCACGACCAGCTTCGCCGCGGCGCTCGCGTGCTTCTACCTTCAGATCCCCGTGGGCCACGTCGAGGCGGGCCTGCGCACGCACGATATCTACAGCCCCTGGCCGGAGGAGTTCAACCGCCAGGCGGTCGACATCGTGAGCGAGTACTACTTCGCCCCCACTGAGGCCAGCAAGAAGAACCTTCTGGACGAGGGCAAGCCCGAATCCAAGATCTGGGTCACCGGGAACACCGGCATCGACGCCCTGCGCACCACCGTGCGCGAGGGCTACTCCCACCCCGAGCTCGAGTGGGCGGAGGGCTCCCGCCTCATCCTCATCACGGCGCACCGCCGCGAGAACCTGGGCGAGCCCATGCACCGCATGTTCCGCGCCATCCGCCGCGTGATGGAGGAGCACCCCGACACCAAGGCTATCTACCCCATCCACATGAACCCGCTCGTCCGCAAGGCGGCGCACGAGGAGCTGGACGGCTTCGACCGCCTGCACATCATCGACCCGCTCGAGGTGCTCGACTTCCACAACTTCATGGCGACGAGCCACCTCATCCTCACCGACTCCGGCGGCATCCAGGAGGAGGCCCCGAGCCTGGGCAAGCCGGTGCTCGTCATGCGCGACACCACCGAGCGCCCCGAGGGCGTGGCCGCCGGCACGCTGAAGCTCGTGGGCACCGAGGAGGACGTGATCTACCGTGAGTTCAGCCGTCTTCTCTCCAATCAGGCCGAGTACGAGGCCATGAGCCATGCGTCGAATCCCTACGGTGACGGTCATGCAAGCGAGCGTATTGCTGATGTTTTGGGAGACAATCTGTGAGTAATTTGAAATCCGAAGAAATAGTATTTAGTTTTGTCATCCTTCATTTTGGTGATGTCGGCATTACTAATGATTGTCTGCGATCCATTTGTAGCCTGCATAGGCCCGGTCAGGTCAGTCTTGTTATTGTGGACAATGAATTGGCGAAAGACGAAGAGAGCCGAGTTGACGAACTTGATTTCGAGACGGGCGACCTGCCCTTTAAATTAGTCCGAATATATGAAGACGGCGGCTTTTCGTATGCTAACAACGTTGGATATTTAGTTGCGAAAAATGAATTCGGCGCAAACACAATCATCATTTGTAATAATGATATTACTTTTACGGATGAGAAACTTCTTGATAAGTTGTGCATTCGCGCAGATCAGGGTTTCGATGTAATTGGGCCTGCCGTAATACATGCCGGGTCTGGAAAACACCAGAATCCGCTGGATTTAGAAGAGCGATCGATTGCCGATTTGAATAAAACAATTATTCTCAATCGAATTGGTCTATTTTTGTTTCCCTTCGTCTACCCGATTCTCTATTGGTCTGAATGTCGGAGAAAGAATCGATGGCTTAACTCTTCTAAAGAGAATGTTGAGTTGGACGAAACTGGAGCAGCATTGAATATTGTGCTGTTCGGTGCTTGTCTTATATTCATGCCGCGATTTGTAAAGAATGAAACAAAGGCCTTTTCACCTGAAACTCATTTTTACTATGAGGAATATATTCTATATCATCGTTGCATGAATGATGGATATACAACAGCGTTCTGTCCAGAAATGTCGTGCCTTCATGAGAGCGGTAAATCAACCGTATCTTCTTTTTCTAACAGAAAAAAGAAGATGCGTTTCGAGATGAATCAGATTGCGAGCGCTTGTGCTGTATATAAAAAAATGTTGAAAAGTATTTAGCGGGTTTAAATGCAAATGAGTCCATTTCGCTCGGTCAAAGTTTGAGCCTTATAAGTTCATTGGTGAGCTATCTGCTGATCGGGATTTTATTCTTTAATCACGAGGGTTAATATGCAACGAATTCTTATTGTCACGTCACGAAATATGGCTTGTCCGGGTGGAGAGCTTAGTCTTGTTAAAAACCGCGCGAGCGCCCTCGAATCCAAGTGGGGTGTGTCGAGCGAACTATTGTCACTTGTTAATAGCAGGCTTAATGTAAAATCTGGTGAGGAGGCTTACGGAGAGGGAACTTATATCACTTGTGATTTTCTCAATCCGGCGGCTCTTCTGAATGGATATAACAAACTTATTAAAGAGGCGCTATATAGACTATCCGGTGGTAACTACTCGGCGGTTATTGTGTCTGGAGTCGGATTACTTCGCTTTGTCGACAGTTTTAAAAAGGCCGCTGGTGCGAATACTTTAGTCTGCGCTGATATTCACGGCTTTTATGGCGACGGTGCTTTTTTAGCAAAAGACGAGTCGTTCATGATGGGCTCGTTTCATAGGCTTGCCTCCCATGAAGACAAGTATGAGCAGCTCCGTTTGTTAAGAAAGTTTGACAGAATATTCGTCGTTTCGGATGCTTATAAGAATTATCTGATGGACAAGGCGGGTTGTTCTGCAGAGCAGTTCTATGTTGTTCCGTGTGCAATTGATTTAAAATGGCGCTTATCCGCTGATGACCGCGAAAGATATAGATTAGCTTACAGGGAAAAATATGGCTTCCTGGATCAAGAAAGGGTTTTCTTATATTCGGGAGGCGCATCTTCTTGGCAATGCTTGAAAGAAACGGTTGCTCTCTACCGAGAAATTAAGAAGTCCTCTTTAGCTAGGCTAATTATTCTTACGGGCGATCTTGACGGTGTGAATAAGGAAATCGGCGAGGCACCCGATGTTATAGTTGATTCCTATTTGCCGTCTGAGCTGCCAGGAGTTTTTTGCGCCGCGGATGCCTGCATGATGCTTAGGGCTGATCACCCTACCAATTTATACGCATATCCTAATAAATTTCTCGAGTATGTTTCTGCTCATAAACCAGTTATTGCTACGCCCTATGTTCTGGATGTTGCCAGTCAAATTGATAATTACAACGTTGGCGTTATGTATATGGGAGATACGTTCGAATTGCTTACGAGTTTGGATAATATTTCTAACCGGCCGCAGCAGTATGAACAATTAATTGAAGCGGTTTCGTTTGAACGTACACTTGTTCCTTTCGTGGACGATCTGAATCGTTTCTGTCAATCGATTTCTTAACGGAGAATTGTTATGTTATTAAGTGTATTTACCCCCTGCTATAACCGTGCATATACGCTCTCGCGTTTGTTCGATAGCATAAAGGCGCAACAGTTTTCAGATTTTGAGTGGATCATTGTCGATGACGGCAGCTCTGATAATACGAAGGAGCTCGTTGAATCTTGGATTGCGGATGATGATCTACCTTTCGAAATCCGCTATTTTTATCAGGAAAATGCCGGTAAACATGTAGCTTGGAATAACGGGCTCAGCTATGCACGTGGCGAGCTTTTTTTGCCCGTTGATAGTGATGACTATTTTGTTGACGGTGCGTTTGAGTCCGTTCTAAAGATGTGGAAGGCTTCAAGAGACAATGATAAGCTTATCGCATTTTCCGGTGTAGGAGTCTTTCCGGGAAACAAAGAAACTGGCGGCTTTTTGCTAACGATGGACGAGCCCTATAAGGACTATTCATCCATCACTCGCCGCGCAGAAGGAATCGATGGTGACTTAGCTGAAATATTTTTCACTTCGAGGTTGCGAAAATACCCGTTTCCAGTTTTTGAAGGGGAACGGTTCGTAACCGAAGCTGTTATCTTTAATAGATTTAGCATGGATGGCTATCTTATCAGGGGTTTTGCGTATCCAATTTATGTTTGCGAATATTTGAATGATGGTTATACCAAAAACGTCAATCATCATTTGATTAGCAACTGGAAAGGCTACAAACTTTATGTTCGAGAATTGATGGGCAGCAACGCACCGATATCCTCCAAATTTATTCCCTTCTGCGGTTTTATTTACCGACTTCTTTTAAAAACCTTTCGTATTGTTAAGTAAAGCAAGCTCAATACCGGCTTGTTAGGAAACGATGATAGCTATGCGCATAGCGTTATTTTCAGCTTATTTTCCGCCGCATATTGGCGGTGTCGAACAATATACATTGAATCTTGCAACCTCTCTTTACAAAAAGGGTCATGAGGTTGTAGTCATTACGTCCAATTCTGGCAATGGAGCAAAACCCCATGTCCCTTTCGAGGTCATCGAAATACCAACTATTTCCGTCATGGGGGACCGTTTTCCCGTTATCAGGACAAATCGTGGATTCAGCAAGTTGGTTAATAAACTGCGAACAGTTGCTTTTGATGCTTATGTAATTAATACACGTTATTATCCAATTTGTTTGCTCGGCTGTCATCTTGCCTCAGTTCAAGGAAAAAAGCCTGTAATTATCGATCATAGCTCTGGCTACTTGTCTGATGAAAAAAGTATTTACGGGTTTACACTTCGCCTTTATGAAAGAATTATTAATCGAGCGGTCATGTTTTATAAACCTGACTGTTACGCTGTCTCGTCCAGAAGCGGACTGTGGATTAAGTCGCTTGGATTTCATTACTGTGGCGTAATCCCAAACGCTATTGATGTTGACGAATATTTAATGAAATGCTCCGATAGGGATTGGAACGAGGTCGTCAATCAGTGCAGTGGCCTCAAGGTTGTTTTTATTGGACGACTTGTTAGGGAAAAGGGGGTTCAGACTGCTATCGGTGCCGTCCGCTTGCTGCGCGCGCGAGGGAATAAGGTCGATTTGCTCATTGCTGGCAGTGGACCACTGGCCAATTCTCTCGCTCAAATTAAAGATGAGTATATCCACTATGTTGGGGCATTATCGAGAGAAGATGCTTGCTCGCTGCTGTCCGTTTCTGACATTTTCTGTTATCCATCTGAATATCCGGAAGGTTTGCCGTCGGTTTTACTGGAGGCCGCCTCGCATAAGCTTGCTATTGTTTCTTCGAACTGCGCAGGTGCTAGCGACGTGATTCAAAATGCTGATTCTGGCCTCATTGTGAATGATCCGAACCCTGCAAGTATTTCGCATGCAATTCAGCAATATTGCGACAATCCGGCCCTAATGAAATCGGCAGGGATGAAAGCCTTTAATCGTGTGAAGACTTCTTTTTCTTGGGATGTAAGTGCTCAATTACTAATCGATGCTATTTCAAATGGCTGCTGAATTCCACATGGAAATGTTTTCTTGCAAGGCGATTATTGCTGTTAATTCGTTTATAAATGAGCGATCGTCTGGAAAGGCATATCGAGTCTGTCGATAAGTGGGCATCAGATTATGCGGCAGCTTTTTGGCTTTCTCGAGTTTTAGCTGTTCGAATAGCTTATTTAACTTGATTTTCTTTTGTATCTAGCTAAAATAATTTACTTGCAGCCGTGTTGGTTGCTGTATATGACGAAGGGTGGTGGTTGCCTTGGTTAAACTTATTTCCAAGCTAATGCACCATTGCGAGGGGCCGGCAGTTATTCCGTCTATGACGTGATTAGCTTTACCTGCCGCATTATTGCAGGTGAGCACTTTTTAGTGTGGCCCCTACTTCGTCTATTGCTTCTTATGAATTAGACACGATATGGTTTCTTATCGCATTAGGTCTATAATCTGACATTCACTTCTCGCTATAATGATTTGCGTTAACGTTATTTAGGATGTAGATTCGCTGAATGTATATCGATGTTGATTCATTACAATAGTATTTGCATGTTCAATTTGCATAGCGAGAATGGATTTGCGTGTCCTATAGTCCAAGAACTCTTGTTGCTATTCCTGCATATAATGAAGAAGAGTGCATAGAAAACACCATTTCCGAGCTTAGGCATGTTGCGCCTGAGTTTGATTTTGTTGTTATTAATGATGGATCTCATGATCGAACGCTTTCTATCTGCGAGAGTATCGACTGCAATATTATTAATATGCCGATCAACTGTGGCCTTACAGTTGGTTTTCAGACTGCGGCTCGATATGCCGTTGATCATGGATACGATTATATGATTCAATTTGATGCCGACGGGCAACATCGTCCGGAGTTTTTGGCTGCTCTTGTTGAGAAGGCGGTAGATACTGGTTCTGACATCGTTATCGGTTCTAGGTTTCTGACTGTCCGCAAAGATAAATCGATGCGCATGGTTGGTTCACGCATGATTACCGTATTGATTAAGATGCTGACCAGCCATCGCATTAGTGATCCCACATCTGGCTTCAGACTGTTTAGCCGTCCTATACTCGAAAGATATTATTACGACAACACTCTTAACCCTGAGCCAGAATCAATTGCCTTGTTTTTAAAACAAGGATACACAGTATCCGAAGTTCAGGTTTCGATGCGTGAACGTCAAGGTGGGGAGAGTTACTTAAATCCGGTTAAATCTATGCAGTATATGCTCCGGGTATTCGTGACTCTTCTTATTGTTCAGTGGTTTAGGTGATGGTTGTGTCTATATCGCTTCGCGTGTTGCTAATTGTAAGCGCTGCTGTTGTTTTGTTGTTTGTAGCCCGAAAGCTTAAGAAGTCCCAGATGCAAGCTCTGGATTCACTATTTTGGCTGGTGTTTAGCTTGAGCTTTGTGGTTCTTGGCATTTTTCCTGAAATAGCAATCGCATGTTCAGCTCTTTTTGGTTTTGTTTCGCCTTCGAACTTAGTGTTTTTGTACGTGATTGCTGTTCTTGTCGTGCGCGATTTCTGCAATTCCCTGCGCTTGGCTAAGTTGGAGGAGCGTTTGAACTCTCTTGTTCAGGCGGTCGCTTTAGATAAATAGAAGCTGCCTCTTAATTTGAGTCGTCTGGTTTCTGCATGCTGGTCCAAGAGGGGCTTGGGTGGGCTTTTGATGATTCTTCCTGTCTGGGAGGAAGAGCTGAAAGAGTATTTCGGTCGAATCTTTTAAGGTGTTAAGATTTGCCTCATTCGGGATTGCGGTTTTAAGGGGGGGGCGGTGCTTGGGTTTTGCTCACGCACCGCCCCTATTGTTTCTCGGTTGAATGTATCAATCCGTCCATGCACAACATCACCTGTTAGAATTGCATACGATATTCCAAATACGTTTCTTCACCCTTCTAGCGAGGTTATTTATGAGCTGGTCACTACTATTTCTCGAGGCTTTTGCCGTTGCCGTTGCATTGATTTTGCCGGGCATGTTGGCCTCGCGGGCATTTGGTGTCCCTTTTAAACTATCTCTTTCCTTTGGCCCCGTGATCAGCGTTTTCTTTTTGGTCTTTATGGGCATCGTTCTATGGGTTCTCGGTGTTGACGAGGGCTATTTTGCTTTATTGATCTCGCTGCTTGTGTTTGCCATGGCAGCAGGCTCGGCATGTTTCCTGCGCTTTCATGGCAGAAGCGTATTTTTCGATACGGATATGGCTTCCCTTCTTCCGTACTTCTGCGCCCTTGCCCTATCCGTTTCCGCAACGTCATATCTTTTCATTCGCGGCATCAGCTTGCCCGATAACTTTCTCCAGGTATATGACAATTCGTTTCATTTGAGTGTCATTCAGAGCATGAAGAATGCTTCTAGCTATTCAATCTTATCGGTTGGATCGTATCTCGAGGCTGGATCTGAAGCGTTTAACCCTAGTCTAAGCACTGGTTTTTATCCTGCCGCTTGGCATATCGTTGCCGCTCTCGTTGCTCGAACTTTCAATATCTCTGTTATGGCGGCCATTAATCTCACTAATTTTGTATTTGTTGCGTTTGTTTTACCTTTGGGTATTCAATCCTTAATCGCGGCTATCTCCAAGGATGATGTGCAAAAGGGTATTTGCGCTGCTGTTGTTACGCTTGCATCCATTGCTTTCCCCTGGACCTTGCTCTACTGGGGACCTGTATATCCTAATTTTGCAGCGTTTTGTGCTATTCCTGCTGTTGCTGCTGTTTTCATCTGGTTTATCCAGAGCTTTGAAGAGCCCCGTTCATTTTGCTTAGTCGATTGTTCTGCCTTGCTTGCCATACTTATTGGTATGGCGGCTCTAGTGGCTTTGCAACCGAATGCAGTTTTCACACTTGGTCTCCTTCTGGTGCCTTCAATTATCGTATGGTTTGGCGCTTTATTTGATCGTTTGTTGTTTCGAGTGAGGGCCATTTCGGTTCATTTTTTATATTATGGATCACGCTGCCTTGTGCTTTTGGTCGTTGCTGTCGTCTGGTTCCTGATGACAAAGGCAAGTTTTTTGCAGGGCGTTATCAACTTCCACTGGCCATCTTTTACGTATTTTTTTGATGCAGCATGGAGGGCATTCTCGTTTTCCTTTAATGAAAATACGCCCTGTATTCTTCTTGCGTGCTTGGTAGTTCTTGGTTGTCTTTGTGCTTTGGGCAATAGGTCCTTTTGGGGTTATTTCTTTGTGTACTTATTTGCGGTGATGCTATTTGTTATCGATGCCACCCAAGACGGTTTTATCAGGCATTTCTTTACAGGCTTTTGGTATACAGATCGTTATCGCGTCGCTGCGATGACTTCGCTGTTCAGCATTCCGCTTTCGACGCTTGGGCTTGATTTTCTCTTGAGAAAAGTACAAGACGCTTTTTCTGTTTCTGATGGTATAGATCGTTCATCTAACTATTTTCCCCAGGTATTCTTTATTGTGTTGATTGTCTGCGGACTGTTCTGGCCTGTAAGCGTCAATCCTTCCATTAGCTATTACTCGCCGGTTGGTTTCACCAAGAATGTGTTCAATTACATGTACAGCATCAACGATATCGACAATAATCTGACGGCTGATGAGTTGATATTCCTTGGTAAGGTCAAGCAAATTACTGGCGACGAGTTGATTATCAACAATCCCTACGACGGGAGTGTCTACGGATATGCCGTTAGCGACCTCAATCTTATGTATCGAAAGTTTGGCTCTTTTGGCAAGGACGAGACTAAAGCCAGTAAGCAAATACGTTATGGCCTCAATCGTGTTGCTTGTGATTTCGACGTTTCATCTAATGTTAAGCAGACTGGCGCTAAGTATCTTCTTGTTTTGGATTATGGCGAGAGTGGACGCGAGGGCAACGATATGCCAGGATTTCATAAGTCTGACTGGGCTGGCATAGATTCGGTCGATGACTCAACCCCGGGCTTTTCGCTTGTTTTGAGTGATAAAGACATGCGCCTCTACTCTATTGAATAGGCGCGTTTCATTCATTTGTTGGGGATGGATTATGGTATTAGCGATCAGTTTCGCTCTTCTGTTTTGATTGGAAATACTATTTTGAAATTGGCCGTGGAAGTGCGTATAGGATACCCGTGAACAGCGCAATAATCGCGAAGCGCGTGATCAGGTATCCGATATACGGTGCTGGCGGTAGGCTTTCAACGATTCTAGAAACATATTGATAGGGAAACGCGATCAATTCAATAAGGAGCATATAGAAGAGCGGGAGTGTGTACTTTCCGATCCATGCGATGGGTTTTGTGACGTTCGGAATATGCTTGCAAGCTATTTGACACAGCTTAAGTATGAACAGGGAACAGGAGATGCTCCCGATGATACCCTTCGTTCCATCGACATAGGCGTTTGTAACCATGTGAGTATTTGCTCGCTTGAGCACTGTTGATTATCGCGAAACAGCACCGCTGCTATTGCGCCTGGGCATCGAGGCCAACGACGGCCCCGGTGCCTTTTTATTGCTGCCAGTCTATCGAGTTTAGGTTACCGTTTCATTGTTCGCCGTTGGTCGTGTTTGATGCTTCAGTCTCGTGTATGGCTTTTGATATAATTGAAACATTTGAGTTGCATACCATGTGTGCCAGGCTTGTATTGGAGTCATTGTGTCGCAAAACCAACCGCTTGTTTCGGTTCTCGTCCCCATCTGCAATGTCGAGAGGTATCTTGATGAGTGCCTCAGCTCTCTGCAGAATCAGACGCTCAAGGATATTGAAATCATTTGCATCAATGATGGCTCTACGGATTCTTCGTTGGATATCGTTAATGACTTCGCTTCCGAAGACCCTCGCTTTGTTGTTATCGATAAGCCAAATTCCGGCTACGGCGACTCGATGAATCGCGGTTTGGAGTCTGCGAGGGGCAAGTACATTTCTATTCTAGAGTCCGATGATTTCCTCGATGCCGATGCCCTTGAGTTTATGCTTCAGCAAGCTGAGGACAACGCACTCGATCTGTTTAAATGCAATTTCTGGCTCTATTGGTCGTCTTGCGATAGTTCTAGGCTAAATCGTCATGACGCCTATTTTCCCGCGATGAGCCAAGAACTGATCGGCATGGGCGTTCATAGGCCCATCGATGCGCCTGACGCCTTCTGGGCCAAGCCGTCCATCTGGTCTGCGCTGTACCGGAAAGACTTTTTGGCTTCCAATAACATCTCGTTTCTTCCTACTCCAGGAGCATCCTTCCAGGACACGAGCTTCACTTTTAAGGTCCTTGCCTGTGCGCGGCGCGCAATGTATTCGGGAAAGGCGTTTTTGCACTATCGCCAGGACAATGAACACTCGTCGGTGAATAATCCGGGCAAGGTATTTTGTGTTTGCGATGAGCATCATGAGATGACGCGCTTCCTTAATGAGGACCGCCCTGATCTCAAACCGGCGCTGGATCCCATTCGCGCAAAGGTAAAGTTCTATAACTACGATTGGAATCTTAATAGGTTGGCTCCTGAACTCCGTCGTGATTTCATCGCCGTCTTTTCGTCTGAAATGGCCGAAGAGCTGCAGTTGAATAACATTATTTGTGCCGAGGCTCCGTTTGATCGTTATGGGTTTAATCCTGTTGAGTTTGCTCGTGCTAAGGACTTTGCTGAGAATGCGGATCTTCTCGCGGTCCAGTATTCACTTATGGGGTCCGGTAAATTCAATACGATTCGCGAGTACTTTGCGGCTGGCGGCTTTTCTATGGTGGTTCGTATGATGAAGAGAAAGCTTCGTCGTTAATATGTCTTCTTCATATTGCCCGTTGCTGTCGATCGTTGTCCCTGTTTATAACGTCGGCGGCTACTTACTGGATACCCTCGACTCGATTGCGGCTCAGTCATACAACAATATCGAGATTATCTGTGTTGATGATGGATCCACAGATGGGTCGGGCGAGCTGCTCGACTTGTATGCCGCTCGCGATTCTCGATTTGCTATCTATCACGAAGTTAACCGGGGAGTTTCCGCTGCTAGAAACTTTGGTATCGATAAGGCTCGTGGTGAGATTATCCTTTTTGTTGATGCCGATGACTTGCTTAAGCCTAATGCCTGTGATGTCGTTCGCCAGGCCTTCGACAATGACGGCCAGGTGGATATCTTAAAGTTCTCCGCCGATCCCTTTCCGATCGAGCTTTCCAATCCGTGGCTTACGTCGACGTTGTCATTAGATGATGAAGAGTATTTCGGCTACAGCGATAAGCTCGTTTTTTATGCTAAGACTAGGCCGTTTCCCTGGAATGGAGCTTATCGCCTTTCCTTCTTGCGCGACCATGAGCTCTATTTTCCTGTCGGATTGACTCTTGGCGAGGACCAGGTGTTTTCGTTCGCTACGCTTGGAAGGTCTTCTCGCACAAAGCTTCTTTCTGATTCACTTTACGAATACCGCTTATCTCGCAAGGACTCTGCGATGTGCGTGATGGCGCAGGATGAGAAACTGCGCCTACAGAAGCATTTGCAAGTGGTTGATCGAATTATGGCGGATTGGGCCAAGCAGGGGAGATTCGAAGGAGAGTCCGGCCGTTCCATGCTGCTCTTTGTTTCAGACTTTTTCATTTTTGATGTTCTTGATCTTGAAGATCAGGAAGACCGCAAAGAACTCCTAAGCGAGCTACAGCGCATTTTGTCCAAGCATTTGACGATTGATGAGATTGCCCAAATGTTGTCAAGCGATAGAATCTTGAAGTTTTATCAGCAGCTTTTTGATCATGATGGCCCGTCTTCGTTTGGCGCATCAAGCATTTATTCGTTTGTTGCCGAGCTAAAGGGTTATAAAGCGGCGGTGTTTATGTTTATCGATCGCGCTAAATCTTCGCTACTCGCCGCCTGCGGTGTCTCGCCTGCGAAGGAAATACAGAACGATTTATTTGAAGATGCGCCATCCATTTCCGAGGCGGTTGAGGCGCTTAAGACTCGCTCTTAATATGTTTACAGCTGCAGTGTTGTTCGCGAATTGCCGAATTTAGAGTTTTATAAGAGAGACGGCTAGGATATTGATCTTAGCCGTCTCTTTATCATGCAAATTGGCATGAAAATCCGTTCGCTGTTGAAACGATCTATCCTGCGGTTTTCAGGCGGTGCTGTTTAAGCTTTGTCTGAATGGGCTCAATGACGAACGCGTCGACGATCGAGGCTATTGTCAGCGCCGTACCATATGCCAGCGCTGTCGCTGATACCCAAGTGATCAGCCTTAACGGCCATGCGAGCGTCGCGTAGCCACTGTGTAGTGCGCCTATATAGATGACGTCGATGGCAAATTCAATCGTTGCGTATTGTAGGAGATAGATTGAATAGGACCTTTTTGCGGCCCATTCGATAAGCTTAGAAAGCGATTTCGATTGGAGCTTAATTCCATCAAACGCGATAAAGATGGCGACGGTAACGATCATCCAGTTGAAACTTGGGTCAGATCTTTCTAGTCCAAAATATGCGCTAGCAATATCTATGATGAAGAACAATGCGCCTGACGCCATAATAAAATGGGTTTCACGCGTGTCTAGCAATGGGGTAACCCTCTTGATGAAATATCCCATGCAAAAGAATGTGAAATACGTTCCTCCGAGAAGCGATCGCGGAATAATGCGTTGAAGCATGCTTATGGCCGCCGCAAAGGTGACATGCTGAGAGTTGATGAGCAAAGAGTTTGCTGCGGATGACAGTCCACCCCATGCATAGATTCCTAAGGTCACAAACAGGGCAATTTTGCAGGTACGATCATCGAGGGCGCCGAACATTTTGGACAGTACCGGTGCTACTAAAATGAACGGAATGAGTGCCGGGACAAACCACCAGCCACCTTGAATCAAGCCGCTCGTGTATCTGATGAAGTTGGTGTCCGTAACTGAGCCTGTTGTAGCCTTGTATACGTACAGAAGTCCTGCATATACAAAGATGGGAAGCAATAACGACAGGGCTTTACCAAAGAGGTAATCCTTGTAGCTTTTCTTTAGGGGCCTTAATGCGAAATAGCCCGACAGACAGAAGAAAATCGGGTCGCAAATAATGGCGCCTGTGCCTACTATCGCACCGGCGTTAATGCCGCAAAAGCTGCCCAGTTGCGGTGCGATGTGAACAACAACAACTAGAAACATTGAGAGGGCTCTTAGAAGATCCCAGTTTGTAAGACGCTTATTAGTGTTCATTGAAGCCTACTCACCTATTGAATTGCGCGTTTTGTATACCTGAAGCTCCCATTGTTTCTTTTCGACCTTGGCAACCGAGTCGAGGATGAAGCCCGTTGCCAGGCTGAGGCCGCACAGGAACATGAAACACGCGGCGAGCATGGCAGTTGGGAAGCGGGGAACCAGCCCGGTGTGGAAATACTCTACGATGATGGGGATGCCGAGCGCGAGGCCGATGGCGGCGAAGATCAGGGCGATGAGACTGAAGAATTTGAGCGGTCGGTAGTCCTTGAAGAGTGTGCCGATCATGGCGATGACCTTGATGCCGTCGCCGACCGTGTCGAGCTTGGACACTGAACCAGCGGGGCGGTCCCGGTACTTCACCGGGACGTCCTTAATTCGCCAACGGTGATCGACGGCGTGGATGGAGAGCTCGGTCTCGATCTGGAAGCCCTCGCTCAGGACGGGGAACGTCTTGACGAACGGCTGGCCCATGGCGCGGTACCCCGTCATGACGTCTTCGAAGCTGTAACCGTAGATCCACTTGATCATGGCGCGGACCAGGTTGTTCCCGAAACCGTGGAAGGCGCGCTTGTTTTCCTCGGTGTAAGTGCCGTTGGAGAGGCGGTCGCCCACGGTCATATCCGCCTCTCCCGCAAGGATAGGGTCGCAGAGCGCTCGGGCTGCCTCGGCGGGATACGTGTCGTCGCCGTCGACCATGAGGTAGCAGCCTGCGTCGATGTCGCGGAACATCTGACGGCACACGTTGCCCTTTCCCTGGCGCGGTTCGAGCCGCACCGTGGCGCCGTGCTCCAAGGCAATCTGGGACGTCCCATCGGTTGAGTTGTTGTCGTAGACGTAGACCGTGGCTCCGGGGAGCTCGCGGTGGAAATCGTCTATGACCTTGCCGATGGTGACGGCCTCGTTGTAGCAGGGAATGATGACCGCTGTGTCTGTATAGTCCAAGATGAATGCCCCCATAAGTTATTAGCAGGTTGCTAGTATACCTGTCGGCTGGTGCTTGTAATTGCTATGGGGGTACTTTTCCAGATTTGGATCGCTGGGTTAGTTGGCGCGTTTGAAGGCTATACTTTCCACTGTTATGAATTACGACACAATGCGATGGTCCGTGACTGACAGCGTATATAGGCAGAAAGCGGTGGCGAAGCCGGCCTCTCACGCTAAAAATGATTTCGAAAAAGACAAATACATCCTGAGGCAGCTTGTCACTAAGGATTTTAAGATTAAGTATCGTCGCAGCGTTTTGGGTGTTGCGTGGTCGGTACTCAATCCACTTCTTATGATGGTCGTCATGTCCATTGTGTTCTCGACCATTTTTGGTCAGAGCCGCAATGGTTCCATAACGCCCGAGATGTATCCGCTGTACCTGATTGTCGGCAACATTACGTTCTCGGTTATGTCCGAGTCGACGAACCAGGCACTCATGTCGATAATCGCCGCGTCGTCTCTGCTTAAAAAGGTCAAGGTGCACCGTTGGGTGTTCCCAGTTCAGAAGGTGCTATTCTCGCTCGTTAACTTTGCCTTCTCGCTGGTTGCCGTCGCCTTGGTTATGCTGTGGTTCCATGTTCTTCCTACCTGGCATTTAATCTTGCTGCCGGTTTGCTTACTCTTGCTCATGTGTTTTTGCATGGGGTTGGGCATGATGCTTTCGGCCCTCGCCGTATTCTTCCGTGACGTCATGCATCTGTGGACCGTTGTTATCACTGCGTGGATGTACCTGACGCCCATCTTCTGGACCACCGATTACATTAGCCAGATGGCTCACTGGATTCAGGTCCTGGTCGTTGTGAATCCAATGTACAACTACCTGCAGTTTATGCGCGATATATTCCTGTTTAACACGACGCCCTCCATGTTAACGCTAGGACTTTGCGTGATTTGGGCAGTTTTCGCCCTGGTTGTTGGCTACGCTGTGTTCCACAAGACCGAGCACAAGTTTATTCTCTACATTTAAGGAGCGCTGTAATGACTGAATCTGCTATTGATTACAGCAAGCAGCCTCTTGCTGTTGAGGTTAAAGACGTCACTATGATCTTCAATATGGCGTCTGAGTCTCTGACGAACCTTAAGGAATACTTTATTAAGCTTGCTAAGCACGAGCTCTTCTTTGAAGAGTTCCGCGCGCTTAAGCACATCTCCTTTAATGTTCATCGTGGCGAGGTTGTTGGTCTGGTTGGTACCAACGGTTCCGGCAAGTCTACGATGCTTAAGATCATTGCTGGTGTTCTGGAGCCCAGTGAGGGCGAGGTTAAGGTTCACGGCAATATCGCCCCGCTCATTGAGCTGGGTGCCGGCTTTGATCCTGAGCTTACAGCACGCGAGAATATCTACCTTAACGGCGCTCTGCTTGGTTATACCAAGGAGTTTATTGACGCGAGCTTCGATGACATCATTGAGTTCGCTGAGCTTAAAGACTTTGTCGACATGCCGCTCAAGAATTTCTCCTCGGGTATGGTGGCGCGTATCGCCTTTGCAATCGCGACGATTACCGAGCCCGATATCCTTATTGTTGATGAGACGCTTTCTGTTGGCGACGTGTTCTTTCAGCAAAAATGCGAGCGTCGTATTCAGCATTTTATTGAGAGCGGTGATGTAACGGTTTTGTTTGTTTCTCACTCCATGGAGCAGGTTGAACGCATTTGCCAGCGTGCGGTTTGGATCGAGAAGGGCGACCTTCGCATGGATGGTCCCGTCGATGAGGTGTGCAAGGCATACCACGACCAGTTTAAGTAGGTTATAATCTATATGTTGTGTAAACACGTTTCTGGCGCATTTGCATGACTCTATGCTCCATTAGCTCAGTTGGATAGAGCAGGGGACTTCTAATCCCAAGGTCGACGGTTCGAATCCGCCATGGAGCACCTGTATTTATCGAGCCGTCAAATCGACGGCTCTTCTTTTATGGAGTTTTTGATGGGCACATTTTCGTCTGTTCGTATTGAGGCAAATTCCGATCTTCTTGAGACTGGTTTATCTGGTGCAGACGATCGCCATTCCTTAAAACGAGTACTTACGTACGGAACGTTTGATCTTCTTCATTATGGCCACATTCGCCTTCTTCAACAGGCATCTAAGCTCGGTGACTATCTTATCGTTGGGCTCTCAACTGATGAATTCAATGCTCTAAAAGGGAAAAAGAGTTTCTATTCCTATGATGTGCGACGTGAGATGCTTGAAGCGCTGCGTTATGTTGACTTGGTAATTCCAGAAGACGATTGGGATCAAAAGCCTCGGGACATAAAGATGTATCACGCTGATGTTGTGTGCATGGGAGGCGATTGGGCTGGCGATCCTCGCTTTGAATCATTGAAAGATATTTGCGATGTTGTCTACTTGAATCGAACTCTTGGAATTTCTACTACTGAGGTAAAGGGCAAGCTTGCTCAATAAAATTGTTCCGTGTATTGCATGGTAAACACGGGGCAATTTTTTACCATTAATCAAGCAAGCGTTTCATGGCAAGATTTGAGGATCCATTTTCCAGCTCGCTATGATTGACGTGTTGGAAGTGGCTGTTAATGTCATTTGGAAGCTCATAGATATCCCCATAGCGGCTCCAGAGGAATAAATCGGGGTTATGCGGCTCCTCGAGCTGGGTTCCCTCAAACGCTATGGCTTTAGTGGGGAAAAGGTCTGCAATGGGGTAGACCCATTGTTTCTGCTTTCCATCATCAAGGTTGTCGATAGCCCATATGATGCCCTTGGCGTGCTCCTTTTCGCATATGATTCCGGCCGCTTTGGACATTTCGAGGCATCGGTCGTAATGCTTCTGAATTAGGCTATTGTTCTCGCCTGAGTAATAAGGCTCGTCATTCCAGAATGCCAGTGCTCTGTCGGACTCCATTTCTTCGACCATTTGAACACGGAGTTTTCGCTGTTCTTCGGCGAATTTGTTGTCAGTTGACGTGGCCCAGTCATAAATAAACAAATCCAGAAAACAGGGTATGTTTTCGTCATTGTAAAGAAATCTAACTTGTCGACAGTGGGCAAAACGATCGTAAGCAATTGAAATTTTATAGCGGTTGTCATTTTCAACGATGTTGCATAGCTTTTTTAGATCATCGCGCATGATTCCAAGGTCGGTATCATCGTCCCAGGGAATAAATCCTTGATGTCTAATGGCTCCGATAAGTGTTCCGAAGTTAATCCAATACTTAATGTCGTTCTCTTTGCAGAGAGTGTTGAATTCCTCCAACAGTTTTCCGCATCCAAGCTGCAAAAGTCTTAATCCGCCAGTTGCTTTGGGGAGATCTTTAAAGAAACGCTCCTTTGCCTCTTGGATAGTTTCTTCCGGCTGCTTATATTCTTCCCACGCAAACATTTTCATATGCTCGTCATGGGCATCGAGGTTCTGCGCAATCGACTCAATAAGTGGAATTGCCATATTGTCGAACTTGTAGTTGATGTTCATGTTGATGCCGCTGTCGGCGACTTCAATTCGATGATAAATTCTATCCAGCTCTTCTTGCAGCCTATTAATGTCGTCATGCATAGCGTGAAGCGATCTGGATGATGCTGGCAAAAATTGTTTGATAATGCTGAGCATTGGATACTTCTTTCAATTGAATTATCTTTTTGAGCAATCCGAGCGATGATTGGCTAGTAAAGTCGTAACCTCTTCGCCAGTCTATAGAGTCATTTAGTAGTGACTTGGGGTCTCCTGTCCTTTACGCCTCAGCTGGCTCCACGCCCAGCTCGTTGCGGACGAGCTCGAAGGCGGCGGCGATGGCCTTGTCCATGTCGTAGTACTTGTAGCCGCCCAGGCGACCGGCGAAGATCACGTCGCCCTCCTGCGCCGCCAGCTCCTCGTACTGCTTGTAGAGGGCCTCGTTCCTGGTGTCGTTGATGGGGTAGTAGGGCTCGTCGCCAGGCTTCCAGTCCGCCGGGTACTCGCGCGTGATGACGGTCTTGTCCTGCGTGCCGAACTCGAAGTGCTTGTGCTCGATGACGCGGGTGTAGGGGATCTCGCGCTCGGTGTAGTTGACCACGGCCACGCCCTGGTGGTCGGCCTCGTCGAGCGTCTCGGTCTCGAAGCGCAGGCTGCGGTACTCGAGCGTGCCCAGTTTAAAGTCGTAGAACGCGTCGATGGGGCCGCAGTAGATCGTCCTGGCGGCGATACCGGGCTCGGCGGCGGCCAGCTCCTTGTACTCCACGCCGCAGCGCACCTCGACGCCCTCGAGCATGTTGGCGACCATCTTGGTGTAGCCGCCCATGGGGATGCCCTGGTAGCGGTCGTTGAAGTAGTTGTTGTCGTAGGTGAAGCGGCAGGGGAGGCGCCTGATGATGCTCGCGGGCAGGTCGCGGCAGTCGCGGCCCCATTGCTTCTCGGTGTAGCCCTTCACGAGCGTCTCGAAGATGTCGCGGCCGACGAGCGACAGCGCCTGCTCCTCGAGGTTCTGCGGCTCTCCGATGTTCTCGGCGGCCACCTGCTCGGCGATCTTTGCGCGGGCGTCTGCCGGCGTGACGACGCCCGGCCACATCTTGGCGAAGGTGTTCATGTTGAAGGGCATGTTGTACATGTTGCCGCGGAAGTTGGCGACCGGCGAGTTGACGTAGTTGTTGAACTCGGCGAAGCGGTTGACGTAGTCCCAGACGTCCTTCATGGAGGTGTGGAAGATGTGCGCGCCGTAGCGGTGGACCTGGATGCCCTCGACGTCCTCGGTGTAGACGTTGCCGGCGATGTGGTCGCGGCGGTCGATGACCAGGACCGACTTGCCGGCGCGCTTGGCGGCGTTGGCAAAGACGGCGCCAGAGAGGCCGGCACCGACGACGAGGTAATCGTACTGGGACATGGATGAACTCCTTTGTATGTAATCAAACAGTTACTTAGGATTTGGGACAAATAAACCTGATAATTCTGTTCCAAGGATTAGTGTACCAGGCGTGTTGTAGGCTTTCTTTCAGTAGCTTCAGCTCATGTGCATAGCCCCGGTTTCTAGATGATTTAAAGAATCTGCTAATTCGTCTTCAAACACTCCGGTAAGACTTTCGATACGGCATTCATTGCCTGCGGCTTTAGGTACTGCTCGTTGAGTCGTGCCTTTTTGTAAGCGTAGCGAGTGTCTGCTGAGTATTTGACCAGCACATCGGTGAAGAACCGCTCCCAGCTTAAATAATCGCGACTTTCGATATAGCTTGAGGGGTCCTCGAGGATCTTGGGAATGTCGCTGCTGGGTATGAGCTCGGAGCGCAGGAGTGTCCACTCGAACGATTCCGGGAGGAATAGGCGAACGTTCTTGTAAACGCGCTGGCCGAGCACCTTTTCAATGTAGGGACCAAACGCTGCGCCGTCTCCTATGGCAAGAACGTTTTGCTCGGGGCATTCGTGAATCGTACGTTTTAGATTCGCAACGCCGGTGGCGGTATAGCAGGGAATCCCGAGTCGGTTGCAAAGAGCGTCGTAGAATTGATAGCCAGATTTGCTATCCTCGACAACTACGGCGTCGGGTACCTCGAATCCAACATTTAGATCCTGATACAGCATACTTGCTGTGTGGTCATATAGCGGTTTGGTCACCGAGTAGAAGCGCCTGTCGCTCTTGCGGCCATTGATTGTTTTACTTGTCGTGTTGACTAACTTCAGGATCTCATCAACGCTGTAGGGGAGCTCGTTGGCATCGCGACGAGATATCAGAACAAAATAGTTGGACGAGCCGTTTACGGCTTTGGCGAAGTCCTTTGAGTAGATAAACTCGTTGCCCTCATCTAGAAAGACGATTGAATCTTCGATGATCGACAGCTCGCGCTCCCAGCGTCTGCCGGAAAGCGTTTCGCAAGGTACGTCGCAGCTGAGTGCAACGCCGCTTTCCGGTCCTCGGTCGTTGTAGTCGCGAATCATCGAGATGAGCGTCGTTTTGCCCGTGCCGCTGTTGCCGCGTATAAAGGAAATATTGCGCTTAAACGTGAGTGTGTATTTGACCTTTGCACGCTCTACGACAACGGTATGCGTTCCCTTCATTACTCATCAACATCCAAAAAGTCATTCGTGGCGCCGACAAACTCCTGCATGTTTCTAACGATGCGGCCATCGTTATTGATGCGAATCTCAAAGCTCTTCCAGGGGAATTTCATGATGTGGTATAAGGTCACCAGCACATCCTGCTCTTTGCCGATCTTGAGTAGCCAGCGGGCACAGTTGTCTCCGCAGGTGGATGCGTTGAACACCATATTTGGGAGATTGCGCACCAGCAGCAGCGTCTTAACGCCGCCGGACAGTTCGAGTGGAGTGATTGAGCCCAGCTGCTTGCTTACGATGTTGTGGGGACCGATGAGCTCTGATCCGTCCACGCTTTTAATAATCTGTGCGGCCATAGGGTCTTCGAACCATGAGTCCAAGTATGAGTTCCTAAAATAGGTTTCGGTATCGTAGATGGAACCGGGGTAATCCCCCAGGTGAATGCTCAGCATGTGGGTCTCCAGACGTAGTGTGACTGCAACGATTATATGCCAGTAACAAAATGCCGGCAGCAGCGAGGTGCTGCCGGCGCTGGAGTTTTGTTCGTGTGAATCGGTGCTAATGTATTGATCCGCGAGGCTTACTTTTCGAGATGCTCTTTCAGCAGCTCCAACGCGTGGGCGTAGCCCTTCAGGCCCTCGCCGGTGATGGTGGCAAAGCAGGCTAGGCGTGCATAGCTCACCTGACGGAAGTCCTCGCGGGTCTCGACAGCGCTGATGTGGACCTCCACAGCCGGGATGGCGACGGCCTTGAGGGCGTCGAGGATCGCCACGCTCGTATGCGTGTATGCCGCCGGGTTGATGACGATGCCGTCGACCTTGCCGTAGGCCTCCTGGATCTTGTCGACGATGCTGCCTTCGTGGTTAGACTGGAAGACCTCGACCTTGTCGAAGCCTTGTGCGGCGCCCGCTTCCTGGCAGATCTGCACTAAGCGGTCGTAGTTGTCGCTGCCATAGATGCCCGGCTCGCGAATGCCGAGCATGTTGAGGTTGGGGCCGTTGATGACGAGTGCTTTCATGGTTGCTTCCTTTGCGATTGGAAAACCACCACAAAAGTGCCTGTCCCCTTTGTGGTGGTTTTGATTAGAGAGCGGATGGGAGGGTGTCGAGGAGGGCTTGGGCGGTGTTGGCGGCGCAATCGCGCGAGTCGATGATGTAGTCGGCCCAGGCGTGGTAGCGCGGCATGCGCTGTTCGGCCAGCTTGTCGATGCCGTCGCGTGCGGTGATGGGGCGGCCCTTGTGTGCGAGCTCGTCGAGCTTGCGGTTGAGCATCACAATCTGGCTGTTCTGGTGCAGCAGCGGGTAGTTCTCGTCGCGCGTGACCACGCCGCCGCCGGTGGAAAGCACCAGGCCGCTGCGCTTGGAGATGTCGGCCAGCGCCGCCGTCTCCTGTTCGCGGAACGCCGCCTCGCCGCGCTCGACGATAAAGTCGGCGCAGGGCATGCCCAGGCGCTCCTCGAGGGCGCGGTCCAGATCGATGTGCTCTCGCCCCGTGAGCAGGGCAATCTGCTCGCCCACACGGGTCTTGCCCGAGCCCGGCATGCCGATCAGGGCAATGTTTTGCTCGCGGCGGGACAGACGCTCCGTTATGTCCAAGATGCGCTCGCGCGGAGTGACCTGGCCGGTGTAGCGCTCGACGGCCTGTGCCGCTTGGGCCACGAGCATCAGCAGGCCGCCGATGCAGGGGATGCCGCGGCGCTCGGCCTCGAGCATCAGGCCCGTGCGTGCAGGGTTGTAGACAATGTCGATGACGCCCTCGAGCGCATCGAGCCCCTCGAGCGTGCAGGGGGCATCGGGACAGTGGGGGAACATGCCGGCAGGCGTGCAGTTGACGAGCAGTGCGGCGTCGGACTGCTGCGCGATGTTGTCGTAGTTGACTTCGCTCGTGCGGCCGACCGGCACGACGATGGCGCCCAGGTCGCCGAGCACCATGCCGGCAGTGGTGCCGGCGCCACCGGTGGCACCGAGCACGAGGGCCTTCTTGCCGGCGACCTCGACGCCCAGCTCCTCGACTAGGCACTGAAGGCCGAAGTAGTCGGTGTTGTCGCCGCGCAGGCGGCCGTCGGGCAGGCGCGTGATGGTGTTGACGTTTCCCATACGCTCGGCGAGTGGACTCAGCTCGTCCAGGTATTCCATGACGGCGCGCTTGTAGGGGATGGTCACGTTGGTGCCCTCCCATTCGTCACCCGTCATAAAAGCCTTGAGGTCCTCGGGCTCGCGCTCAAAACGCACGTACTCGAGCCCCGCGAGCTCCTTGTAGATGGTCGGGGTGTAGCTGTGGCCCAGCACGCGGCCCAGCACGCCGTAGGGGCGGGTTGCGGCGGCATCGGTCATCTAGAGCACCTCCGTGTAGCTGCCAAAGTAGGTGAAGTTTTCGCACACGTCGTCAATCGAGTCGAGCAAGTCGTCGAGGGCTTTGCTGCCAAAGGGACAGTCCAGATCGAAGTAGAACATAAACTCAAAGTCGCGCCCGGGGATGGGGCGGCTTTCGAGCTTGATAAGGTTGATGTTGAGCGCGTAGAAGCGCTCGAGCACACGATAGAGTGCGCCCGGTTCGTTGGCCGTGGTGATCATGAGCGAGGTACGGTTGGCACCGGGATATACGCGCGGCTCGCGGCTGATGACGACGAAGCGCGTGTAGTTGTTGTCCGAGTCCTGGATATTGGGCTCCAGCACCTCCAGACCATAGAGTGCCGCGCAGCTGCGCGATGCGATGGCGGCGACGTCGGTGCGCTCGGAGTTGGCGACCATCTCGGCCGACATGGCCGTGTTTGGGTACTTGGTGGCGTGCAGGTCGTGGGACTCGATAAAGCCGGCACACTGGGCAATAGCTTGGCCGTGGCTGTAGACCTCGCGCACGTCGGCGAGCTTGGTGCCGGGCTTGACGAGCAGATTGTGGTCGATCTTGAGGCGCAGCGAGCGCACGATATGGAAGTCGAACTGCGCGAGCAGGTCGTAGACGGCGTTGACGGAACCTGCGGTGGAGTTTTCGATGGGCAGTACGCCAAACTCGCAGAAGCCGTCGCGCACGGCGCGCATAACGCCCTCAAAGGTCTCGAAGAACGCGATATCGGGCACATCGAAGAGCTTACACGCGGCGATCTGGCTGTAGGCGCCCTCGACGCCCTGGCAGGCGACGCTAGCCGTCTGGGGGAAGGGTGTGTTAAAGGGTGATTCCGTGGCATGGGCCTTTTGCGAGACGGTGATGCCCTTGAGCTCGTTGATGTAGCGCTGCTGCTCGGCCTTGCTCATGCTCATGAGCAAGCGGAACAGGGTGATGGTCTGCGCCTCGTAGCGCTCAGGTGCGCGGCTGGCGAGGTTGTTGAGCTTGGAGCGCTCGCGGGCGGGGTCGAAGACAGCCTTGCCCATCTCGATCTTTGACTTAGCGACCTCGGTGGCAATGTCCATGCGCTCGACAAAGCTGTTGAGGAGTGTGGTGTCGATGCCATCGATGGCCTGGCGGATGTCAGCAAGGTCCATGGAGACCCCTTTCACGTGTCGGGGGATGTTGAGGGGTGGGTAGTTAGCGCTGGGCGGCGTCTTCGAGGAGGGCGTCCCAGATGGCGAGGGCGGCGGCTGCTTCGGCTACGGGGACAGCTCGGGGGACGATGCAGGGATCGTGGCGGCCGTGGACCGAGAGCTCGGCATTTTCCATAGCGTCCATGTCCACCGTCTGCTGCTCGCGGCCAATTGAGGGCGTCGGCTTTACGGCCATGCGCCACATGACGGGAGCGCCGGTCGAAATACCGCCCAGGATGCCGCCGGCGTTATTGGATTCGACCTCGATCTCGCCGGTCTCGGCATCGATTCGATACGGATCGTTGTTCTCGCTGCCGCGCATGGCGGCCACGGCAAAGCCCATGCCGAACTCCACGCCCTTTACGGCGGGAATGCCAAACGCGATTTGCGCGATGCGGTTCTCGATGCCGTTGAACATGGGGTCGCCGATGCCGGCGGGAAGCCCGTAAATGCCGCACTCCACGATGCCGCCGATGCTATCGAGCTCGTCGCGCGCGACCAGAATCTCCTCGCGCATGCGAGTGCCAGCTGCGGCGTCAATGCACGGCAGGTCGTTCGAAAGGATCGCCTTGCGGTCGGCCTCGCGATAGACCATGTCGTCCATGGGCAGGTCGGAGATGCCACCGATCTGCGCCACGTGCGCCATCACGTTAATGCCGCGGGCCTCGAGCGCCTGCAGCGCGATGCCGCCCGCGATGCATAAGGGCGCCGTCAGGCGGCCGGAGAAGTGCCCGCCGCCGGCGACGTCGTGCATGTTGTGGTACTTCACGCGTGCCGGGAAATCCGCATGGCCCGGGCGGGGCTTGCGGCGCAGCTCGGAGTAGTCCTTGGAGCGCGTGTTGGTGTTCTCGATGATCGCGGCGATAGGCGCGCCCGTGGTGTGTCCATCAACTATGCCGGCGATAATGTGGACGGCGTCGGCCTCGCGGCGCTTGGTTGCGGTCTCGTCACGGCCGGGGGCGCGACGGTCCAAAAAGGCCTGCAACTGCTCCAGGTCAACGGCGATACCAGCGGGAATGCCGTCGAGTGAGCAGCCGATAGCAGGGGAGTGCGACTGGCCGAAAATGCTCAGATGTAAAACGTTGCCAAAGGTCGAGGACATGCTATTCCTCCTCGAGCGTGACCTTGCCGCCCAGCAGGCGGTAGTGGTCGAAGAAATCGGGATAGGACTTGTTGACGGCCTCGGCGCCGTGGATCACGACCTCGCCGGTAGCGCGGCTCGCAGCGATGGACGCCATCATGGCGATGCGGTGGTCGTTGTGCGAATCGACCTCGCCGCCGGTGAAGGCATCGACACCCTTGATGATGAGGTCGTCGCCGGCAATGCGCACCTGCGCACCCAGCGCGGTGAGCTCACGGGTGGTCGTGACCAGGCGGTCGGATTCCTTGATGCGCAGACGGGCGCAATCGCGGATAAAGGTGCGGCCCTGTGCCAGCGAGGCCACGGCCGAGATAACGGGCACCAGGTCGGGAATGTCGTGGGCGCTCATCTCAAAGCCGGCGAGCTTGTCGGACTGCACAGTGGCGGCGTTGGTGGAGCGCACGATGCGGGCGCCAAAGCGCGAAAGCGCGGCAAGCACGTTGCGGTCGCCCTGTGCGGAGCTCAGCGACACGCCCTCGACGGTGATGGGGTCGCATCCGATGGCACCGGCGCACAGCCAAAAGGCAGCGTTGGACCAGTCGCCCTCGACGGCTACGCTGCCGGGTGTGCGGTACGAGCCACTGCTCACGCGGAAGTTCGTGACCTCGGGCTGGCCGTCCTTGGCCGGAATACGCTCGACGTTGACCTCGACGCCAAAGGCCTTCATGGCCTGGATCGTCAGGTTGATGTAGGGGCGGCTCTCGATAAGGCCGCATACCTGCACGCAGGAGGGCTGGGCGAGCAGCGGGGCTGCCAGCAGCAGGCCCGAGATGTACTGCGAGCTCACGTTGCCCGGCAGCACAAAGGTGCCCGGGCGCATGCGGCCGCTCGTCTTGAGCGGAAAACCGCCCAGACCCTGTAGGTCGCAGCCGGCGGCGATGATCTCGTCCGAGAGCGGGGAGAGCGGGCGGGCGCCCAAGCGTCCCTGACCCACAAACGTGGCCTCTGCGCCCAGCGCGCAGGCGACGGGTAACATAAAGCGGAGCGTGGAGCCGCTTTCGCCGCAGTCGAGCGTGCCGCCGGCAAGGGCCTTGAGCAGGCCAAACTCAACACTCTTCATGGTGGGGTGGACCTGGAAGCCGTCCTCGACAGTCTCGATGCGGGCGCCGAGCGCCGTGAGGCAACGCACCGTGGCCTCGATGTCGGCGCAGGTAGTGTTGCAGGCAACGTGCGTCTCGCCGTTGGCAAGCGCGGCGCAGATGATCAGGCGATGCGCCATCGACTTGGACGCGATGGCGGGAACGGTACCCTTGAGCGGGGACGGGGTGATGCGGGCTAGCATGCGGATGCGTCTCCCTTCTGGCCGAGGCCTTCGGCAATGAGTTCGTGGAAAGTGGAAAGCGGCGTGCGGTCGATGCTGCAGCGGCCAATGCCGTGCGGAATCACCAGGTCGATGGTGTCGCCCGCGCGCTTCTTGTCGTGGAGCGCCTCGGCAAAGACGGCATCGGCGGAAAGCTCGCAGCGGGTCTTGAGGCCATGGCGGGCGCAGAGCTCCTCAATACGACCGGGCAGTGCGGCATCGCAGACGCCGTGCAGGGCCGCGGCGCGCGTGATGATGCCCATGCCGATCGACACGCAGTTGCCGTGTCCGAGCTCAAAGTGCTCGCAGGCCTCGACGGCGTGCCCGGCGCTGTGTCCAAAGTTGAGGAGCTTGCGCTGGTTGGTCTCGCGTTCGTCGGCCACGACCACGGCCCGCTTGATGTCGATATTGCGGGCGATGATGAGCGCTACGCGGGCCACATCGCGGTTGAGCAGCTCCAGCGTGAGCGGGGTCTTCTCCAGTTCGACGAAAAGCTCCGGATCGGCAATCACGGCGTGCTTGACGACCTCGCCGCAGCCGTCAGCGAACTGCTCGGGCGTGAGGGTGGCCAGGCACCCCACGTCGGCGATAACAACACTCGGCTGCCAGAAGGCGCCCGCGAGGTTCTTGCCGGCAGCCAGGTCGATGGCGGTCTTGCCACCCACCGACGAATCCACCATGGCGAGCAGGCTCGTGGGAATCTGCACAAACTTGCAGCCGCGCATGTAGGTGGCGGCCACAAAGCCCGCCACGTCGCCCACGACGCCGCCGCCGAGTGCCACGATCACGTCGGAGCGCGAAAGCTCGTGCTCGGCCACAAACTCCAAAATGGCAACGTAGGTCTCGGCGCGCTTATGGGCCTCGCCGGCCTCGAAGGTGCAGATGCTCACCTCATAGCCTGCGGATTCGAGGCTCTGCTTAACGGGCATCTGGTAGAGCGGGCCCACGTTGGTGTCTGTCACGATGACGGCGCGGGTGCCGCCGGCGGTGGCGCGCACGAGCGGCCCCGCCTGCTCCAGCAAAAACGTGCCCACATGCACCTGGTAGGGGCGTGCGGTGTCGATATCGATAGTAATCGCCATAAGCTTCGGTCCTTTCGACCTGGCGTGATGGGTGGTCTAGTGGGAGGCCTCGTCGTCGAGCGCGCGCTTAATGCGGTCGCCCTCGGCAAGGAGATTCTCCAGATAGCGCTGGTCGCGGTCCTTAAGGGCGCGGCTGTAGGCGCCAAGCGATTCGATCAGATGGTCGATCTCGAAGGCGAGCGCATCGGCGTCGTCGATCATGAGCTCGGACCACATCTGAGGATTGAGGTGTGCCACGCGGGTGAGGTCGCGGTAGCTGCCGGCCGAAAAGCCGTGGTGGACCTGAGCGGTCGGGCTCTTAACATAGGCGTTGGAGACGACGTGCGCGAGCTGGCTCGTAAAGGCGATGACGCGGTCGTGCTCGGCGGCGCTCGTTACGCTGAACTTGCCAAAGCCCAGGGGACGTACCATCTCGCGCACCTGGCCCAAAAGCTCCAGCTTGAGTGCGTCGTCCACTGCGGGCGGTACAAGCACGAGCGGTGCGTCCTGGAACAGGTCGGCGCGGGAATGCGCGTAGCCCGAGAACTGCGTGCCCGCCATGGGGTGCGCGCCCACAAAGTAAAAACCGTGCTCGCGGGCAAGCTCAAAGGCGCGCTCGCACACGATGCCCTTGACGCCTACGGTGTCGATCACCACGGGGCCCATGATGGCCTCGGTGTCAGTGGCGTCGGCGAGTGCCTGGGCGTGCGCCTCGAGCCACTCGATGCAGGCCTCGGGGTAGCATGCCAGGACGATGATGTCGCACTCGCCGAGCGTCTCGTCGTTGAGCTCGCCGGCAACGGTGCCCATGCTGGCGGCCGTCATGACGTCGTCATCGGGGTCCCAGGCCAGCACATGGACGCCCGCCTGCGCATAGCCGCGGGCAAAACTGCCGCCGATGAGGCCCAGGCCCACGATGCCGGCGCACTTGGGGCCACCCTGGTTAACGCGTGCGTTTCTCACCGTGCCCATGGGCTACTCCTGAACGGTCTCTTGGCAGACGACCTCGCGGATGGCGCGGATGCGGCGCATGGTGTCGTCGAACTGGTCGGGGGTGAGGGCCTGAGCGCCGTCGGACCAAGCATGGCTCGGGTCGTCGTGGACCTCGATCTCCAGACCGTTGGCGCCGCAGGCGGTCGCCGCGAGCGCCATAGGCTCAACGTAGCGGGTGTAGCCGGTGGCGTGGCTGGGGTCGGCAACGACGGGCAGGTGCGACAGGTGGTGGAGCACCGGCACGGCGTTGAGGTCGAAGGTGTTGCGGGTGCGGGTCTCGAAGGTGCGGATACCGCGCTCACACAGGATGACGTTGTCGTTGCCCTCGCTCATGATGTACTCGGCAGCCATGAGCAGCTCGTCGACGGTGCCGGACATGCCGCGCTTGAGCAGAACCGGGGTCTGCGTCTTGCCGACCTCCTTGAGCAGGGGGAAATTCTGGGCGTTGCGAGCGCCAATCTGCATGACGTCAATCTTCTTGTCGAGGAAGACCTGCACGTCGCGCGGGTCCATGATCTCGGTGACGATCGGCATGTCGAGCTCGGCGGATGCCTCGCACAGCAGGTCCAGACCGGCGGGGCCCATGCCCTGGTAGGCGTACGGGGAAGTGCGGGGCTTGTAGGCGCCGCCGCGCAGCATCGTGGCGCCGGCTGCCTTCACGCGGCGGGCGATGCGGATGAGGTTCTCGCCCTCGACGGAGCACGGGCCGGCGATGACCTGGAACTGGTCGCCGCCGATCTTGACGCCGTGGCCGCAGTCGATGACGGAGTCCTCGGGGTGGAACTTGCGGTTGGCGCGCTTGAACGGCTCGGAGACGCGCTGCACGCGCTCGACGACGTCCATGGACTCGAGCAGGAATGGGTCGATCTTGGTCGTATCGCCCACCAGGCCGATGATCGTCTCGTTCTCGCCGCGCGAGACGTCGGTCTTGAGTCCCTTTTTCTCGATCCAGCTGACGATGTGACTGACGGCCTCGTCGCTGGCGCTCTGCTTTAAAATTGCAATCATGGTGTGCCTCTCACCTCGATGGATAGTCCTTGCAAAAACGGCCCGCATCGCGAGCCGTGTATATATGGTGCATGAGAGTTTATACTATCTGATTCGCTTTTGCCTTCTAAAGTGAGCCGTTGCGCCGCGTCTTCCCCGGAATTGCAAAGCTTTTTCTTTTATTTTGATAGCCCGTGGTGCACTTGGGTATAATGCCAAACGTTGGCCCTATTAGCTCAGGGGATTAGAGCGTCTGCCTCCGGAGCAGAAGGCCGTTGGTTCGAATCCAACATGGGGCACCATCGAACGTGAGACCGTCCGAACCTCGCATGGTCCGGGCGGTTTTTCTTATACCGACGCGACGTGATGGGACGTGGTATGGCAGCAACGGATATCGAGCGCGGACTCTCGACCGCCGAGGTCGAGGAGCGCATCGCCGCCGGTAAGATCAACCGCAACATGGAGCTCAAGACCAAGTCGGTCAAAGAGCTCATCATCGAGAACCTCTGCACGCTGTTCAATTTGATCAACGTGATCTTGGCGTTCCTGGTCATTTTGACCGGTTCGTTTAAGAACCTGACGTTCCTGTTCGTGGTGTTCCTCAATACCGCCATTGGCGTCATTCAGTCCATGCGCTCCAAGAAGATGGTCGACAAGCTCACGCTGCTGACCTCCAAGAAGGCCATCGCGGTGCGCGATGGTGCCGAGGTGGAGCTCGACCTGGACCAGATCGTGCTCGACGACATCATTCGTCTGGGGCGCGGCGACCAGATTCCGGCCGACGCCGTGGTGGTGTCGGGCGAGGCGCTCGTGAATGAGAGCCTGCTGACGGGCGAGAGTGACCTCATCAAAAAGCAGCCCGGCTCCGAGCTCATGAGCGGCAGCTTTATCGACTCGGGCCTGCTGCGCGCCCGCGTGATCCATGTTGGCGCCGACAACTACGTGGCCAAAATTAATAACGAGGCCAAGTACGTCAAAAAGGTCAATTCCGAGATCATGAACGCGCTTAACGCCATCGTGCGCTTTGCGAGCATCATCATGATCCCGCTCGGTTTGGCGTTGTTTGCCTCGAGCGTGAGCGAGCTGTGGGATGCCGCGGGAACCCCAGGCAATAGCGCGCTTTCGTGGTGCTTCTCCGAGCTGTTGGCTGGTCATGTGCCTTCGTCGGCGCTGCTGTCCACGGTGGGCGCCCTGCTGGGCATGATCCCGCAAGGCCTGGTGCTGCTGACCTCGTCGGTGCTCGCTATCGCCACGGTGCGCCTGGCCCGCCGCAAGGTACTCGCGCAGCAGCTCTACTGCATTGAGACGCTCGCGCGCGTCGACGTGCTGTGCTTGGACAAGACGGGCACCATCACGTCGGGTCGCATGGAGGTCGAGGGCACGTATCCGCTGCCGGTCGAGGGTATGGGTGCGGGGGAGGGCGACGCCGCCGTTCCCGTCGATACCACGGTGCTCGATTTTGCTCTGGCTAACGTCGCACGTGCGACCTCGGCCGATGCCAACGAGACCTGTCAGGCGCTGCTCAACTATTACGCCGACCGTCCGGTCGAGGTGTCCGAGCCGCTGTCGGTCATTCCGTTCTCGTCGTCCAAAAAGTGGAGCGGCGCGTCGTTTGCACAGGGCTCATATGTGATGGGTGCGGCGCAGTTTGTGCTCTCTGATCGTGCGTTTGCCCAGGTCGAGAACCGTGTCGCCGAGCTTGCCGATACCTGCCGCGTGCTCGTGGTGGCGCGCGTTGACGGCTTTACGCCCGATGGCGATATGGTGGGCGAGGCCGAGCCCGTGGGCTTTGTGACCATACGCGACGAGATCCGTACCTCGGCGGCCGAGACCATCGGCTACTTTAACGAGCAGGGCGTGACCCTCAACGTGATCAGTGGAGACGACCCGCGTACGGTGTCGTCGATCGCGCGTGTGGTGGGCGTGCCGGGGGCGGACGCTTATGTGGACGCCACGACGCTCGATACGCCGGCCAAGCTCGATGCCGCAGTGGACCGCTACCATGTCTTTGGTCGTGTGACCCCGCAGCAGAAGCGCGAGCTCGTGCAAGCGCTCAAGCGCCGCGAGCACACCGTGGCCATGACGGGCGACGGCGTCAACGACGTGCTGGCGCTCAAGGAGGCCGACTGCTCCGTGGCCATGGCAGCCGGCTCCGATGCCGCGCGCAACGTGGCCGAGATCGTACTCGTTGACAACGACTTTGCCTCGATGCCCGCCGTGGTGGCCGAGGGCCGTCGCTCCATCAACAACCTGCAGCGTTCGGCCTCGCTGTTCCTGACCAAGACGCTGTTTTCGATGGGCCTGGCGGCGCTGTGCATCGCACTGCCGCCGTACCCCTTCGAGCCCATCCAGATGACGCTCATTAACTTCTTCTGCATCGGCGCGCCGGGCTTTGTGTTGGGCCTGGAGCCCAACAATGCTCGCGTGAAGGGGTCGTTCCTGACGAACGTGCTCAAGCGGGCACTGCCGGCGTCGATTGCGGTCATTTTGGCCGCGGCGCTCGATATCTTTGTGGCGCGCGTGTTCGGCTTTAACCAGCTCACGCTGTCTACGATGTGCCTACTTACGTCGTGCGCGGCGAGCGTCAGCCTGATCTGGCGAATCTCGCAGCCCCTCACGCCCTTACGTGTGGTGCTCTTTGTGTTTGTAGTCGCCGGCATCTTGGTAGGCGTTATCGGATTCCCGGAGCTGCTGTCTATTGCCAATCTGACGATGGGTCAGATGGTTTTCTTGGCTGCCATCGTGGTCTTTACCTGCTCGGTGTTCTTTAAGCTCGCCACGATGATGGATTCGCTCAGGCCGCGTCGTCGTCATGCCGCAACTGGTTTTGGCCGCGGTGTGCGCGTCCGCCTGGGTCGCGGTGGCGTCAAGGTGAGCTCGACGGGTTCGACGGCGGAGCGTTTTGCCAAGCGCGTCGCCGCCGACATGGCGCAGCGCCGTGAGGCGCGCACCGTTCGTGAGGCCGAGGCCCGCGCACTCGAGGGCGTGGCCCAGGCCCAGCCCAAGAAAAAGAAGAGTACCGGAGCCAAGCGCTCTCGCGTAACCAAGTCCGCCCAAGGCATCAAAGTCTCGATGCCAAGCAAAAAGAAGAAGTAACTACGCGCCCTGGCGATGTTGAATTGGTGCCTTGCTCCTGTGGGGCCGTGGCGATGTTATGCTCTAACCTCGATTATTTGAATTGCTTCGAAAAGAGGATGCCGTGATCTGCCCGCATTGCCTTAAGACTATCGAGGACGGCGCCTCGTTCTGCCCCTACTGCAACGCCTATGTGGGTCCGGGCGATGGTCCCGAGCACACCGAGTTCGTGTTCTGTGAGGGCTGCGGTGCCCGTCTTTCTCCGCATGATCGTACGTGCCCCAAATGCGGACGCCCTGCTCCGGGTATCCTCTCCGAGGACGCGGCCGCATCCGACCTGGCAGCGGGCCGCACGGCGGGCTTTCCGCGCCTAACGCAAGAGCAGATCGACACCGAGGTGCCGCATGCGCCGGCCTCTGCCGCTGCGGTGCTTTCGGACGCCGCCGACCCCAATGAGACCTGCGTGCTGCCGGCTTTCGATAAGGATTTCGGTATTCCCAAGGTCGATATTCCCATGCCCGTTTCCCTGCATGACGATGCTCAAAAACCCAAGCGCAAGGTGCACCCCGACGAGGACGCCTATCACAAGCACAAGCGTCATATTCCCAAGCCGCTTATCGTAATCGCGGTCCTTGCCGTCGTTTGCGGCGGTGCCTATTGGTTCGTGACGACCGATCCCATGGGTGTTATGCCCGGCTTCTACGACCAGTTTGGCCAAGCTGCACAGACCACCTTCCCCACGCGCCAAAAGGGCGAGGCCACTGAGGACGATGCCAAGCAGGACGATTCTGCGGAGGTGGTCCAGGAAGAAACCGTGCTCACCGATGATCAGCTCTATACCAGGCTGGACGGTCTGTATCAGACCATCGTGTCCTATGCTGACGAGGACCAGATTGGCGAGGTCATCGATTCCTTTAACAACGGCTATCTCCGAACGCCGCTGTCCACCCGTCAGGAGCTGTCGCAGAGTGCCTACGCCCTGCGTGACCAGATTAAAAAGACGCAAGATGAGCTCAACAATCTTAAGTATCAGGACGATACGGTCTATGCGGACGACATCGCCCACTTAAAGCAGCTTGCCGAGTGGATGTATGAGCGCGTTGACGTGATCTGCCAGAGCTGGGATATCTCGCTGGCCATTCCCGATGGCGAGTCGATGAGTTCCCACCAAAGCGAGATCCTGGCGCCCATCGCGCAGGGTGGCAACAGCGCGCTGAACCAGTACGACGCCAATGTGGGTTCCTGGAAGCCGCAGCAGCGTTCCTAAAAATAGTTCGCCATAGTCGGCATAACCTACGTGCGCAATTGATGTAAGCCCGTGCTTATTGCTACAATTCGTACAAATATGCTTTAAACGCACGAGGAAGGAACCACATGTTTGGTTTTAAGAAAGAGCTCTACACGCCCGGGTATCAGCTTGTCGGCGACGAGTGCGCCGTAATCGAGACGTCGAAGGGTACCATCAAGGTCAAGTTTGACGGCGAGGGCGCTCCCATTCATGTCGCGAACTTCTGCGAGCTTTCCACGATGGGCTTCTATGATGGCCTTAAGTTCCATCGCTATGTGCCCGGTTTTGTTATCCAGGGCGGGGACCCCAATACCCGCGACATGTCCGGCGCCGACGTCGCCGCCGGTCTTGAGGGCCCCGACGGCATGCCCGGTACCGGTGGCCCCGGCTACTGCATCAAGGGCGAGTTCGCCACCAATCCGCGCAACAGCCATGTCGATGGCGCCCTTGCCATGGCGCGCTCCATGGACCCCGATTCCGCGGGTTCGCAGTTCTACTTCTGCCTGGGTGCCCAGCATAACCTCGATTCCGGTTACACCGTCTTTGGTACCACGGTCGAGGGTCTCAATGTGATTTCGCAGCTGCGTGCCGGCGACGAGATCGTTCATGTCGAGATCGTTCACGAGTAAAGGGGACTTCCTTGAATAGCCAGCTGATCCAACAGGGCCGCGCCGCTTACCGCGCGGGTGATTTTTCCGCTGCAGCCCAGATGCTTGGGGCGGCAAAGACTCCCGATGAGATTATGGGCGAGGCCGACCACCTTCGTGGCAACGCCTTGATGCACCTGGGCATGTATGCCGAGGCCGCCGAGGCCTATGCCGCCGCCCTCAACGACGGCACCTACGGCAAGCGCGGCGCGCTGCTCACCAACCGCGGCAAGGCGCTTGCCGCCGTGGGCGACTACACGACGGCCGCTCAGGCGTTCTCTGCCGCTACGCAGGATGCTTCCTATGCCACGCCGTTCAAGGCCTATCTGGGCCTGGGCAATGCGCTGTTCCAGTCGGGCGACTATGCCAACGCGGGTACTGCCTTCCGTCAGGCCGCCATCGACGGCGCCAATCCGGCTCCTGCCGCCGCTCTCGGCGAGCTCGGTCGCTGCTTCATTAAACTCGGCCGTCCGGCGGATGCCGTGGAGACCTACCGCACGGCTATCGACTTTGCCGGCCCCCGCGACGACACGCGTGCGCTCAACGCTGGCATGGGTCAGGCGCTTTCTGCCGCCGGCCGTCCCTCCGACGCACTCGACGCCTTTAACGCCGCTACTGCCGATGGCATCTACCAGCTCACCTCCGAGCAGGCCGATGAGCTTGCCCGCGTGCACGATTCGCTTGCCGCGCTGTCTGCCCAGACGGCTATGGCCACGGCTCCGGCGCCCGCGATGGACGCTCCTGCCGTCGATCCGCTCGATCCTACGGGCGCGACCGGTCAGTTTATGCCCGATCCCTCGGACACCGGCTTCTTTACGCTGTCCGAGTCCGAGATGGTCCAGCAGGACCGTCAGGATCGTAAACAGGCCAAGGTTCGTCGCCGCCATCGCCACACGGGCCTCAAAGTCTTCATCGTGCTGCTTCTGCTCATTTTGATCGCCGCGGGCGGTCTGGGCTTTGCCTACACGCGCGGCTTTGGCTTCCCGTCTCAGGAGTCGGTTATCACCGATCTGTTCCAGGCTGCCGGCGACGGTGACACCGCAAAGGCCGAGTCTTGCCTGGCCTCGAGCCTGTCCGAGGACGCCAAGTCGATGATCATCTCCTCGATTCCGCAGGGTGCCACCGTGTCCGTCGAGGGCATGGATCAGTCCATGACCGAGACGACCGCTAAGGTGAAGGCATCGCTGTCCAAGGGCGGCGAGCAGGAGTACACCGTCAAATTCGTGCGCTCCGACAACCATATCGGCTGGGCCGTTTCCTCGCTCGATATGGATTTCTCGGCTGCTGACAACCAGTAGTGACCTTATGGGATTTAGCTTTGCCCGGCGCTTCACCGCAAGTGAGGTGCCGGGCTTGCGCTAGTATGATGAGCTAGTAGTTTTCCAGCAATCATCCAACACATCAGGAGTTGCGTTGTTTTCTTTGATGGATATGTTCTTCGGTAGCTATGCGGGCGATCTTGCCATCGACCTCGGCACCGCCAATACGCTTGTCTCCGTGCGCGGCAAGGGCATCGTCATTCGCGAGCCCTCTGTTGTTGCCATCGACAAGAACGACGAGCGCATCCTGGCGGTCGGTATCGAGGCAAAGCGCATGCTCGGCCGTACGCCTGGCAACATCGTGGCCGTTCGTCCCCTGAAGGACGGCGTCATCGCCGACTTCGATGTTACCGAGGCCATGCTTCGCTATTTTATCGACAAGGCGTCCGAGAAGCGCTATCCGTGGACTCCGCGTCCGCGTGTTGTCGTCTGCGTTCCCTCCGGCGTCACGTCGGTCGAGAAGCGCGCTGTCTTTGAGGCCACGATCCAGGCCGGTGCCCGCCAGGCCTATCTGATCGAGGAGCCTATGGCTGCCGCTATCGGCGCCGACCTGCCCGTCGAGGAGCCCACCGGCTCCATGGTTATCGACATCGGTGGCGGTACCACCGAGGTTGCCGTTATCGCTATGGGCGGCATCGTCGTCTCGCAGTCCATCCGTATTGCCGGCGACGAGTTCGATCAGGCCATCCTCACGCACGTTCGCGATGCCTACAACCTTGCCATCGGCGAGCGTACGGCAGAGGACATCAAGATCAAGGTCGGCTCCGCCGTGCCGCTCAAGGACGAGCTCGACGTCGAGGTCAACGGCCGCGACGTGATCACCGGTCTGCCCAAGACCGTGCGCATCGAGAGCGAGGAGATTCGTCGCGCACTCAACAAGCCGCTCGACGAGATGGCCAAGGCCGTCAAGGACGCACTCGACGCCACGCCTCCCGATCTTGCCTCGGACCTTATGTACTACGGCATTTTGCTGACCGGTGGCGGCGCGCTGCTGCGCGGTCTCGACGTGCGCCTGCGCGATGAGACCGGCGTTTCGGTCAACGTTAGCCCCACGGCGCTCGATAACGTCGTTAACGGCTGTGCCCGTGTGCTCGAGGCCAATGCGTTTGATGGCGGCTTCGTCCAGACCAATGCTTAATTTCCAAAAGGTGGATTCCATTTGGCACAATCTTCGGGTTTCTCCACAAATCTGAATACCAAGCGACAATCAACGGGTATGCGCCCGTTGATTGTTTTCAGCCTGATTTCGGTGTTGCTGCTCACGTTTTATATTCGTGAGGGTGAGGCCGGGCCGATTCATGCCGTGCGCTCGGGTGTGACGACGATTACCTCGCCGGTGCGCTTTGTGGGCTCGGCTGTGGCGGCTCCCTTCAATGCGATCGGCAACGTGTTCTCTAACCTTACGGCGTCGCAGGACACGCTTGACGAGCTTAAGAAGCAAAATGAGGAGCTGACCTCTAAGGTCGCCGAGCTCTCCGAGGCCCAAAAGACTGCTGAGCGTCTGGAGGGACTGGTCGGCCTGCAGTCGACCTACAACCTCAAATCGACCGCAGCTCGTATCGTTGGTGCCTCGGGCGATGCCTGGACTTCGACCGTAACCATCGACAAGGGTTCTGCCGACGGGCTTTCCATCAACATGCCTGTGACGAGTTCGGCCGGTGTTATCGGACAGATCATCGAAGTCTCGGCCAAAACGTCCACCGTGCGCCTGATTGGCGACGAGAACTCGGGCGTGTCCGCCATGGTGCAGGACACGCGCGCCCAGGGCATGCTGCAGGGTCAGGCTGACGGCACGCTGCGTCTTGAGTACGTGAGCGTCGACTCCGACGTTAAAGTTGGCGATATCATCGTTACTTCTGGCATCGGTGGCGTGTTCCCCAAGGGCCTTCCGCTCGGCACCGTCTCGTCGGTTGAGAAATCGGCAAACGACGTTTACTACACCATTGTGGTGCGCGCTCAGACCACGGCCGAGAACAATGAGGAAGTGCTGGTCATTACCTCGCTGACCGACGAACAGTCGGCCTCGGATGAGGATGTGAGCACGGCCAACAGCACGCCGCAGGGAACGTCGCGCGATGCTGCGACCAAGACGAAGGACGAGAGCTCGGATGACAGTTCCGACACGTCCGAGACGACCGATTCCGGCTCGAGCGAATAGGGGGCATGTCCATGGATCTACACGAGCAGGGGATGAGCTCCCGCACGTTTGTAATCGCCGCCATCGTGTGCGTGCTGCTGCAGGCAGGCCTCGCACCGCAGATCTCCATTGCGGGCGGTCGCGTCAACTTTATGATTATTCTTGTGTGCCTGAGTGTGTTCTCGGGCGACCCGACCCGTGCCGTCGCGTGCGGTTTTTGCAGCGGCTTGTTCTATGACCTGTCCGCTGCCGTGCCGGTGGGCGTTATGTCGCTCCTACTGACCGTGGGTTCTTTTGCCCTGGTGCACAGCGCCGCCGGTCAGACGGGCGGTACCCCGAGTGCGCGCGGCATCACTGTGGGTGCCTTCGCGCTCGTCATTAATGTGATTTACAGCATCATCTTGCTGTTTATGGGTTTGGAGACGAGCTTTGTCGTGGCGATCTTCGGCCATGCGCTGCCGTCTTCGATCCTGACGGGTCTGGTTGCCATTCCATTTTTGATGTCCGGCGTCGTGCCGCAGTCCGGCTATGGATTCTCCGCACGTGGCGGACGCCAGACGGGTATGCGCTTTAAGCCCAAGACCCGCAAGCTCAAATAGGGGAGGCCCGTAGATGTCTTCCCAGATGACGGTTATTATCGCCGGTATCGTGCTGGTCGTGGCCATCGTGGTCGCGCTGGTCATCATGCGTCGGGGCGATTCCCGTTTTACCTACGATACGCAGCATGGAACGGCCCCACGCGCCACCGAGGGCGAGGGCAATACCGCGGCGACCGCCTTTAAGGGCCGCTTTTCCATCCTCACCGCGGGTGTGGGCGCGATGTTTGCGGCGCTTGCCGTCAAGCTGTGGGGCATGCAGATGGTCTCGTCGGACTATTACGAGAAGCAGGCTAATAGCAATCAGACTCGCACCGTTACCACACCCGCTGTGCGCGGCCGCATCCTCGACCGCAATGGCGTGGCGCTTGTCCAGAACCGTCCCTCACTTGCTGTCGTGGCCTACCGCGATCTTGCCGAGGATGAGGTTCTGGTTCGCCATCTTGCCAACGTGCTCGGTATGCCCTACGTGGCTGTTCTGCGCAATATCCAGGACAATTCCGAGGGCGCCCAGAGCCTGCATACCATCGCGACGGATGTCCGTCGCTCCACGGTTGCCTATATTCAGGAGCACGCCGGCGAGTTCCCGGGCGTCAAGATTGCCGAGCGTACCGAGCGCCAGTACCCGTACGGCGAGACGGCCTGTCACATTTTGGGCTATACCGGCACCATTACCTCCGAGCAGCTCGAGGCCCAGAATAAGAAAACCTCTGGCGATGATGATGCTTCTGCTGGCCGGATTACGTACCAGTCGGGCGATATCGTGGGCCAAGCGGGCGTTGAGAGCTACTACGAAAACCTGCTGCAGGGTATTCGTGGCGAGCAGACCGTCAAGGTCGATGCCTCGGGCAATGTGACCGGTCAGGCCGGCGCCGTGCCCGCGAAGGCCGGCTCCGACATTAAGCTCACGCTCGACCTTAAAATCCAACAGGCCTGTGAGACGGCGCTGTCGAGTGCTATCGAGCTTGCCAAGACCACGGGCCACAGTAACGCCGGCAACGGCGCCGTGGTGTGCCTCGATCCCAACAATGGTGAGATTCTGGGCATGGCGAGCGAGCCCAAGTTCGATCCGTCGGTGTTTATCGGCGGCATCTCCAACGATGTGTGGACCGAGCTCAACGATGACGAGGGTTCGCACCCGCTGCTCAACCGCGCCATTAGCGGACAGTACATGTCGGCTTCGACCATCAAGCCGCTCTCGGCGCTGGCAGGCCTTGAATTTGGAACTTATACCTCCGGCCAGACCACGAACTGCACGGGCTATTGGACGGGCCTAGGCAAGTCGTGGGGTAAGTACTGCTGGCTGCATTCCGGCCACGGCACCATGACGCTGCAATCGGGCATCGCCAACTCGTGCGACCCCGTGTTCTACGATATGGGCAAGGCGTTTTTCTACAACGACCATCATCCCGAGGGCCTGCAGGAGGTCTTTCGTCGCTGGGGCCTAGGCAAGACCTGCGGTATCGATCTGCCGAGTGAGGGCGCGGGCCGTATTCCCGATGCCGAGTGGAAAGAGTCGTACTTCACCGACGCCTCTGCCGAGGACCGCAAGTGGAATGCCGGCGATATGACCAACATTGCCATCGGCCAGGGCGACATCCTGGTGACGCCCCTGCAGATGGCGTGCGCCTATATGGGTCTTGCCAACGGCGGCAAACAGTACGTGCCTCACGTGTTTTTGTCTGCCGTGTCGCGCGATGGCGACGGCGATGCCTATAAGTACAACGGAAAGGGCAAGAAGAAGCGCCTAGAGGCCAAGATCAACAGCGATTCGGATTTGGCTCTTGTCCGCAACGGCATGCACGACGTGATTTACGCGGCATCGACGTCCCTTGCGGCTCACTTTGGCACCCTGACGCCGCAGGTATACGGCAAGTCGGGCACGGGCGAGAAAAGCGGCGAGGACGAATACGCGTGGTTCTGCGCCTATGCACCGGCCGATGATCCCAAGTATGTTATCGCTACTGTCCTGGAGCAGGGCGGCGGTGGCTCGGATACCGCGATGCATGTCGTGCGCGACGTGCTCGGCGTGATTTATGACGAGCCCGATACCTCTTCGGCCTCGGGCGATTCTTCGGTTCGATAGGAGGTTGCGATGGATTTTTCTCCGGCGGATCTGTTCCGTTCAACCAAGACCGGCTCTCGCAGCAGCCTGGACCGCGTCAACAAGCAACTTTCGGCCTCGCGCGGCACGTTTCGCCAAAAGGTGCATATCGGTGTGCTCGTGGCTACCGTGGCGCTCGTCGCCTACGGTGCCATCATTATCTGGTCGGCTTCGCAGTTTAAGGCCGATGCCTCGTTCTCACGCCATCTGCTGGGAATTGGCATCGGGGCGGTGCTGGCGGTGCTGGTCTGGCGTACCGACCTGCGCGGTATTTCCAATTTCTCGACGGCGTTGCTCGTCATCGACCTGATCGTGATCCTCTCGCCCAAGATTCCTGGTCTGTCCTATACGGGCGGTCTGGGCATGACGGGCTGGATCAAGATTCCCGGTATCGGCTTGACATTCCAGCCGGTTGAGCTTGCCAAGCTCATCACCATCTTCTTTATTGCTACGCTTGGCTCGCAGTATAACGGCCGCATCGATACCGTTCGCGACTACGTCAAGCTCTGCGGCATGCTGTCCATTCCGTTTTTGGCCGTCGTTGCCATGGGCGACCTGGGCTCGGGACTGGTCGTGCTGGTTTCGGGCGCCATCGTCATTTGTATGAGCGGTGCACGCCGCGAATGGGTGCTGTCGACCCTAGCCCTGCTCGTGGGCCTGGTGGCCCTCGTCCTGGCGCTCGATTCGGTCTTTGATTCGCTGCTCGGCCACGATGTGCTCATCAAGCAGTATCAGATGAACCGTCTGACGGTCTTTATCGACCCCGATAATGCCGATTCGGACGATGCCTACAACCTGCAGCAGTCGCTTATCGCCGTTGGCTCGGGCGGCTTCTTTGGTAAGGGTTTGGGCCATGCGACGCAGTCGGCCGGCGGCTTTCTGCCTGAGTTCCACACCGACTTCGTCTTCGCCTTCCTGTCTGAGACCTTTGGCTTTTGCGGTTCCTTTTTGCTCCTATGCCTCTACGTGCTGTTGATCTTTTCGACGATTCGCGTCGCCTTTAAGTGTGAGTCGCTGTTTTTGCGTCTTTCGTGTGTGGGCATCGTTGGCATGTGGGCGTTCCAGACCTTCGAAAACATCGGCATGTGCATCGGCATGATGCCGATTACCGGTATTCCGCTACCGTTTATTAGCTTCGGTTCGTCTTCGATGATGATTCAGCTGCTGACGGTGGGTATCGTACAATCCATATGGCGGCATCGTTCGGGCGCCGCGTAACCGCTGGAGGGGTTTGCTATGAAAATTCCCGTAGATAAGCTGACCCGCGCTTTTAAGATGGGCGCGTCCGTTAAGAAGGATTCCGATACGCCGGTGCGCGTCTCGGTCTATCTGGATTCGTCCGCCTCGCGCTTTCTGGCCGAGACGGTGCGTGACGCCTTTGTGCCGCAGACGACCTCGGGCATTGTGCGCGTCGAGCGTCTGGGGGAGGAGCGAATTGCTCCACAGACCGATACCGATGTGGTACTGGTGCTCTCGTGTGGTTCCGACCGCTTGGAGAGTGCCGTGCAGGAGCTCGTGATCGCCGGCGCGCCCGTGTGCGTGCTTGCCGAGTCCGCTGTTGAGGTGCCGTTTATCGAGGAGTCCACGCCCATGCTCGGCGTGGTAGCGGCAACCGATAAGACGTATCTGCTCGAGACGCTTGCCCGCTGGATTCTCGATCGCACCGACAAGGAAACGGCTTTTGCGGCGAATTTTGCCTTCATGCGCATCGCGGCGGCCAATCGTATCATCACCTCGTGCGCGCTCACCAATATGGCGACCGGTGCGCTGGTGTTTTTGCCGGGCGCCGATTATCCCGTTATGGCGCTGGCGCAGGTGGGCATGCTCTTTGAGCTCGCTGCCGTCTTTGGACGCGGCATTAAGCCTGAGCGCGGCTACGAGGTTGCGGGCGTGCTTGCCGGCGGTCTTGTGATCCGCGCGGTCACCCGTGCGCTCGTCAAGCAGACGCCGCATATCGGGTTTGCCGTCAAGGCGCTCACTGCTGCCGCGGGCACCTATGGCATGGGCCGTGCGCTCGTTTCGCTCTACGAGCGCGATGTCGACTACAGCCGTGCCAACGAGGTAGTCACTGCCACGTTCTCCCGCGTTCGCGATCTGGTGACCACGGTCGCGGGCGCTACCCGTCCTATGGCGTCCTACCAAGACGCATCCGATCTCGCTGCTTAGGGGTTTTCTGTTGCGCGTTGCATACCAAGATTGTTTTCATTTAATTGAGCCGCTGCTCGCCAAGGTCGAGAAACCGAGCCGCTATATCGATCACGAGTGGGGCACGCTTTCCAAGGCCGATGCCGATTACCGTTGTTGCTTGATCTATCCGGACGTATACGAGGTCGGTCTGCCCAACCAGGGTATCGCCATCCTCTACAACATTCTTAACCAGGCCGAAGGCATCTCCTGCGAGCGCGGCTATGTGCCGTGGCCCGATATGGGTGACGCCATGCGCGAGGCGGGTATTCCACTGCTGTCGCTCGAAGGTGCCGCCCCCGTCGCTTCGTTTGATATGGTCGGCCTGCATGTGCCGCACGAGATGGCGGTGACGAACTTCCTCGAGGCTCTCGACCTCGCTGGTATTCCGCTGTTGGCGGCCGACCGCACCGAGGACGACCCCATTATCATCGCCGGTGGTCCTTCGGTGTACAACCCCGAGCCGTACGCGGCTTTCTTCGATGCCATCCTCATCGGTGAGGGCGAGGAATCGCTGCTCGAGACCTGCCAGCTGCATCGCCGCCTGCGCGACGAAGGAGTCCCGCGCGCGCAGATTGTTGAGCAGCTTGCATCCATTGCCGGCAACTACGTGCCGTCGCTCTATGAGGTTCGTCACGACGAGCCCTGCTCGCCGCATGGCTACACCGTGCCGCGTGAAGGCAAGGATGCGCCGACCGTGGTCTACAAGCGCGTCGTCGAGGATTTCGGCGCCACGAATCCGCTGTCGCAGTCGTGCGTACCCTACGCGCAGCTGGTCCACGACCGCCTGTCTATCGAGATCCTGCGCGGCTGCGCCCGCGGCTGTCGTTTTTGCCAAGCCGGCATGACGTATCGCCCGGTGCGCGAGCGCTCGGCCGACCAGATCGTCTCGTCGGTGATTCAGGGTCTGGAAAAGACCGGTTATGACGAGGTGTCGCTGACCTCGCTCTCCACGACCGACCACTCCTGCATTCGCGACGTGCTCGGCAGGCTCAACCGTCGCCTGGAGGATACGGGTATTCGCGTGTCTATTCCGTCGCAGCGCTTGGATTCGTTTGGCGTGGATATGGCCGAGTCGGTCGCCGGCGAAAAGAAGGGCGGCCTGACGTTCGCGCCCGAGGCCGGCAGCCAGCGCATGCGCGACATCATTAACAAGAACGTGACCGAGGAGGACCTGGACCGTGCGGCCAAGGCGGCCTTCGAGGCCGGCTGGAACCGCATGAAGCTCTACTTTATGATGGGCCTTCCCGGCGAGCGCGACGAGGACATCGTGGCCATCGCCAATCTGGCCGATCACGTGCTGGAGCTCGGTCGTTTCGTGGTGCCCAAGGCTCGTCGCGGCTCGATCTCGGTGTCCATCTCGGTTTCGGTCTTTATCCCCAAGGCTGCCACGCCGTTCCAGTGGTGCCCGCAGCTCGACTACGACGACGTCAAGCGTCGCCAGAAGCTGCTTATCACGAGCGTTCGCAACCGTGCCGTCCGCGTGCATTACCACGATGCCGAGACCTCGCTCATCGAGGCCGCGCTGTCCCGCGCCGGTCGTGACATGACGCCCGTCATCATCGATGCTTGGCGCTCGGGCTCTCGCTTTGACGCCTGGGTAGAGCATTTCTCGCTCGATAACTGGAAGGAAGCTGCTGCCAAAAACGGCATCGACCTCAATGAGCTTGTGCACCTGCCCTACGAGTTGGACTGGCGCCTGCCCTGGGAGCACGTGAGCCCCGGCTGTACGCGCGGCTTCCTCGAGCGCGAGTACCGTCGCTCGCTCGAGGGCGTCACGACTCCTGACTGCACCCGCACGTCGTGCACCGGCTGCGGAATCTGCCCCACGCTTCACGCCAAGAATGTATTGATGGGTGATCGCGCATGAGTGAGCGCCTGACCGACAACCCCACGCTCTTTAGACTTCGTGTTCGCTATGGCAAGCGCGATCGCCTTAAGTACCTGGGCCATCTCGAAGTAATCCATACCATTGAGCGCATCGTGCGCCGTGCGGGACTTCCCTATGCCGTCACGCAGGGCTTCTCTCCGCACATGCGCGTGGGCTTCTCTTCGGCGCTACCGGTGGGTACGTCGTCGACCTGCGAGTGGTATGACCTGTTTATGACCGAGTTCGTGGCGCTCGACGAGGCGTTTGGGCGCCTGGCTGCGGCGTCTCCGGCCGATCTGGCGCCCATCGAGGCGGCATACATCGACGTGCGCACGCCGGCGTTGACGGCGCAGCTCACGCGCCTGTCGTATCGCATCGACCTGCACTTGGATCCCGAGGCGCCCGTAAGCGCCGACGAGGTGCGTCGTGCGATCGACACGCTGCGCGCGGGCCATGGCATCGACTACGCGCGCGGAAAAAAGAGCAAGCGATTGGATTTGGATCACACGCTCGTGGGCTATGAGCTCACGGCGGGGGAGCGCCCGGACCATTTGGTGCTCATGCTCGACACCCATGCCGACAACGAGGGCTCCATGCGTCCGGAAATTTTGCTTTCCGCTGCTGATGTTTTGTTGCAGGGCTTGACCCCGGGCGTGGATGCACCTATTGTTTCCACCGGTATGCAAGACCTCGTGACCATCTGCTCCTACGATGTCGAGCGTCAGAATCAAGCATGCGAGGACGACGAGGGCCGACTCGTCAGCCCCATACCTGTGCGAACTTGTGGATTTGCTCCACATACTCGTTGACGGGGGTATTTTCGCCTGCTACTATATTCGGCTGTTGCACTAACTGATGCATGAAGGGCAAGTAAACATGTACGCAATCGTTAACACGGGCGGCAAGCAGTACAAGGTCGCCACCGACGATGTCATCACCGTCGAGAAGATCGAGGGCAATGAGGGCGACAAGGTCACCCTGCCGGTTATCTTCCTCAACGATGGTAAGAAGATCGTCACCGATCCCGACAAGCTGGCCAAGGCCAAGGTTACCGCTCAGATCGTTGAGCAGTTCAAGGGCGAGAAGCAGCTGGTCTTCAAGTTCCACAAGCGTAAGCGCTATCGTCGTCTGAAGGGTCACCGTCAGCAGCTCACCAAGCTGAAGATCGTGAAGGTCCAGGCTACGTCCCGCGCCAAGAAGGCTGTCAAGGCAGAGGCCGAGGCTGTTGCCGAGGCTCCCGTCGCCGAGTAGATTACACTCGTAACGAAAGAGTAGGTATACACAATGGCACACAAAAAAGGACTCGGTTCCTCCCGTAATGGCCGTGACTCCCGCGGTCAGCGCCTTGGCACGAAGCGCTATGCCGGCCAGACGGTAACCACGGGCACGATTCTCGTCCGTCAGCACGGCACTCACATCCACCCGGGTGAGAACGTTGGCCGTGGCAAGGACGACACGCTGTTCGCGCTGGTCGACGGTACCGTTGAGTTCCACAAGGGTATCAAGCACAGGGTCAGCGTACGCCCGCTCGCGAACGCGTAATTCACCCTTCATAGAGCACATATGTGGGAGGCACTTGAGTTTTAGGATTCAAGGGTCTCCCTCTTTTTTGTAGGAGGCGATTCTGTTGTCACAGTTCACCGATATCAGCCGCATTAACGTGTGCGGCGGCGACGGCGGAGCCGGATGCATGTCGTTTAGGCGCGAGGCATTTGTCCCCAAGGGCGGCCCCGATGGCGGCGACGGCGGTCGTGGCGGCAATGTCGTCATCCAGGCCGATGCTCAGCTGTCTTCGCTGATCGATTACCGCTTTAAGCATCACTTTCGCGCCGAGCGCGGCACGCACGGGCAGGGTGCCCGTCGTAACGGCAAGAGCGGCGAGGACCTGATTCTCAAGGTCCCTATGGGTACCGTGGTGCGCGAGCTCGATCCCGAGACGCAGACCCCGATGTTTGAGATTGCCGACCTGGTGCACGACGGCGAGCGCGTCGTCGTGGCGCCCGGCGGTGCCGGCGGTCTGGGCAACACGCACTTTGTGACGTCGGTGCGTCGCGCTCCGGCCTTTGCCCAGTTGGGCGAACCGGCCGAGGAGCACTGGATCGAGCTCGAGATGAAGCTTATGGCCGATGCCGCGCTCGTGGGCTTTCCCTCCGTGGGTAAGTCATCGCTCATCGCGCGCATGAGTGCCGCCCGTCCCAAGATTGCTGACTACCCGTTTACCACGCTCGTGCCGAACCTCGGCATGGTGCGTGCCGGTGAATATTCTTACGTCGTTGCCGACGTCCCCGGTCTTATCGAAGGCGCGAGCGAGGGTAAGGGCCTGGGTCACCAGTTCCTGCGCCACATTGAGCGTACGGCCCTGATCATGCACGTCGTCGACATGACGGGTGGTTTTGAGGATCGCGATCCGGTCGAGGATTACCACATCATCAACCGCGAGCTCGAGCAGTATGGCGCCGAGCTTTCGGAGCGTCCGCAGATCGTCGTTGCCAACAAGTGCGATGCGCCGGGCACGGCCGACAAGATTGCCGACCTCAAGCGCGCAGCGCTCGACGATGGACATATGTTCTTTGCCGTGTCTGCCGTGACGGGCGCCGGCCTCAACACGCTGATGCTTGCCGTGGGCGAGCAGGTGGCTAAGCTGCGCGCCGAGTTGGCTGTCTCGGATGAGCCGGTCGTTCTGCGCGACGATGAGTGGGAGCGCCGTCGCCTGCAGCGTGAGAAGCGTTTCCGCATTGTTCAGGAAGAGCCCGGTGCCTTCCGCGTGGTCGGTCGTGCCATTGAGCGTATGGTCATCCAGACCGACTGGGAAAACGAGGAAGCCGTCATTTACCTGCAGCATAAGTTTGCGCGTATGGGTGTTGACGACGCGCTCGAGAAGGCCGGTTGCCGTGCGGGCGACGAGGTCCGCATTTGCCAGCGCGCCTTTGACTTTGAGGGCGCCGAGGACTTCTCGGAGTACGAGGAGCTCGAGGATGCTGGCGAGGACGTTGCCGTTGAAGCCATTGACGTGGCCGATGCTGCGGATGAGGGAGTCGAGGTTGTCGATGCGGCGGATGCCGCGGGCGATGCCGAGACCTCGGAGGGCGAGTAAGCCATGTCGCTGCGCGGTGGAATCGGTCTGCCCGAGCTTCCTCTAGAGGACGGGCAGGAGTTTAGGCTCGGCATTATGGGTGGCACCTTTGATCCCATCCATTACGGGCACCTGGTGACCGCCGAGCAGGCGCGCGAGTCGCTCGACTTGGACGCTGTGCTCTTTATGCCGGCGGGCTCTCCTGCCTTTAAGCTTGACAAGCCGGTGACGCCTGCCGAGGACCGTTATGCCATGACGGTCCTCGCCACCGCCGCGAACCCGGCCTTTTTGGCGAGCCGGTTCGAGATCGACCGTCCGGGTGTAACCTATACGGCCGATACGCTTCATGCCCTTCGCGACTTTTACCCGCCGCAGGTAAAGCTCTACTTTATTACGGGCGCCGACGCGATTATCGATATCGTGACCTGGCATGATGCCGAACGAATCGCTGAGCTTGCTACCTTTATTGCGGCAACGCGACCGGGCTTTGATATCGATACGGCGCGTGCCCGAATCAAAGAGTCGGGGCTGCCGTTCGACGTGCGCTATATTCAGATTCCGGCGCTGGCGATCAGCTCGACGAACATTCGTAAGCGTGTTGCCCGCGGTATGAGCGTACGCTATCTTACGAGCGAGTCCGTGCTCGGCTACATTCGCAAACGCAGGCTATATGCCGATTTGGGCCAAGAAGATTTTGAGTGATGGGGGTCTACGTTGTCGGTAGAGGATCAGTTTGAGGGCGATGAGCGCGCGCTGCTCACGCGCATTCAAGAGCTGCTCGATGTTCGCTTGAAGGATAAGCGCAAGCGCTATGTGCATTCGCTGGGTGTTGCCGAGACCGCACTTCATCTGGCCGAGGTCTACGGCGTCGACCGCTTTGATGCCGCTGCCGCCGGCTTGATCCACGACTGGGACAAGGTGCTTTCCGATGACGAGCTGGTCACGCGCGCTCTGCATTACGGCATTAAGATTGCCGGCTCTCCTTCTGCCGCGACGCCACTTTTGCATGGCCCTGTTGCCGCCTATGAGCTTCCGCAGCTTTTTCCCGAGCTGTCGCCGGCCGTTTTCCAGGCTGTCGACCGTCACACCGTGGGTGCCTGCGACATGACGCCGCTCGATATGGTGGTCTTTGTGGCCGATGCCATCGAGCCCAACCGCCACGGTGACTATGCGCATGCGCTACGCAAGATGGTGGGGGAGTCGACGCTCGATGAGTTGTTCTTCTCCTGTTTTGCGCAGGGTCTGGTCTATGTGATCCAGTCCGGGCGCTATCTTTATCCCACGGCTATTTCGATTTACAACCATTACGCCCAGCTGCGTTAGCTCGGGCTGTCTAGAAAGAGGTATTCCATGGCCGACGAGACCATGACCGACGAGCAGATTCTTGAAGGTGTGGAGCACAAGAGCTTCGTCGCCACGTCCGACCGCACTGCCGCCTCGCTGTCTGCGAGCGGTGTCGCCGCCGAGGATGTCGCCCGCGCCGCCGCGCAGGCCGCCTACGACAAGAAAGGCGAGGACGTGCAGGTGCTCGATCTGACCGAGCTCTCCGACGTGTGCGACTACTTTGTGCTCGCCACCGGTACCAATAACCGTCAGGTCGATTCTATCGTCGACGAGATCGAGGAGAAGGTCGCCGAGGCTTGCGGCGAGCACCCGTTCTCCATCGAGGGTCGCGAGCAGAAGACCTGGATGCTCATGGACTATGGTTCGGTTGTCGTCCACGTCTTCACTCCCGAAGCCCGCGACTTCTACCGCCTCGAGAAACTCTGGGGAGACGCCCCCCAGCTCCCCCTCGACCTCCTCTAAATGATTTTTCTGGGACGGGGATAAAATAATCATTGCTACCGTTTGCCGAACCGCTCACCTTTGTTGGGCGGTTCGGCCCTTTTCTTCCTTTCCTTTTGTATGCTGTGACTACTGCATCCTTGGAAGGGAGGGTTTCGATGACTCGTGTTGCCCGTGCGTTGTCCGAACTCGGCCATTATCACGTCATGCTCAAGGGCTGTGCTGGCCAGCTGATCTTCGAAGACGATGACGATCGCCTTTATTTTCTCAATCTATTGAACAGACGATTTACGTCCGCTCATATTCGTCTTCTTGCCTGGTGCCTCATGGACAATCATGTTCACCTGCTATTTGATGATCTCGATAATCAGATGAGCGTTGCTATGCATGCGATTGATACGGCATATGCGAAACACTTCAATCAAAAAACCGGCCGCCGCGGACCGGTGTTCCAGGAACGATTCAAGAGTGTGATCATTTCTGACGACAAACAGCTGCTCCGTTGCGTCCGATACATACACGATAATCCTGCAAAAGCAGGTATTTCTTCTGCTCCTCTGTATCGCTGGAGCAGCTTCCATGAGTATTTCTCTCATCCCGAAATTTGTGATTGTGAAGGTATTCTCAATCTGTTTGGGGGTACGGAAGCGTTTTATCTTTCGAGTACCGACGGCAAGCCTAATCCCTATTTTATGCCCGAAGGTAAGCATATCTCCGATATGGATGCGCTGGAAGTTGCCCGGGCTCTTTTGGCTCCGCATGAGCCTTATCAGCTTAAAACTTTGCCGAAATCAGAGCGAAATCGTCTTCTGGCAGTGTTGAGGCATCGGGGGTTTACGATTGACCAGATTTCGCGTCTGACGGGAATTGGGACCAATATCATTCAAAGGGCGAAATGATTAAAAAATCCCCGTCCTAGAATAATCATTCGCAGCTGCCCGGCTTTTTTGCCTTAGGGACTAATCGTTGAAGCGGGATTGGCGGCCGAAGGATAGGGCGGTGTCGCCGAACTTGTCTCGGACGGCGTCGATCGCGACGGAGAGCTCGCGGCGGTCGCTGGATTGGGCTCCGCGGTCGTCGACTTCGCAGAACAAGTCGGTCTGGATGCCGCCCTGATGGTCAAAGTCGCTCATGCCGATGCCCGCTAAGCGAACATGCATGCCTTCCTGCCAGATGTTGTCGAGCAGTTCGAGTGCAACCGCCACGAAGATGTTCTCATCGTCGGTCGGATGAGGCAGCCGGCGCTGTGCCGTACGCCCGCTGCCATACGAATACTTAAGCTTGAGCGTTACCGTGGCACCCGTCAGCCCCTGACGGCGCAGACGGCGCCCCACTGACTCTCCCAACAGTGCAATCGCCGCTTCGATGTCCTGACGCTCAGTCAAATCTTTCGCAAAGGTGCGTTCATTGCTGACCGATTTGACCTCGCGCCCTTCATCGAGACTCGTGACTTCGGAGATTTCGAGTCCTAGCGCACGCTGGCGCATGCGTTCGCCGTTGACGCCAAAAATAGAGGCCAGTGTGGACTCGGGCGCGCGCGAAAGCTCGCCGAGGGTGTAGATGCGCATGCGGCGCAGTCGCTCCTCGGCCGAGCGTCCGATGCCGCTCATGGCAGATACCGGCAGCGCGGCCAAAAAGCGCTGCTCGGTTCCGGGGCGCACGATGGTCAGCCCAAACGGCTTATCCCGCTCGCTTGCGATCTTTGCGACCGTCTTGTTGCAGCCCACACCAATGGAGCACGTCACTCCCAGCGCTGCCACGCGGTCGCTTATACGCCGCGCAACCAGCAACGGGTCTTCGGGCGCAAAGCGACCCGGTGTGATATCGATAAAGGCTTCGTCGATGGATACGCGCTCCACGCGCGGCGTCTCCTCGGCAAGAATCGCCATGACCTGCGCGCTCACCTCGCGGTAGCGATCAAAATGCCCGTGCGTCCAAATGGCTTGCGGGCACAAGCGCCGCGCCTCGGCCGAGGCCATGGCAGAGTGCACGCCAAAGCGCCGCGCCTCATACGAACACGTGGACACGACGCCACGCGAATCGGCGTCCCCGCCCACGATGAGTGGCTTTCCGCGCCATTCGGGATGATCGAGCATCTCCACGCTCGCAAAAAACGCATCGAGGTCCATGAGGCCCACCGCCGGACCCGTCCAGGGAGGCGGCGTGACGCCCATGGCATCCTCATAACCGTATGTATGTTCGCGTCTTTCCATGTCATGAGTATACCGCGCAGCTCATGTGGGGTGCGTGTATGTGCTTGCAAATCCCGAATTCTTGTCTAAGATATGGATTTGCCCTCGACTACACCGAAGAAGTTGGTCTCACGGACTTCACCTGCCCGCGTCGATGGCGTATTATGTTCAACTGTTTGTTTGTAGTTGCAGCCTAAAGCTGCTTGGTTGGAGGAGTTTCCTTTGGCAGTCAAGATTCGCCTTGCTCGTCACGGCGCTAAGAAGCGTCCGTACTACCGTGTCGTCGTTGCCGATTCCCGCGCCCCGCGTGACGGTCGTATCATCGAGGAGGTTGGCCGCTACAACCCGATGACCGCCCCCAAGACCATCAACCTCGACCTCGAGAAGATCGCCGACTGGCAGTCCAAGGGCGCTCAGCTCACCGACGCCGTCGCCGCTCTGGTCAAGGCCGCCAACGAGGGCGAGAAGACCGAGACCGTCGTCAAGAAGTCCAAGAAGCAGCTCGCCAAAGAGGCCGAGGCCGCTAAGGCTGCCGCTGAGGCCGCTGAGGGCGCCGAGGAGTAAATCGTGCCTGAGGTTGACGCTGCACAGCTCGAGGGTGAGGCAATGCTCTCAGATCGCATCGCCGATCTCGTCGAATATCTCGTTGTTCAGATCGTCGACGACCCGGATTCCGTGAGCCTTGAGGTCATCGATGGTGACGACGCCTCTACGATTGAGGTTTCGGTCGCCGAGGATGACGTCGCTAAGGTCATCGGCCGTCGTGGCCGTACCATCAAGGCCATTCGCACGCTCGCCCGTGCACTGGCCGCTCGCCTCGACACTGCTGTCGAGGTAGAGGTTCTGGGCTAGGACTTTGAGGTCCCAGTACAAAAACATCGCCCGTGTGGTCAAGCCGCACGGAAGGAAGGGGGAGGTCCTCGCGCAGCCGCTGCGGGGGCTTCCTTCTGTATTAGAGCCGGGCATGCGCGTAGCCCTGACGCCGCCGGCGCTCAAGCGCGACCGCTTTTGCACGGTCGTGTCCGTCACCGATACGGGCGATGGCGATCTGGTCTCGTTTGAGGGTATTGACGACTTGACGGCCGCCGAGGGCATCACGGGATGCTATGTGCTGGCAAATCGCGACGACTTTGAGCTCGATTCGCTCGACGCCGCCTATACCGACCTGATGGGTCGCGAGGTGGTCGACGAGCGCTTCGGTTCGCTCGGCACGATCGTCGAGATCATGTCGACGCCCGCTAACGATGTTTGGGTTGTCGAGGGCGATCGGTACGGCGAGGTACTGATTCCCGTGATCGAGCAGGTTGTGCTCGATCTTTCCGACACAGGAACAATTTCCGTCCACGTTATGGACGGCCTGATCGATATGGACAAGTAGGGAGGACAACATGCTGATCGAGACCCTTTCGGTCTTTCCCGAGATGTTTGAGCCCGTCATGTCCACATCGATCTTGGGCCGCGCCCGCAAGGCCGGCCTTTTTGATTTTAAGGCGTATAACCTGCGCGACTGGACGCACGACCGCCATCGTACCGTCGATGACGAGCCGTACGGCGGTGGGCAGGGCATGCTCATGAAGGTCGAGCCTATCGCAGAGGCCATCGAGGCCATTAGCGCAGAGGGTCCCAAGCCTACTGTGGTGTTCTTTACCCCCTGTGGCGAGCCCTTTACGCAGCATGTGGCCGAGCGCCTGCTCAAAAGTGAGCGCCTGCTGTTTGTGTGCAGCCGCTACGAGGGCGTCGACGAGCGTGCGTATGCGTATGCCGATGAGCGTCTGTCGATCGGCGACTACGTGCTTACGGGTGGCGAACTTCCCGCTATGGTCGTTGCCGATGCCGTCGTACGCCTGATTCCCGGCGCCCTGGGCGACGAGATGAGCAACGTCGACGAGTCGTTCTCGACCGCCGAGGACGGAGGACTGCTCGAGTACGCGCAGTACACCCGTCCTGCCGAGTTCAACGGCGAGGGCGTGCCGCCGGTGCTTGTGAGCGGCGATCACGCCAAGGTCGATGCTTGGCGTCGCAAGAATGCCATCGAGCGCACCTGCCGCTGGCGTCCCGACCTGATCGAGACGGCACGGCTTACGCCCCAGGAGCGCGCATACGCGCAGGAGATTCTGGACGCTTCGTATTCGCAGAGCGAGGAGTGAGAATGGTTCCATCGCAGCATTCCGCGTTGAGGGGCGCCTTTGAGTGGATCGCGGTCATCGCAATCGCGCTCGTGGCCTCCTTCCTGATCCGCACCTTTGTGGTCGAGCCCTTTGTGGTGCCCACCGGCTCTATGGAGGACACGATCGAGATCGGCGATCAGATTCTGGCGCAGAAGGTGAGCCTCGAGCTCGGTCAGCCCGTCAAACAGGGTGATATCGTGGTGTTCCACAACCCTGATGCCACGTCTGAGCATGACGTGCTGGTAAAGCGCGTCATCGCCACGGCCGGTCAGACGGTCGACCTTCAGGACGGCAAGGTCGTCGTCGACGGCCAGGCGCTCGATGAGGACTATACGACCGGCATGAGCTGGCCGCTTTCGGTCCAGGCCCCTGGCGCTCAGGTGAGCTATCCCTACACCGTTCCCGACGGGTGCGTGTGGGTGATGGGCGACAACCGCGAGAACTCTGCTGACTCCCGCTATTTTGGCCCGGTCGACCGCTCCGACTTGATCGCCGTGGCGCTTGTGCGCTACTGGCCGCTCAACCGTATCGGCGCTATCGACTAAAAACCGCTATAGTACAGTACCTAACCGTGTAATCGTTTCGACGAGGGGATATTAGAGGCATGAACGCTTCATCGCTTTCCTTCCAAGACATCATCCTGCGCCTCCAGCAGTACTGGGGCGAGCAGGGCTGCGTCATTATGCAGCCCTATGACTCCGAGGTCGGTGCCGGTACCTTCCACACCGCGACTACGCTGCGCTCGCTCGGTCCCGCCGAGTGGCGCACCTGCTATGCGCAGCCCTGCCGCCGTCCCGCCGACGGCCGCTACGGCGAGAACCCCAACCGCATGCAGCACTACTATCAGTTCCAGGTGCTCATCAAGCCCTCGCCGGTCAACGCCCAGGAGCTCTACTTGGGTTCGCTGGCCGCCATTGGCCTGGACCCCAACGACCATGACGTCCGCTTTGTCGAGGATGACTGGGAGAGCCCGACCCTGGGCGCCTGGGGCCTTGGCTGGGAGGTCTGGCTCAACGGCATGGAGGTCACGCAGTTTACGTACTTCCAGCAGGTGGGCGGTATCGAGGTCGACCCCGTGCCCGTCGAGATCACCTATGGCCTGGAGCGTATCGCCATGTATGCCCAGGGTGTCAACTCCGTCTACGATCTGGTGTGGAGCTACCTGCCCGATGGCACGCCTATGACCTACGGCGACGTGTTCCTCGAGAACGAGCGCGAGTTCAGTGCCTATAACTTTGAGGTCGCCAACGTCGAGATGATGCGTCAGAAGTTTGACGACTATGAGGCCGAGTGCCATTCCTGCCTGGAGCGCAAGCTGCCGCTGCCGGCGTACGACTGTGTCATGAAGTGCAGCCACGCTTTCAATCTGCTCGATGCCCGTGGCGCGCTGTCCGCGGTCGAGCGTGCCAACTACATCCTGCGCGTCCGCGCCGTCGCCAAGGCGTGCTGCGAGGCCTACATGGCCGAGGTCGCCGGAGTCAACGAGAATGCCGACCAGGAAGGCGAGGTGGCGTAAGCCATGGCAGACGCTAAGGATTTCCTGTTTGAGATCGGTACGGAGGAAATGCCCTCTGCACCGCTGAACAATGCCGTCAAGCAGCTTGGCACCATGATCGCCAAGGGTCTCGACGAGGCCGGTCTGGCCCACGGCGAGGTCCGCGTGATCTCGAGTCCGCGTCGCCTGGCTGCACTCGTGGCTAACGTCGCCACCGCGACCGATGAGGTTCACGAGGTCAAGCGTGGCCCCGCGGCCAACATTGCCTTCGACGCTGACGGTAACGCCACCAAGGCCGCCCAGGGCTTTGCCCGCAAGTGCGGTGTGGCTGCCGAGGACCTGGTCCGTCGCGAGGACACTGACGGTCGCGAGTATGTGTTCGCCGAGAAGAACATTCCCTCCGCACCGGCTACGCCGATTCTGACCGCTCTGTGCGAGAAGACCATCGCCGGCCTTCAGTGGCCCAACTACCGCTCTCAGCGCTGGGGTCACGAGCATGCGACCTTTGTTCGTCCGGTCCGCTGGATCTGCTGCCTTTTGGGCGAGGATGTTGTGCCCGTGTCGTTTGCCGACGTGACGAGCGGCAACACCACGCGTGGTCATCGCGTACTTGGCCCTGGCGACCATGTGGTTGCCAGCCCCGCCGTCTACGAGCAGGTGCTCGAGGACGCCGGCGTGCTTTCCGCCGAGCGTCGTCGTGAGGCCATCCTCGCCGGTATCGCCGAGGTCGAGGCTGCCCGTCCCGTCTGCCATGTCGATACGCCCAAGAAGGTCTTTGAGGAGGTCATCAACCTCTGCGAGTGGCCGACGGTGCTCGTCGGTACCTTCGATGAGGAGTTTCTCAAGGTCCCGCACGAGATCATCTGCGAGTCCATGCTCACCAACCAGCGCTACTTCCCGATCTATGACGGCGAGGGCAAGCTCACGCGTGAGTTCGTGGTCGTTTCCAACAGCAAGCCCGAGAACGCCGAGCGCGTGATCGACGGCAACGAGCGCGTCGTGCGCGCCCGTCTGGACGACGCCAAGTTCTTCTACGAGGAGGACCTGAAGATTTCCCTCGACGAGTTCCGTGAGCGTCTGGCCAAGGTCGCCTTCCAGGAGAAGCTCGGTAGCGTGCTCGCCAAGTCCGAGCGCATCGAGCAGCTCGCGCTCGCTATCGCCCGCGAGGCTCATCTGGGCGCCCACCTTGCCGCCGATGCCGCTCGCGCCGCGCACCTGTGCAAGGCCGACCTGGTGTCTAACGCCGTCGTCGAGTTCACGAGCCAGCAGGGCGTGATGGGCGGTTATTACGCGACTGCGATGGGGGAGAACGACGAGGTCGCCCACGCCATTCGCGATCACTATCGTCCCCGCTTTGCCGGTGACGAGCTGCCCGAGGGCACCGCTGGCTGCATCGTGGCCTGCGCCGACAAGCTCGATACCATCGCCGGTATCTTTGCCATCGGCGAGCCCCCGACTGGCTCTTCGGACCCCTACGCGTTGCGTCGTGCCGCTATCGGCATCATCAACATCCTGCGTGACCGCCTGCCGATCGACCCCACGTCGCTCATCGACTTCGCCCTCGAGCTCTATAGCGAGCAGGGCATTGAGTTCGACGCCGCCGAGGTCGCCCAGCAGGTTCGTGACTTCTTCCATGGCCGCCTGGTGAGCATGGCCCGCGACGAAAAGATCCCGGCCGATACCGTTGCCGCCGTCTCTGCGGTGCACATCATCGCCCCGTCCGTCTTCTTCGCCCGCTGCGCCGCCCTCGACGAGGCCCGCAAGAACGACGCCGAGACGTTCGACAACCTTGCGACCGCCTATGCTCGCGCTGCGCATATCTCCAAGCCCGAGCTGGGCGTGGAGTACGACCGCAGCTTGATGGGCGAGGTCGAGCTCGCGCTTGCCGATGCCTCCGAGGCTGCTCAGACCGCTGTAGATGCCGCCCTCGCTGCCGAGGATTACCCGGCCGCATTTGCTGCCCTCGCCGCCCTGCGCGCGCCCATCGACCGTTTCTTCGACGAGGTTATGGTCATGGACAAGGACGAGCAGCTCCGCGATAATCGCCTTAAGCTGCTCAACCGCTTCGAGGCCGTTTTCTCCGGCATCGCCAACATCGGTGAGCTTGCCCGCAAAAAGTAAGCCAGCCTGCGCATAAGCGCAAAAGGAGCCCCGCATGGATTGCCCGGTCACCGCTCGTCCCACCGTTATCGTTATCTCCGACTCGCTCGGCGATACCGCTTGTGAGGTGGTGCTTGCGGCGTCCGGGCAATTTGATGAAGGGGCTTTTCATCTCTTGCGCCTGCCCAAGGTGAACTCTGTGGAGCAGGTTAAATCGTTTGTGGGCCCGCGTGTCGATGCAGACCATCGCGATATTGCCGTGTTCCATACCATTGTCGATCCGGCGCTTCGCGCCCGCGTGCTCGATTACCTGGGTATGCTGCATATCCGCTCGGTCGACCTGATCGGCCCGACGCTCGCCGTGCTGTCGTCGCTCATTGGCGTGCCGCCCAAGGGCGTCGCGGGCGTGATTCACAAAACCGATGACCGCTATTTCCATCGTATCGAGGCCATGGAGTATTTTGTTGAGCACGATGACGGGCGCGGCTGCGACGATCTGTCGGGTGCCGATATCGTGCTGCTGGGCGTATCGCGCACGTCCAAGACGCCGCTGTCGATGTTTTTGGCCTTTCAAGGTTACAAGGTTGCCAATGTTCCGTTGGCCCATGGCATGGAGCCACCGAAGTCGATTTACGAGGTTGACCCGATGCGCCTGTTCGGCTTAATTTCGACCGTCGACGTTATTTCCGGGATTCGCGATAGCCGCTTGGGCGATGACTACGCCCGTGCCGTCGCCGGCTCCTATGCTGAGCCCGAGAGCGTACGCAGCGAGCTTGAGGAAGCTCGTGCCCTCATGAAGCGCCTGGGCTGCTTTGTGGTGCGTACCGACGGCAAAGCCATCGAGGAGAGCGCCTCCGAGATCATCAGCCACTTGGAGGAAATCCAAGAAGCCCGTGCCCGCCGCGCCGCCCGCCGCGCCTAATAGTAGCATCATTTTGATAAAGCGATTTAGCAAAAACATCGCATCTGACCTGCTTTTTTATTGTAGTGGTATCTTCATAAGGTAACCAACTTTACCTACCGTTTACCGCCAGTTTTAGCACGTTTACCAAACCGCGTATCCTCTGCTCAAGCCCGTTCAAATCCGGCCGTATAGTTCCCTCACGGCCCGCATCCGGCGGGTCGATTCGTTACCACGGTCGTGCGCGTAAGCGCATGGAAGGGGAAGTATCGTGAGCGATTGCAAGAGGGTTTACCGTTTTGGAACCGACGCCCAGGGCACCTGTGTCACTGAGGGCGACAAGTCCATGAACTTCGTGCTTGGCGGCAAGGGCGCAAACCTTGCCGAGATGAGCCGCATCGGCCTGCCGGTTCCCGGTGGCTTTACCATTACCTGCCAGACCTGTGTCGAGTACTCCGGTGCCGGCAACGTCTGGCCCGAAGGCGCACTCGATGAGATCGTTGCCGCCGAGGCGGACCTCGAGGCCCGTTGCGGCAAGAAACTCGGCGATGCCTCCGATCCGCTGCTCGTGTCGGTTCGCTCGGGCGCTCCGTTCTCCATGCCCGGCATGATGGACACGGTCCTCAACCTGGGCCTCAACGACGATTCCGTCCAGGGTCTTATCGCGCAGACGCAGAACCCGCGCTTTGCCTGGGACAGCTACCGTCGCTTTATCCAGATGTTCTCCAACGTCGTCATGGGTGTCGATGCCGACTTGTTCGAGAATGCCCTGACCCAGGCCCGCCTGGTCGCCGGCGTTCGCGTCGATTCCGATCTTTCGGCCGAGGACCTGCAGGAGCTCGTCGAGACCTTTAAGGGCATCTTCTCCGAGAACGTCGAGGCGACCCTGTATCCCGAGCTCGAGGTCGCCGACGGTAAGCCCGTTTTCCCGCACGATCCGGAGCTCCAGCTGCGCCTTGCCATCCAGGCCGTCTTTGGCAGCTGGATGAACGAGCGCGCCTGCATCTACCGCAAGCAGCACGGCATTTCCGACGAGCTCGGCACCGCCGTCAACGTCCAGGCCATGGCCTTTGGCAACAAGGGCGAGACCTCTGCGACCGGCGTCGCCTTTACGCGCAACCCGGCCGACGGCACCAAGGAGTTCTATGGCGACTTTTTGGTGAATGCCCAGGGCGAGGACGTCGTCGCCGGCATCCGAAACACCGAGCCCATCGCCGACCTCAAGACCACCTCGGGCCTCGAGTCCGCAGGCGAGGAGCTCGAGCGCGTGTTCCTGACGCTCGAGGATCATTACCGCGATATGTGCGATATCGAGTTTACCATCGAGCAGGGCAAGCTCTGGATGCTCCAGACCCGCGTGGGCAAGCGCACCGCCACTGCCGCCCTGCGCATTGCTATCGAAATGGTCGAGGAGGGCCTCATCACCCGCGAGGAGGCTGTGAGCCGCATCGATCCCGCGCAGCTCGACCAGCTCCTGCACCCGCAGTTCGACGCCTCCAAGAAGTACGAGGCCCTGGCCAGCGGCCTTAACGCCAGCCCTGGTGCCGCCGTGGGCGAGGTCGTGTTCTCGAGTGATGACGCCGTCGCGCGCGCCAACGAGGGCCACAAGGTCATTCTGGTCCGCTGGGAGACCAACCCCGACGACCTGAAGGGCATGGTCGCCGCCGAGGGCATCCTGACCAGCCACGGTGGCAAGACGAGCCATGCCGCCGTTATCGCCCGCGGCATGGGTACGCCCTGCGTTTGCGGCGTTGAGCGCTTCCACATTGACGCGGCAGAGAAGGTCGTGCGCATCGAGGGCAGCGACCGCGTGCTGCGCGAGGGCGATGTCATCTCCATCGACGGCACCCAGGGTATCGTCGTCGACGGCGCGGTCGACCTGGTCTCTGCAGAGCTCACCGGCGACCTGGACACCATCCTGTCTTGGGCCGATGAGATCCGTTTGGACGAGACCGACGGTCACGCCAACCACGTGCGCGTCAACGCCGACAACCCCGAGGATGCTGCGCTCGCGCTCGAGTTTGGCGCCGAGGCCATCGGTCTGTGCCGCACCGAGCACATGTTCCTGGGCGACCGCAAGAACATCATCCAGAGCTTTATCCTGTCTGACGATGAGGCCGTGAAGCAGCAGGCCCTGGCCGACTTGCTCAAGGTTCAGACCGAGGACTTCCTGGCGATGTTCAAGACCATGTCCGGTCGCGATGTGGTCGTCCGCCTGCTCGATCCGCCGCTTCATGAGTTCCTGGATAATCCTCGCGAGCTCGAGGTCGCCATCACCAAGAAGGAGGCCGCCGGCGCTCCCGAGGAGGAGCTCACTGCCCTGCGCGCCCGCCTGCGTCGCATTGACGGCATGGTCGAGTCCAACCCCATGCTGGGCTTGCGCGGCGTGCGCCTGTCCGTCGTCTTTGGCGATCTGCCGCTCATGCAGGTTCGCGCCGTCGCCACGGCCGCCGCCCGCCTTATCAAGGAGGGTGTCGACCCGCGCCCCGAGATCATGGTTCCGCTCGTTTCCATCACGGCCGAGCATGTCCAGACCCGCGAGGTTATCGAGCGCGTGATCGCCGAGGTTTCCGCCGAGGAAGGCGTCGAGCTCAATATTCCCGTGGGCACGATGCTCGAGCTGCCGCGTGCCTGCATGGTCGCTGACGAGATCGCCCATCATGCCGACTTCTTCTGCTTTGGCACCAACGACCTCACCCAGACGACCTTTGGCTTCTCGCGCGATGACGCTGAGGCCAAGTTCATCCCGCTGTACCTGCACAAGAAGATCCTGAAGGACAATCCCTTCGAGACCATCGACGCGGCGGTGCTGGAGCTCGTGCGCTTGGCCGTCGAGAAGGGCCGCGCCACCAATCCCGACATGCACTTTGGCGTGTGCGGCGAGCACGGCGGCGACCCCAAGTCCATCAAGGGCCTGTTTAACGTGGCCGACGTGGACTACGTGTCCTGCTCGCCCTATCGCGTGCCCCTCGCGCGCCTGGCTGCCGCTCAGGCCAAGCTCGAGGCCAAGCGTTCCGCCTAGCGTTTAGCGTTTAGACGCCTAGCGTAGTCCCCCTTCATGCCGCCCGTCTCATTCGTGAGACGGGCGGTTATCATGTGCGGGTTTTGTCTTTTTGTCTGCGTAAAAAATTGTTCTTGCAGCAGAAACCCGCGCGTGTATACTCGAATACGTTTGTTCAACTACGTGCCGGCCAAGGTGGTACGGCACCTCTAGAAGAGTAAGGAATTGCACATGGATTACATCCGCGCAATCGAGCGTCAGCAGATCCGCGAGGACATTCCTCAGGTTCGCGTCGCCGACAACGTCAAGGTTCACTACCGCATTAAGGAAGGCGACCGCGAGCGCATTCAGGTCTTCCAGGGCGACGTCATCCGCATGGCCGGCGCCGGTGCCCGCGAGACCTTCACCGTCCGCAAGATGTCCTTCGGTGTCGGTGTTGAGCGTACCTTCCCGCTTCACAGCCCCAAGATCGCCAAGCTCGAGGTCGTTCGTCATGGTCGCGTCCGTCGCGCCAAGCTGTACTACCTCCGCGACAAGGTGGGCAAGGCTGCTCGCATCCCCGAGAAGCGCTAAGAAGATCGCAGCGTCTGTCCACTCGTTTGGACACAAGGGTCACCTTCGGGTGGCCCTTCTTTTTATCTGATTTGCATGCAAGGAGGGCCTGGTATGGCCAATATGACGAGCTCGGTTTCGGCATCGCAGGTTGCCGGTGAGTTGGCGAGCGCTACGTTTGAGGAGATCCCCGCCCTCGTGGAGCATTATCGCGAGGACCCGCGCCAGCAGGTGATCAAGGCTTGCGAGCGTGCTCTTAAGCGCCATGCCAAGGAACTTGCCGAGCGCGAGCGCGTCAATGACATGTACGAGCTTATGCATGAGCTTGGCGGCGATGGGGTGGTCGTTGGTGTCGACGAGGTGGGCCGCGGATCGGTGGCCGGTCCTTTGACGGTATGCGCCGTCTGTCTTCCTATGGAGCCGCGCGTCTGGGGTATCAACGATTCCAAAAAGCTCACGCCCGCGCGCCGCGAGTTGCTCTCAGTGAAGATTGCCGAGGTGGCGACGGCGATCGGTTTTTGCCATATCGCGCCGAAGGATATCGATGAAATGGGCATGGCCCGTGCTATCCGTACTGCCGTTGCGGGCGCCGTGGCCGATACGGGACTTGAACCCGACTGCGTCCTCATGGATGGCAACCCCTTGGGCGCCGTTCCCAACGAGCGCGACGTGGTGAAGGGCGATGCCAAAATCGCCTGCATCGCCGCGGCGTCCATCATGGCTAAGGTCACGCGTGACGAGATGATGGTCGAGTACGACGCCGAGTATCCCGAGTACCATCTGGCCGAGTCGAAGGGCTATGCAAGCCCCGAGCATATCGAGGCGATTCGCAAACATGGACTTTGTCCTCTGCACCGCGTGAGCTTTTGCGGAAACTTTCTGCAGACTGAGCGCCTTTTCTAGGTCAATTGTGGAGACAGGGACCTCTGGGGTTTTATAAACCTGCTGGTAGCGGGCCGTATGCAACACCATTGCTGCGTACGGCCCGTTTTTTGACGGCATTTGGTCAGCTTTTGGTTTGCTTCCGGTACTTACCCGCATGAAAGGTGCCCTCATCATCGGGGCAATGCAGCGTGCGGGAAAGGAGACCCCATGAGTGCCGCAAGCATAAAGAGCAAGACGCAGCAGCTCAAGGAGCGTTGGGAAAACGGCGAGCTCGACTGCGGGGCGATGACGCCCGAGTTTATCAAGGGACTCAGTCCCCGCGAGCTGGGCATGCTGGGCGAGCTGATCACCATCGACTACTTTAACGAGCGCGGCTACACCTTGCTGGAGCAGGGTTATCGTTGCACCGAGGGCGAGGCCGATCTGGTGCTGCTCGATGAGCTCGACGATGTCGTGGTGATGGCCGAGGTCAAGACCAGACGCGTTGCACTGGATTGCAGCACGCGGGTCTTTCCCGAGGAGGCCGTGGACGCCCAAAAGCAACGCCGCTACCGCCGCATCGCAAGTTGCTATCTCATGGAGCATTATCCGCTCAAGGCGATTCGCTTCGATGCCGTGGGTGTCACCATTCGTGGCGGGCATATCGCTGAGATCGAGCATCAGTACAACGCGTTCGATTGGCAGGTGTCGTGATGGCGTTCGAGACGTTTGCCGTTCACGCGGCCTGCATCCGTGGCGTTGAGGCGATTCACGTCACGGTCGAGGTCTCGCTTGCCGGTGGTGTTCCGGGCATTCAGATGCTCGGCATTCCGAGTATGGAGGTGATGGAGTCACGCGGTCGTATTCGCTGCGCGATGCGCTCCGCCGGGTTCGAGATCCCACGCTCGGGCATTACGGTCAACCTAGCGCCCGGCGATATTCGCAAGACCGGTAGCGGCTTTGATCTGCCCATCGCCATCGCGGTTCTGGCGGCCGATGGGCAGATTCCCCGTGACAACCTCGATCGCTGCCTTATCGCCGGCGAGCTCGGCTTGGACGGTACGGTGCTCCCCGTCAAGGGCGAGGTGGCGTTTCAGCTGCTGGCTCGCGACATGGGGCTGTCCTTTATCGCCGGCAGGTCAGACCAGCATGTGCCACTCGCGGGCGTGGATTGCGGATTCATCGATCATTTGTCTCAGCTTGCTCATGGTATGGGCGATGCCGCGCGGCACTACTTGGATTCCGAGGGCGTCGAAGCGACCTTTGAGCCTGAGCTCGACTATGCCGACGTGCTGGGGCAGGAAGTCGCTAAACGCGGCATGGCGCTTGCGGCGGCAGGAGAACTCGGCTTGCTCATGATCGGGTCTCCGGGATCGGGCAAGACGATGCTCGCACGCCGTATGACCGGCATCCTGCCCGAGCTTTCCGTTGAGGATCAGCAGGAGGCACTGTGCATCCATTCGGTTTTGGGTGAGAACATTGATGGCTTGTTGGCGGGGCACCGCCCCTTCCGCAGTCCCCACCACAGTATTTCGACCGCAGGCCTTATCGGCGGCGGGCGCCCGGTGCACCCGGGTGAGATCAGCCTTGCTCATGGCGGCGTGCTCTTTTTGGACGAGCTTGCCGAGTTTCCCACTGGCGTGCTGCAGACGCTGCGTCAGCCCATCGAGCGCGGCTACGTGAGGATCGTACGCGTCGACGGGGCTTTTACCTTCCCGTCGCGCTTTCAGCTGCTGGCTGCGAGCAATCCCTGCCCCTGCGGCTTTTTGGGCGATCGCGAGGTGCCGTGTCGCTGCTCGGCGGCGATGGTCGAGCGCTATCGGTCTAAACTGCGCGGTCCTTTGGCCGACCGTATCGACATGATGATCGATGTGACCCGTCCCGACCCTCAAGTGATTATCGAGGGTGCGGAGGGCATGTCGTCGGCCGAGTTACGTGACTACGTTGTGCGCGGTCGCGCCTTTCGCGCTTGGCGCGAATCCCGCATGGACGATGCGGATGCCGAGGCCGAGGATGACGAGACACGGTCCATTGACGGCGTCGTTTCGACCTTTGAGCTCGATGATGCGGCGGAGAAGTGTGTGCTCGGCCTGTCGAAGCGCACGCATCTCACAGGGCGTGGCATCGTGCGCCTTGTTCGCATTGCGCGCACGATCGCAGATGTCGCCGAGAGCGAGCAGGTGACGCAGGACCACGTGCTCGAGGCGGCGATGTACCAGGGAAGGAGGGACCAATGATGGCTGAGGGGACCTTCGAGCTGCATCCAGGTGACGCGTTGTATCCCGAGACCGTTTTGGAGCTTTCTGATGTACCTCAGACGCTCTATGTGCGCGGCAACCCCGAGGCGCTTTCGACGCCCGCGCTCTCCATCATCGGTGCGCGAAAGGCCTCGCCGTATGGTCTTGCCGTGGCAGAGCTTGCGGCGAAGGTGGCGGGTGAGGCGGGAGTGACGGTAGTTTCGGGCGGTGCGGTCGGTTGTGACCAGGCCTCGGGTTGGGCTGCGGTCAACGCCGGCGGCAAACACGTTGTGGTGCTGGGGACGGGCGCCGACGTGGTCTACCCGCGTTCGAGCGCGGGGCTGATTACGCGCACGCTTGATACGGGTGGCGCGGTCGTGTCGATCTCTCCGTGGGGCATGGGTCCGCGCAAGTTCGCCTTTCCGCTCCGCAATCGCGTAATCGCGGCCCTGTCGCAAGCCCTCTTTGTATCCGAGGCGGGTATGCCTTCTGGGACGTTTTCCACAGCCGAGGCTGCTATGGATTTGGGGCGCGAACTTCTTGCCGTGCCGGGGTCGATCCTATCGCCCGAGTCGCGTGGCACGAATTACCTCATTGCGAACGGTGCCTGCTGCATCGTCGACGAGGAATCTATCGAGATGGCTATCTCACGCATCTACGGAACCCTGCGCTACTCGCGCCCCGATGCTCCCGGCATTGCCGACCTGGATCCAATGCAGCAGACCGTGATGCATGCGCTCATCGCCTCTCCGCTCAAGGTCGACGACATCGCGGCGCTCGTCTCGCTCGATGCTGTCGGCGTACTCAAACTCTTGGGTTCGCTTGAACTCGAGGGTCTTATCGAGCGCATGATGGATGGAAGGTATGCGCCCTCCAAGTTTGCCCTTCACGCCCAGACGCCCTTCGGTCACAATGGAAAACGTGTCAATTAGAAAGGTGTTTGCAGATGCAGTTCGATCAGGTGACAGTTATCGGTGGCGGTCTGGCGGGTTCGGAGTGCGCGATCCAGCTGGCAGATCGCGGTTTTGCCGTAAAGCTGTGCGAGATGCGCCCCCAGGTGAGCTCCCCGGCTCACCATACCGATCACCTGGCAGAGCTCGTCTGCTCGAATTCGTTTAAGTCGACCCGTCCGGATTCCGCGGCTGGTTTGCTGAAGGCCGAGCTTGAGCGCATGGGTTCAGTCCTGCTCGATTGCGCCCATCGCGCGGCTGTTCCCGCCGGTGGCGCCTTGGCGGTCGACCGCGTCAAGTTTTCCGAGCTTGTCGAGGCTGAGGTTGCCGCTCGTCCCAATATCGAGGTCGTGCACGGTGAGGTCACACAGATTCCCGAGGGTCACGTGGTCATTGCCGCGGGCCCGCTGTGTTCACCGGCGCTGAGCGAAGAGGTTATGAAGCTCGTCGGTGGCGATGCCCTGGCATTCTTTGATGCGGCGGCGCCGATCGTCGATGCCTCCACGCTCGATATGGACGTGCTGTTCTCGCAGTCGCGCTACGAGGAGCAGGGGAGCGGCGACTATCTCAACGCTCCGCTCAACAAGGAGGAGTACGAGGCCTTTATCGAGGCGCTTACCACGGCCGACCGCGTGGTGCTCAAAGACTTTGAGGGCGGCGATCTGTTCCAAGCCTGCCAGCCTGCCGAGGAAGTTGCGCGCACCGGCAAGGACGCCATTCGCTTTGGCGCCATGAAGCCCGTCGGCCTCACCGACCCGCGTACCGGACGTCGCCCCTGGGCGGCGATTCAGCTGCGTGCCGAGAACAAGGAGAAGACCGCCTATAACCTGGTGGGCTTCCAGACCAACTTGACCTTTGGCGAGCAGAAGCGCGTCTTCCATATGGTGCCGGGCCTGGAGAACGCTGAGTTCTTCCGCTACGGTGTCATGCACCGCAATACCTTTGTCGACGCCCCTCACGTGCTCGATAGCACCTTTGCCGTGCCCGGTACCGGCGTGCGCCTGGCCGGTCAGATCACCGGCACCGAGGGGTACATGGAAGCCGTGGCGACAGGTCTGCTCGCGGCGCTCAACACCTATGCCGAGGCTATCGGTGCCGCGGGCGTCGAGTTGCCGCGTGTGGGCGCCCTGGGTGCGCTCGTGGGCTATGCGACCGATCCTGCCACCGTGGGCTATCAGCCTATGCATGTCAACTTTGGCCTGGTGCCGCCACTCGAGGATGGTAAGCGCCGCAGCAAACGCGACCGCTATCAGGCTTATGCGGATCGCGCCCTCGAGGCCCTTGATGCCTACTTGGCCACGCGCTCCGACTTGTTTGGAGGCGACCGGTCATAGCCTTTGACCTGTACGACACCGTCGACTCGTTTATCGCCTATATCGCACGTGTTGAGGGACTTTCTCCCAACACGGTGACGGCCTATGGCTCGAGACTGGAGCGCTTTGCTGTCTGGTGCGAGCGCGAGAATATTGATGCTTTCGCTGCCGACGTGCGCACCATTCGTCGCTATCTTGCCGAGCTTTTGCGTGAGCAGGTGGCTCCCCGAACGCTTGCGGCGCACCTGTCGGCTATTCGATCTCTCTATCGCTGGATGGCTGCCGAGGGGATTGTCGAGGGCGATGCGGTCTCGGCGATCGCATCGCCCAAGCTGCCACGTGACCTGCCGGGCGTCCTTACGACCCAGCAGGTTGAGGCGCTGCTCAAGACGCCTGATACCTCGACGCCCGCGGGACTGCGCGATGCGGCGATGCTTGAGTTGCTCTATGCCTCCGGCGCGCGAATCTCGGAGCTCGCGGCGTTCAACGTGGAGTCTATTGGTTGGTCCGAGCGAACGCTGCGACTTTGGGGCAAGGGGAGCAAGGAGCGTATCGTCCCTCTGTATCGTCGCGCACTCGAGGCGACGCGTCTCTATATTGAGGAGGGGAGGCCGGAGTTGCTCGCTCAGGCAAAGCGCCGTGACCCCGCTACCGGGCCGCATCCGCTGCTTATATCGGCGCGCGGCAATCGCATGAGTGCCGCCATGCTCAGGCGGCGGTTCCATACGCTGGCGACGCTCGCCGGCATTCCGGCCGACATTGCCCCGCATGCGATGCGCCATACCTTTGCGACCGATTTGCTCGAGGGCGGTGCGGACCTGCGCTCGGTTCAAGAGCTGCTAGGTCATGCGAGCCTGTCCACGACGCAGATCTACACGCATCTCACGCCCGATCGGCTCAAACGTGCCGTGGCTCAAGCCCATCCCCGCGGCGAATAGTGGCTGGGACGTCCCGCGCCGCACTCAGGTGTGTGGTTTTGATTGCGGGTTGGCAGGAAGATGCATTCCTGCTATCATTCATCGGGTTGCTTCACGGCAACATGTTTTTATCACGCACGCGCGGCTACTTCATACCGTGGTGCCCGGGCTTTGGTAGCACATGTCCGGGTTGGTTTTGGAGGATGACCCCGCGCGGAGGCAAACCACAGGAGGTTTAACATGGCTACCAAGATTAATATCCGCACCCTGCTCGAGGCCGGCTGCCACTTCGGTCACCAGACCCGTCGCTGGAACCCCAAGATGAAGCCGTTCATCTTCGGTGAGCGCAACGGCATCTACATCCTCGACCTCAAGCAGACCATCCTCGACGCCGACCAGGCCTACACCTTCGTCAAGAACGTCGCCAAGGGCGGCAACGTGCTGTTCGTCGGCACCAAGAAGCAGGCTCAGGAGGCCGTCAAGAACGCTGCTGAGCGCGCCAACATGCCTTACATCAACCAGCGTTGGCTCGGCGGCATGCTGACCAACTTCGTCACCATCCGCTCCCGCATCAACCGCATGGAGGAGCTCGAGGCCATGGTCGAGGACGGACGCATGGCTGTTCTGCCCAAGAAGGAGCAGGCTGTTCTCGGCAAGGAGCTCACCAAGCTCCAGACCAACCTCGGTGGCGCCCGCGACATGAAGGGTCTGCCCCAGGCTCTCTTCGTCATCGACACCAAGCGCGAGGAGAACGCCATCAAGGAGGCCCAGCGCCTGAACATCCCCGTCGTCGCTCTGATCGACACCAACTCCGATCCCGACGAGGTCGAGTACGGCATCCCCTGCAACGATGACGCTATCTCCGCTGTCACCCTTATGTGCGAGCTCATGGCTGACGCCTGCCTCGCTGGCTCCGGCAAGGAGCAGGTCTCCGAGGCCGAGATGGCCGCTGAGCCCAAGGCCGAGTAAATCAGTCTTAGTTAATTCTTTTTCATCTCTTTGAAAGGAACCACAATGGCCCAGATTACCGCCGCTATGGTCAAGCAGCTCCGCGAGATGACCGACTCCCCGATGATGGAGTGCAAGAAGGCTCTCGTCGAGGCTGACGGCGACATGGACGCCGCTGTCGACGTTCTGCGTAAGAACGGCCTTGCCAAGGCTGCCAAGAAGGCTGGCCGTGAGACCAACGAGGGCGCTGTCGCCGCGTTCGTCTCCGAGGATGGCAAGACCGGCGCTCTGCTCGAGCTCTCCTGCGAGACCGACTTCGTTGGCTCCAACGCCAAGTTCACTGGCTTTGCTTCCAAGGTCGCTGAGGTTGTCGCTACCACCGAGCCTGCTGACGTCGACGCTCTGCTCGAGAAGCCGATGGGTGAGGAGACCGTTTCCTCCGAGCTCACCGAGATGATTCACATCATGGGCGAGAACATGAAGATCTCCCGCTTCGCTGCCCGCAAGGCCGAGAACGGCGCGCTCGCTTCTTACATCCACATGGGTGGTAAGATCGGCGTCCTCGTCGAGTTCGCCTTCGAGAAGGCCGAGACCGCTCAGACTGAGTCCTTCAAGACCTTCGCTCACGACGTTGCCCTTCAGGTTGCCGCCGTCGCCCCGATCTGCGCTACCCGCGATCAGGTTCCGGCCGAGACCGTCGAGCACGAGAAGCAGATCTACATGGCCCAGGCTGCCGAGTCCGGCAAGCCCGAGGCTATTCAGGAGAAGATGGCTGTCGGCCGTCTGGAGAAGTTCTACAAGCAGTCCGTGCTCACCGAGCAGGAGTTCATCAAGGACAGCTCCCTCACCATCAAGAAGTACGCTGAGCAGGTCTCCAAGGAGCTCAGCGACACCATTACCGTCGTTGCCTTTGACCGTCTGGTCCGTGGCGAGTAAATAAGCTTTTGTAGCTGGTAATGAGCAGGCTGTGGGTTTTACTCACAGCCTGCTTTTTCATGGCTCTTATCAGAGCCTTTGATATCATATTGAGAGTCTAATTAAAGGAGGATCGCTTTGTCCGACATCCGATATAAACGCGTGCTTCTTAAGCTTTCCGGCGAAGCACTGATGGGCGACGGCCAATATGGCATCGACCCCAAGGTTACCGACCATCTTGCCAAGCAGGTCAAGGAGCTGCTAGCCGTTGGCCATGAGGTCGGCGTCGTTGTCGGCGGCGGCAATATTTTCCGCGGCATGGCCGGCGCTGCCGGTGGCATGGAGCGTGCTCAGGCCGACTACATGGGCATGCTGGCTACCGTTATGAACGCGCTCGCCCTGCAGGATGCCTTCGAGCATAACGATGTTCCCTGCCGCGTGATGAGCGCTATCCAGATGAACGAGATCTGCGAGCCCTATATTCGCCGTCGCGCCATCAACCACCTTTCCAAGGGCAACGTCGTTATTTTTGCCGCCGGTTCGGGCAATCCGTACTTTACGACCGACACCGCCGCGGCTCTTCGTGCGTGCGAGATCGGCGCCGAGATTCTGATTAAAGCCACCAAGGTTGACGGCATCTACGACAAAGATCCCGTCAAGTGCGCCGACGCCGTCCGTTTTGACAAGATTACCTATCACGAGGTTCTCGTCCGCGGTCTGCAGGTTATGGATTCCACGGCTACGGCACTGTGCCAGGACAACCGTATGCCGATTTTGGTCCTCAACATCGATGGCGAGGACACCGTCAAGCGCGCGCTTTCGGGTGAGCCCGTCGGCACGCTCGTCTATCAGGAGGATTAAGCATGGCAGAGAACATCACCGCCCATATGGACAAGTCGCTCGAGTCCCTCAAGCATAACTTCTCCAAGGTTCGTACCGGCCGCGCCAATGCCAACATTCTGTCCGACATCACCGTCGATTATTACGGTGTTCCCACGCCGGTCACGCAGGTTGCCGCCGTCAAGACCCCTGAGGCCCACATGCTGCTCATCGAGCCGTGGGACAAGGCACTCATCAATGCTATCGTCAAGGCCATCGGCGCTTCCGATCTGGGTATTACCCCCAACTCCGATGGCACCGTCGTTCGTCTTCCGTTCCCGGCTCCCACTGAGGAGCGCCGTCGCGAGCTCGTCAAGGAGTGCCGCGAGTACGCCGAGCAGGCCAAGGTGTCTATCCGTAACATCCGTCGCGACTTCAACAACAAGCTCGAGCGCGATGAGGAGCTCACCGAGGACGATGTCCGTCGCGAGCAGGCCAAGGTCCAGAAGCACACCGATGAGTATGTCGCCAAGGTCGAGGAGCTTTTGAAGGAAAAAGAAGCCGAGGTCATGGAGATCTAAGGTGCAATACGACGAGCATAAACTGGTCGAGTACTTTGCCGACGCCCCTGCGGGCGTCGGTTTTTCCGACCTTGACCTCAATAACATTCCGCACCATATCTCGTGCATCATGGACGGCAACGGTCGTTGGGCCACGTCGCGCGGTCTTGCACGCACTGAGGGCCACAAGGCGGGTATCGTCTCGCTGCGCGAGATCATTACCGCCTGCGTGCGCCTGGGCGTCGACGTGCTTTCTGCCTATGCGTTTTCTACCGAAAACTGGAACCGCCCGCAGCATGAGGTCAACGTCTTGATGCACTTGTTTGCCAAGACGTTCATCGACGAGTTGCCGCTTCTGAAGCGCGAAAACGTGCGCGTTGTCTTTTTGGGTGATATTTCCGCGCTGCCCAAGAAGACCCGCGACGTTTTTGAACGCGGTCTTGCCGAGTGCGCCGATCACACCGGTATGACGCTGGCGCTTGCCGTCAACTACGGCGCGCGTGCCGAGATTACCCGCGCTGTCCGTCAGATTGCGCTCGACGTTGCCGCCGGTAAGATTGATCCTGCCGCAATTGATGACGACATGGTGGCTTCCCACCTCTATACCGCCGGCCTTCCCGATCCTGAGCTTGTGATTCGCACCTCTGGTGAGCTGCGCCTTTCGAACTATCTGCTGTGGCAGGTGGCTTATTCCGAGTTCTATGTCACCGATACCTATTGGCCCGACTTTGATCGTTGGGGCCTTGTCGACGCCATTTTGGCCTATCAGGGCCGTGACCGTAGGTTTGGTGGACTGAGCAAGACCGAGGAGGCTTAATCGTGTCCGATCGTCCCAAGGCATCTGCTCCCAAGACGCCTGCGCGCAAAGCTACCGCTGCGGGAGCGCCTACAGCGAAGAGCGGCACCGGTTCGTGGCTGGCGGGCTTTATTACCCGTGCCGCCGCGGGTATCGTCTACGCCGTTGTCTTTATCCTGTGTCTGGTTTTGGGTATCGTGCCCACTGCCATCTTTGTTTCCGTCATGAGCGGTCTGTGCTGCTATGAGTTTTTCCGTATGACAAGGCTCGATGGCAAGATGGCTAACGAGCGCATGGGCATCGCTGCCGCCGTGCTCTTTCCGCTGTCGGCGCTGGGCGATTCGATGCTGCTGAATGCCCTGCTTTTTGCCCTGATGCTCGCTGTGGGCATTTGGTATGTCTGGTCGCCGCGTACCCGCATCTCTGATGTGGCCGTGACGCTCATGGGTCCCATCTACACTGGCTTTATGCTGTCGGCTATCGTGCTGCTGCGCGATGCCGTGCCCGGTTTTGCCGGTGCCTTGCTTTCGGTGGGCGTTTGCGCGTCCCTTTGGGTCTCCGATTCGTTTGCCTACATCGTGGGCAGCCGTATCGGTAAGCACAAGATGGTTCCCAAGATCTCTCCCAAAAAGAGCTGGGAGGGGTTTGTCGGCGGCATCCTGGGCTCGGTTTTGATTTGGCTCATCCTGTGGGCGACGCATTTCTTCAAGCTCAGCCTGCCCTATGCGCTGCTGTGCGGCGTGGTCGTGTCCATTCTGGGCGTTATCGGCGACCTTATCGAATCGCGCATCAAGCGCGGTGTGGGCGTCAAAGATTCCGGCAACCTTATCCCGGGCCACGGCGGCATGCTCGATCGTAGCGATTCGCTTATCTTCGGCTGCATCACCGCGCAGCTGATGCTGATGATCGGAGGCGTGCTGTAATGTCATTCCAGACGACGTATGGCCCCGATGGACGCCTCCGTGTTGCCATCCTGGGTTGTACGGGCTCCATCGGCACCCAGGCGCTCGATGTGTGCCGCCAGCATGCCGATCGCCTGCAGGTGACGGCGCTGTCCGTTAACTCCAGTACCTCCGAGCTTGTTGCCGCTGCCCGCGAGTTCTCGGTTTCGGCGGTTGCCGTGGCCGATGTCGCTCATGGCGATGACGCCGTGCTGCAGGAGTTGCCCGAGGGAACGAAGCTCGGCGTTGGCGCGCAGGCGGTTTGCGAGCTCGCGCGTCGCGACGATGTCGACTGCGTACTCGTCGCTATTGTGGGTGCCGCCGGTCTCGAGGCGAGCCATGCGGCCTTGACCTCAAATAAGCGCCTTGCCCTTGCCAACAAGGAGTCCCTCGTCGTCGGTGGCGACTTGCTTATGCCGTTGGCGCAACCGGGCCAGCTTATTCCAGTCGACTCTGAGCACTCCGCCATCTTCCAGTGCTATCTGGGGGAGAACCCACGCGAGGCTCACTGCATTTGGCTCACTTGCTCGGGTGGTCCGTTCTTTGGCCGTACGCGCGACGAGCTCAATTGCGTGACACGCTCCGATGCGCTGGCACACCCCACGTGGGCCATGGGTGCTAAGATCACCATCGACTCTGCGACCCTCATGAATAAGGGCTTGGAGCGTATCGAGGCGATGCACCTGTTCGGGTGCGATCTCGACTTTATCAACGTGGTCGTTCAGCGCCAGTCAAAGATCCACTCGATGGTCGAGTATGCGGACGGCTCTGTGATGGCGCATCTCGGTGCTTCCGACATGCGTATTCCCATCCAGTTCGCGTTCTCGTATCCCGAGCGTTGGGATACCCCGGCGCCTCGTATCGATTTCCGCGAGCTGGGGCAGCTCACGTTTGATGCTGCCGACATGGATACCTTCCGCTGTCTGGCACTGGCCGAACGTGCCGGCAAGACGGGTGGCACCATGCCGTGCGTGCTCAATGCCGCCAACGAGGTCGCCGTCGATGCTTTCCTGCACGATGGCTGCTGCTTTACTGATATCGATCGCATTGTGGAATCCTGCATGGATGCCCACGATAAGCAGGCGGTCGATTCGTTTGAGCAGCTTCGCGACATCGATGCGTGGGCGCGTGAAAAGGCTGCGCAGGTGCTCGCCGCAACCCGTTCCTAACCCATAAGGATTGCTTTTTCGTTTTATGGATACTGTTCTGAGCGTTCTCTCATCGGTCTTTTGGGGCCTGTTGATGCTTTCCGTCCTCGTGTTTTTGCACGAGGGCGGCCACTTTTTGGCGGCACGTGCCTGCGGCGTCCGTGTGACCGAGTTCTTTTTGGGCTTGCCGTGCCGCTTTGACATCCATTACACGTCACGTCGCATTGGAACCAAGTTTGGCGTGACCCCGCTGCTGCTGGGTGGCTACGCTGCCATCTGCGGTATGGATCCGACCGACGTCTCGTGTGCCGATCGCGTGCTCGCGGCTATCTATCGTCATGGTCGCGTGACCGTGGCCGACCTTGCTGTCGAGCTCGAGCTATCCGAGGAGGTTGTGCTCGAGGCATGCGCCTTGCTCTTGGGTTGGGGCTCTATCGCGCCTTGGTATGAGGAAGGGGAGAAGCCCTCGCCGAGCTACTATCCCACCAGGTATCAGACGCTGCCGCGAGACGCGGCGGGTTACACCACCTTTGACGGCCGCCGGTTCGATCGAGAGCATGCGACTGCCGAGGGCGATGTGTGGGAGCTGCCGTGCGGCGAAGCCGAGTTCCTTGCGCAAGAGCGTTCGCATACCTATCTGGGCCAGGGTTTTCTCAAGCGCGCCTTTATGCTGCTCGCGGGCATTCTCGTCAATATCCTGACGGGCTTTTTGCTGCTTATGAGCATCTACTCTATTGCGGGTGTCACCGTGCCGATGGATACCAACGTGATCGGTCAGGTTGACGAGGGGTCTATTGCCGCCAAGGCGGGTATCGAGGGCGGCGACGCGATCCTTTCGGTTGACGGAGTATCGTGCGCTACCTGGATGGACGTTTACGATGCCATCGGCAAGGCCGCCGGTAAGGACGATATCGCCATTGAGTATGAGCGCGACGGCAAGCAGCATTCGACCTCGGTTGCGCTCAAAGAGGACGAGCGCCTAGGTGTGTATGCCTCTACGCAGGTGGTCCGTTTAGACCCCATCACGTCGGCTCGCCTGTCGTTCTCCTATGTCGTGCGGACAGCGGAGGGCGTGATGCGCCTGCTCCAGCCGCAGCATACGATGGAGATTCTCGATCAGTCTTCTTCGATCGTGGGCATTAGCGTTATGTCCTCACAGGCTGCTGCTGCCGGCCCTGCCACGTTCCTTTCGTTTGCCGCCCTCATTTCGTTCTCGCTTGGCTTTATGAACCTGTTGCCCATCCCACCACTCGATGGCGGCAAGCTGGTCATCGAGATCATTCAAAAGTTTGCGGGTCGCGAGCTGCCACTCAAGGTGCAGACGATTGTGAGCTATGTTGGCATCGCGCTCTTTGCACTGCTATTTGTCTATATGCTTCGTTCCGACGTCCTTCGATTTATTTTGTAGGGGAGTGTTTGGATTGTCTTTAACCCATCCTTTGCCGCGCGAGTTGACGCGCCCCGTGCATGTGGGCGGTGTGCAGATCGGTGGCGGCGCGCCGGTGGTGGTCCAATCCATGACCTGCACCGATACCGCTGACGCCCAGGCAACGCTTGCGCAAGTGTGCGCGTTGGCGCAGGCTGGCTGCGATATCGTGCGCGTGAGCGTGCCCACCGAGGCCGCGCTTGAGGGTTTCCGCACCATCTGTGCCGAGTCTCCGGTGCCGATCGTCGCCGATATTCACTTTAACCATAAGCTCGCCATCGGCGCCGTCGAGGCTGGTGCCGCCAAGCTTCGCATCAATCCCGGCAATATCGGCGATTGGGCTAAGGTCGATGCCGTCATCGACGCCGCCGGCGCTGCGGGCTGTGCGATTCGCATCGGTGTCAACGCCGGCTCACTCGAGCAGGATATCGCTGAGCGCGACGAGCTTACGCAGCCCGAGAAGCTCGTGATGTCGAGCGAGCGTTTCGTCAAGCACTTTGAGGACCGCGGTTTTACGAACATTGTGCTTTCGGCCAAGGCCCATAGCGTGCAAACGACGCTTGATACCTATCGAGCCCTGTCGCGTGAGATTCCCCACGTTCCGCTTCACCTGGGCGTGACGGAGGCGGGGACCAAGCTCCAGGGCACCATCAAGAGCTCTGTAGGCTTGGGTATCTTGCTTTTCGAAGGCATTGGCGACACCATGCGTGTGTCGCTCACAGCCGATCCGGTTGAGGAGCCGCCGGTTGCCTGGGGAATTTTGCAGTCGCTGGGCCTGCGTCGCCGTGGTCCCGAGATTGTCTCGTGTCCCACGTGCGCTCGTTGCCAGGTCAACCTCATTCCCATCGCCGAGGAGGTTACCGAGCGACTGAAGAACTATTCCGCGCCGCTTTCCATCGCCGTGATGGGATGTGCCGTTAATGGCCCCGGCGAGGCTTCCGACGCCGACTTGGGCGTGGCCTGTGGACGAGGTCAGGGCCTGCTCTTTTCGCATGGCCAGATCATTGGTAAAGTAGCTGAGGATCAAATTGTCGACGCGCTCATGGCCGAGGTCGACAAGCTTATTGAGGAGAAGTAAATGACTCGAGCAATGTATATGTCTAAGCTTTACGCGCCGACGCTCAAAGAGGATCCGGCGGACGCCGAGCTTGCGAGCCACCGTCTGCTGCTTCGCGCCGGCATGATCCGCAAGGAGGCCGCCGGCCTGTATTCCTATCTGCCGCTCGCATGGCGCTCGATCCGCAAGATCGAGAACATCGTGCGCGACGAGATGGATGCCGCCGGTGCCCAGGAGCTCATGATGCCTATCATGGTCGATGCCGAGCTGTGGCGTGAGTCCGGCCGTATCGATGTCTATGGCAAGGAGCTCGTGCGCTTCGATGACCGTCACGGCCGTGAGTTCGTGCTGGGCCCCACCCACGAGGAGACTGTCACCGCCCTGGTGCGCAATGAACTGCGCTCCTATAAGCAGCTTCCCGTCAACCTCTACCACATCCAGGACAAGTTCCGTGACGAGTTCCGTCCCCGCTTTGGCCTGATGCGCGGTCGCGAGTTCATCATGAAGGACGCCTACAGCTTCTCCGCCACGCAGGAGAGCCTGCAGGAGGAGTACGACAAGATGAAGCAGGCCTATGCCAACATTTGCGAGCGCTGCTACATCAAGGCCCTGCCCGTTGTCGCCGACTCCGGCGAGATCGGTGGCGATACCTCCGTCGAGTATATGGCTTTGGCCGACGCCGGCGAGGCTTCGCTCGTCTACTGCGACGATTGCGGCTTCGCTGCCGACGATGAGGCCGCAAGCACCAAGGTCGTTGTGACCGAGGGTCCTGGCGACGGTACGCTCACCAAGGTCAAGACTCCGGGCATGGGCACCATCGAGGCCGTTGCAAAGTTCTTTGGCTTCCCCGAGAACGGCACGCGCAAGTCCTTGGCTCTCATCGATGCCGAGGGCAAGCCAGTCGTGGCCATTGTCCCGGGCGATCATGAGCTCAATGACTGCAAGGCCGAGCATGTCTTTGGCAAGGGTTATCGCATGATGACCGATGAGGAGCTCCAGACCTACGGTCTGCATAAGGGCTTTATCGGACCGGTTAACTTGCCCGAGGGCATTCGTCTGGTCTGCGACGAGAGCCTGCGCGAGTCCAAGCAGTGGGCCTGCGGTGCCAACGAGGTCGACTATCACTTTACCGGTGCCTGCCCCGAGCGCGACTTTACCGTCGACGAGTGGGCTGATCTGGTCACCGTTGTCGCCGGCGACCCCTGCCCGCACTGCGGCAAGCCGCTCTCTGCTGCCCGTGGCATCGAGGTCTCTCAGGTCTTCCAGCTGGGCACCAAGTATTCCGAGGCCATGGGTGCCACCTTTATGGATGAGGACGGTAAGGAGAAGCCGCTCATCATGGGTTGCTACGGCGTTGGTGTGTCCCGCTCGCTCGCTGCCGTCGTGGAGCAGCACAACGACGAGCACGGCATCGTCTGGCCGGTCTCCGTTGCCCCGTACGAGGTCGCGGTGATTCCGCTCGATCCCAAGAAGGAGGAGTGCGCTATCGTCTGCGAGCAGATCGTTGATGGCCTGTGCGCCGAGGGTATCGAGGTTGTCGTCGACGACCGCGACGAGCGTCCCGGCTTTAAGTTTGCCGACAACGATCTTATGGGCTTCCCGTATCAGGTCGTTCTGGGTAAGCGTGGCCTTAAGAATGGCACCGTTGAGCTCAAGGACCGTGCCACGGGTGAGCGCGAGGATGTGGCGATCGACGAGGTCGTCGCCAAGGTCGCCGAGCTTGTGAAGGCAGCACGCCGTTAATCGACGATTTCGCTTGTAGTTCGATATACGGGACGGCCCCGCATTTCTCCAGATCGGGGAGATGCGGGGCCGTCCTTTTATCTTGTGGCATCCTCGATATCTAAAAGGAAAACCCCACAGCCCATGCGAGCTGCGGGGTTTTCCTTGTGCCTCCGATGCGAAATAAATCGCTCAGATATTACTGATAATCGACGACGTCGATCCAATTCTTCAGGAACTCATCGTTCACGTTGCGCTTACGAGCGAGCTCGGAAGCGGCAACGATGCTCGTCCACTGACGCACGACCTGCATGGGCATGTCGGCGCGGTCGCAGTAGAGCTCCAGGTAGGCCTCGGCCTGGTCCTTGCTGTTGAGGGCAAAGAGCAGGTAGGTGGTGGCAACGTCGGCAGCAGGGGAGCCCTGGGTGGCGTGTGCCCAGTCGCACACATAGAGCTGGCCGTCGTCGCCGACGATGACGTTGGAGGGGTTGAAGTCGCCGTGGCAGACCTTGAACTCCTTGGTCATGCCGTCCAGACGCTCCTGAAGGTTGTAGCGCGTGGTGGCATTGAGCTGATCAAGGCTGTCGATCATGCGGGCGTACTTGTCGCGCTGACGGTTGAGCAGCGGGGAGGTGTAGCCGTGGATCTCGATCTGGAGGTCGACGAACATCTCGAGGTACTCACCAAAGCGCTGGGGCTCGGCAGTCATCTTCTCGGCAAGGGTGGTGCCCGGAACCTTCTCGGTCACGAGCGCCCAGCCGTTGGCGTTCTCGAGCTGGGAAACCTCGAGAGCCTTGGGGCTGCGGATGCCGCACTCATTGATGCGGGCAAGATTCAAAGCCTCGTTGAACACGTCGGAGACAGGCTTGGTCTCGTTAAAGACCTTGACAATCTTGTCGCCCAGGTCGTAAACGACCTTGTTGCCACGGCGGACGAGCTCGGTCTTGGAATCGGGTAGCAGCATGGTTGCATCCTTTCAACGATGCGATAGAAGCGACGGCGGGGGTGTGTGAAACACCCGTGCACCCCCGCCGTTAAAAACCGTGCTAAAACTAGCAGACGGCGTAATCCTGGGGCTCGCGGCCGTAGTAGGCGTCCAGGTAGAGCTCCTTGATCTCGCTCATGAGCGGGTAGCGCGGGTTGGCGCCGGTGCACTGGTCGTTGAATGCCTGCTCGGTCATTTCGTCGAGGGTGTCGAGGAAGTACTGCTCGTCAACACCGTAGTCGGCGATGGTCTTCTTGACGCCGATGAAGTCCTTGAGCTCCTCGAGCTTCGTGATGAAGTTCTCGAAGACCTCCTTGTCGTCCTTGCCCTCGATGCCGCAGTACTTGGCCATCTCGGCGTAGTTGTGCAGCGCGTTGGGGTAAGGATACTGGGAGAAGGTACCCATCTTGACGGGTGCCTCGGCGGCGTTGTAGCGCATGACGCGGGTCAGGATGACAGCGTTTGCGAGGCCGTGGGGCAGGTGATGGAAGGCGCCGAGCTTGTGAGCCATGGAGTGGTTGAGGCCCAGGAAGGCGTTGGCGAAGGCCATACCGGCCATGCAGGAGGCGTTGTGCATCTCCTCGCGGGCGTGCGGGTCCTTGGCGCCGTTCGTGAAGCTGGAGGGCAGGTTCTCGAAGACGAGCTTGGCAGCGCGCTCGGAGAGGCCCTTGGTGTAGTCGGAAGCCATGATGGAGACGTAGGACTCGATGGCGTGGGTCATGACGTCGATGCCGGAGGCAGCGGTCAGGCCGCGCGGGGCGGTCATGCAGTTGTCGGCGTCGACGATAGCCATGTTGGGGAGCAGCGCGTAGTCGGCGAGCGGCCACTTGATGCCGGTCTCCTTGTCGGTGATGATGGCGAACGGCGTGCACTCGGAGCCGGTACCCGAAGAGGTCGGGACGGCGACGAAGTAGGCCTTCTTGCCCATCTCGGGGAAAGTGAAGATACGCTTGCGGATGTCCATGAAGTCCATGGCCATGTCCTCAAACTTGCACTCGGGGTGCTCGTACATCATCCACATGATCTTGCCGGCGTCCATAGCGGAGCCACCGCCGACGGCGATGATGACGTCCGGCTCAAAGAGAGCCATCTGCTTGGCGCCGCGACGTGCGCACTGCAGCGACGGATCGGGCTCGACGTCGTAGAAGCAGTCGTGGGCGATGCCCATCTCGTCGAGCTTGGCCTCGATGGCGCGGGTGTTGCCATTCTTGAAGAGGAACTGGTCGGTGACGATGAAGGCGCGCTTCTTGCCCATGACGTTGCCAAGCTCGTCGAGGGCGACGGGCGTGGAACCCTTCTTGAAGTAGACCTTCTCGGGAGCGCGGAACCACAGCATGTTCTCACGGCGCTCGGCCACAGTCTTAACGTTGATCAAGTGCTTCACCCCAACGTTCTCGGAGACGGAGTTGCCGCCCCAGGAGCCGCAGCCCAGGGTCAGAGACGGCTTCATGCCAAAGTTGTACAGGTCACCGATGCCGCCGTGCGAGGACGGGGTGTTGATGACGATACGGCAGGCCTTCATGACGTGCTCGAACAGGCTGATCTTCTCGGCCTGGGCGGGGTGCACGTACAGAGAGGCGGTGTGGCCCGGGCCACCGGCAAGCACCAGGTGCTCGGCCTTGTCGACGGCCTCCTGGAAGTCCTTGGCGTGGTACATGGCCAGGACCGGGGAGAGCTTCTCGTGGGAGAACTCCTCCTTGGCGGGGTCGGTGGAGGTGACCTCGGCGATCAGGATCTTGGTCTTGGCGGGAACCTCGATGCCGGCGAGCTCGGCGATCTTGGCAGCGGCCATGCCGGGGATGCGGTGATCGAGAGCGCCGTTCTTGAACATGGCGGCACGCAGGGCCTCCATCTCGGCACCCTGCTTGACGAAGTAGCAGCCGCGCTTCTGGAACTCGGCCTTGACCTGGTCATAGATGGTGTCGATGACGGTCACGGACTGCTCGGAGGCGCAGATCATGCCGTTGTCGAAGGTCTTGGAGTGGATGATGGAGTTGACGGCGAGCAGCACGTCGGCGGTGTCGTCGATGACGACCGGGGTGTTACCGGCGCCAACGCCCAGGGCGGGCTTGCCCGAGGAGTAAGCGGCCTTGACCATGCCCGGGCCACCGGTGGCGAGGATGATGTCGACGTCGCGCATGACCATGTTGGTCAGCTCGATGGAGGGGACATCGACCCAGCCGATGATGCCCTCGGGGGCGCCGGCCTTGACGGCGGCGTCAAGCACGAGCTTGGCGGCGGCGATGGTGCACTTGGCGGCAGCCGGGTGCGGGGAGATGATGATGGCGTTGCGGGTCTTCAGGCAGATCAGCGTCTTGAAGATCGCGGTGGAGGTGGGGTTGGTCGTCGGGATGACGGCGCCCACGATGCCGATGGGCTCGGCGATCTTGGTGATGCCGTAAGCCTCGTCGCGCTCCAGGACACCACAGGTCTTGGTGTTCTTGTAAGCGTTGTAGATGTACTCTGCGGCGTAGTGGTTCTTGATGACCTTGTCCTCAAGAACGCCGCGGCCGGTCTCCTCGATGGCCATCTTCGCCAACGGGATACGAGCCTTGTTGGCGGCCATGGCGGCCTCATAGAAGATCTTGTCGACCTGCTCCTGCGTGTACGTAGCAAAAAGCGCCTGGGCCTCTCGCATCTGAGCGAGCTTAGCCTCAAGCGCCTCTACGTTGTCCACAATTGCGGGAGTAGTGTTTTCCGGTGACTTTTTCACCATTTGTGTCTCCTTGCGATCGGAGATTTACCCTACGCCTTGCATGATAGCAAGAAATTATTCGGCGAACGGTAAGATTCCCGTAAAAGGCACACTAAAACGCTTCAATAAACTGAAACGCTTTAACTAAAACTATCTGCCTGCTGCATCGCCCCGCTCATTGGGGACAGACTTACATGAGAATTTCAATCGGAAAACGGGAAGAACGGGGCATCTTCTTGACAATTGCTATTCGCGGGTCGCGGTTGAGTCAGACACGCAGGCGGTGCAGCTGCTCGACTATATTCGTCTCAATCTCGTGAAAGGTGCGCTTGGCTCAATCGAGGCGTACCGCTGGTCAAGCTACAGGGCATACCAGCTGGGTTACGATCCCTTTGACATCTGCAAACACTCATGTAAGTCTGTCCCCAATGAGTGCAAAAAGGCGCCCTCCGTAGGGGAGGACGCCTTTGGTAAGTTCTATATGAACGCGAGGTCTTTGACCCGGAGAGTCCGAGGTACTTGTTGGTAAGACCTTATTTAGGAGCGCGCAACCTTGCCAGACTTGAGGCAGGTGGAGCAAACGTTCATCTTGCGACGGTGACCATCGACGACAACGTAGACGCGCTGGATGTTGGGGCGGAACTTACGGTTGGTGACGCGGTGAGAGTGGCTGATGGAGCGACCGGCAACGGGGTGCTTACCGCAAACTTCGCAAACTTTGGACATAACTGACCCTCCTTGGGCGACAAACGAACATGTCGCGTTAACAAACAAGCCTGAACTATAGCACAGAAGTCGCTCCCTGTGCGCAATCTACACAGAGATATTCCTCTTTTGGCGATAGTGCCCACGCCACGGCCCTGGACGTAGATCCGATTTGCGTGCAGCAGAGGGGATTATGCCAGCTCGTGCGTGCGTTTTCAAGCTCGTCCCACAAATATATATAGGTTTATGGAGCATTGGGCTCCGTTTACGGATTGCTCTGTATTTATGCTCGCAATTAAGCTCGAGGTTGGCTACACTATCCCTTGACCATTAAAGGGGTACGAGATACCCACA
>JAHYYK010000020.1:0-27189 GCA_019425005.1 Collinsella sp.
ACCTTGCCGTCGATCTCGTGGTTGTAGAGGGTCTCGACGACCTCGGCCATGGAGACGATGCTCGCGACGGGGAAACCGTACTTGGCCTCGATCTCCTTCTGCGCGGTGGTCACGCCGCCCTTGCCGACCTCCATGCGGTTGAGGGACACGATCAGGCCCTTGATCTCGACATCGGCAGCAGCCTTGACCTTGGGATAGGTCTCGTCGATGGACTTGCCGCTGGTGGTGACGTCCTCGACCATGATCACACGGTCGCCGTCCTGGGGCTCATAGCCCAGCAGGTTGCCCTTGTCGGCGCCGTGGTCCTTGGCCTCCTTGCGGTCGCAGCAGTACTTGACCTCCTTGCCGTACAGCTCGTGGTAGGCAATGGCGGTCACGACGGCCAGCGGAATGCCCTTGTAGGCCGGTCCAAACAGCACGTCGAAGTCGTCGCCAAAGTTATCGTGAATGGCCTGGGCGTAATACTCGCCCAGCTTCTTGAGCTGATAGCCCGTCACGTAAGCGCCGGCGTTCATAAAGAACGGGGACTGACGGCCGCTCTTGAGCGTAAAGCTGCCGAACTTAAGAACATCGGACTCGACCATAAACTTGATGAACTCTTGCTTGTAAGCCTCCATGCGGGCTCCTCTCGTAATCGCGTACGTGTCTTCCAGTTTAGCGCAGGCAAGGCGCGTTGCGGGCGCGCTTTGGGGCCTCAGCATTCTGTAAAGGCTTTGTCAGGGGCAATGGTTTTCCAAACAAAGGGGTTGACACGGCAAACCCCCTCATCAAAAATACGGGCGGATTAAAACGGGTACGAGATACCCAAAGCGCGCCGCGCCCGGCCTTAAGGGGGTGTGCCATGGAAGGCAGCCATAGTCGAAAAACCTGCATGTCGCCCTCGGCACGCCGCGAGGATTCCGCGCACGCATAAGCGCCACTAACCGATCGTCAAAACCACCACAAAGGTGCCTGTCCCTTTGTGGTGGTTTGAAAGCATGACGTGAGCGACATCTAGGTTTTTTGAAGCAAATACGACACGTACGCTAACTCCCTTCAACAAGGAGGACCCTATGCTGATGCTCAAAACCGCCACGGTACTCGAAGCCATCTCCAAGCGCCGCCGCACGGCGCGCCCCGCCGCTCGCGCCGGCATGTCCAAGAACATCATATTCGCCGCCACCCATAGCGCCGAGGACGCCCTCGTGCTGCTCGACGCCACGGCCGACGGACTCACTGCCGAGCATGCCGCCGAGCGCCTGAACGCCGTCGGCCCCAACACCATCGAGGCGCCGACCAAGACGCTTGTGCGCCGCATCGCCGACGCATTCGTTGACCCCTTCGCCGGCATCCTCGCCGCGCTCGCGCTGGTCTCGCTCTACATCGACGTGCTCGCCGTGCCCGAGCCGCAGCGCGACCCCTCCACGGTCATCGTCATCGGCATCATGTTGCTGGTATCGGGCGGCATGAAGTTTATCCAGGAAGCCCGCAGCGGCAATGCGGCCGAGGCCCTCAAGGACCTGGTCTCTAACACCTGCTGCGCCCTGCGCGACGACGAGCGCCTCGAAATCCCCTTCGACGAGCTCGTCCCCGGCGATGTGATCCGTCTCTCTGCCGGCGATATGGTGCCGGCCGATGCCCGCATCATCACCGCGCGCGACCTGTTTGTGATCGAGTCCGCGCTCACGGGCGAGAGCGAGGCCGTCGAGAAGACCTCTGCCGCAGCTGTCATTGAGGGCGCCGACAGCTCCGCGTTGCCGCTGTCTGCCTGCAAGAACATCGTCTTTACCGGCACCTCCGTGCAAAACGGCACCGCCATGGCACTCGTCGTTGCCACCGGCTCGGACACATACCTGGGCGGCATCGCCAAGATGCTCAACGGGCGCGGCGAGAAGAGCGCGTTTGACCGCGGCGTCTCGAGCGTCTCCATGCTGCTCGTGCGCCTCATGCTCGTTATGGCGCCGGCGGTCTTTGCCATCAACGCCGCCACCAAGGGCAACGTCATCGATGCGCTGTTGTTCGCCACGAGCGTGGCCGTGGGCATCACGCCGCAGATGCTTCCCGTCATCGTGACCACGAGCCTGTCGCAGGGCGCCAAGGACCTCGCCCGTCGCCAGGTTATCGTCAAGGAACTGCCGGCGATCCAAAACCTCGGCGCGATGGACGTCCTGTGCTGCGACAAGACCGGCACCCTCACCGAAGACCGCATCGTGCTCGAGCGCTACCTCAACACCGACGGCAACGAGGATGCACGCGTGCTGCGCCATGCGTTTTTGAACAGCTTCTTCCAGACCGGCCTCAAAAACCTTATCGACCTGGCCGTCATCGACCGTGCCGATGTGACGCCCTCGACCGTCGTGCCCGATTCCATGCTGGGCCAGAGCCTGCGCGACCGCTATACCAAGGTCGACGAGGTGCCCTTCGATTTCTCGCGCCGTCGCCTGAGCGTAGTTGTCGCCGACGCCCAAGGCAAAACCCAGATGGTTACCAAGGGCGCTGCCGAGGAAATGCTCGAGATCTGCTCCTTTGTCGAGGTCGATGGCATCGCTCAGCCGCTCACCGACGAGAGGCTCGCCCAGATTCGAAAGCAGGTCGCCGGACTTAACGCCGAGGGCCTGCGCGTGATTGCCGTGGCGCAGAAGACCAATCCGCGCTGCGTGGGCGAGTTTGGCATCGCCGACGAGTGCGACATGGTGCTGATGGGCTTTTTGGCCTTCCTCGATCCGCCCAAGGCGAGTGCCGCGGGCGCCGTCGCCACCCTCGAGGCCAAGGGCGTGGCGGTCAAGGTCCTGACCGGCGACAACGATCGCGTCGCCGCCACCGTCTGCGAGCAGATCGGTATCGACGCGAGCAATGTCTTGCTGGGCTCCGAGATCGATGCGCTCGATGACGCCGAGCTTGCCGAGCGCGCCGAGCACACCCACCTCTTCGCCAAGCTCTCGCCGCTGCAGAAGGCGCGTCTGGTGCGCGTCATGCGCGAGCTGCTCGGCCACACCGTGGGCTTTATGGGCGACGGCATCAACGACGCCGCCGCCATGCGCGCGAGCGACTGCGGCATCTCGGTCGATTCGGCCGTCGACATCGCCAAGGAATCCGCCGATATCATCTTGCTTCAGAAGGACCTGGGTGTGCTCGAGCGCGGCATCATCGAAGGCCGCCGCACCTACGGCAACCTGCTCAAGTACCTCAAGACCACGGTGAGCTCCAACTTTGGCAACGTACTGTCCGTGACCGTCGCGAGCCTGTTCCTGCCGTTTTTGCCCATGAGCGCCCTGCAGCTGGTGTTGCTGTCGCTGGTCTACGAGATCGTGTGTATCGCGCTGCCGTGGGACACCGTCGATGACGCCTGGACCGCCCGTCCGCGCGCCTGGGACGCCGCGTCCATTAAGGGCTTTATGCTCGAGTTGGGTCCCGTGAGCTCGCTGTTTGACATCGTAACCTTCGCCGCGCTCTTCTTTGTGGTGTGCCCTGCCACCGTAGGCGCAAGCTGGTCCGAGCTCGCCGGGACGGGCAACGCCGCAGGCATGGCGGCCTTTGTGGCGCTCTTCCAGAGCGGCTGGTTTGTCGAGTCCATGTGGTCGCAGACGCTCGTGATCCACATGCTGCGCTCCCCGCGCCTGCCGAGCCCGCGCGACCACGCCGCGCCCGCGCTGTGCGTTCTCACCGTACTGGGCCTGGCGCTCGTCACCTGGCTGCCGGCAAGCCCCATCGCCGATGCGCTCGGCCTCTTGCCGCTGCCGGCGAGCTTCTTCGCGCTGCTCATCGGCATCGTCACCGCCTACATCGCGCTCACTCAGCTGGCAAAGCGCCGCTACATTGCCCGCCACGGCGAGCTGCTGTGACGCCCGAATCGTGGCGCGCGACCCATCAGGCGGTCAAAAAGTCCCGTCTCAAGTTAAACCACTCATTTAAGTACGTCCCCAATGAGTGCGGCGGAATGGCTCCCCTTGACAGCTTAAAGCCGTCATGCAGGAACCATTCCGTCGCAGCCTTATGAAAGGGACTGGGTTGTAAATGTTGGAGAAGAGCCGTTAGCGCTCGGGTGTCAGGATCACCAGAGCGTCGTGCTCAAAGGGATGCTGCGCCACGCGCACGGTGCCGTCACCGTTGTCACGGACGGGCAGTTTTGCGATGCGCTTGTCCTCCATGTCGAGGACCGTCGCCGTCCAGCCACGCGCGCCGTCGAGCTTAAACTTGAGCGCCGTGGTGCGCGGCAGGTACGTGACGACGCGATCGCCAACGCGCGCCACACGGATGGCCTCGCGCGCGTCATCGAGCAGCTCCTGCGCCGGAACCACGGCAAGCGCGTCATCGCCAGCCGTAGCGCCCAGGCCGGCAAGCACGTGCTCGATCAGGCCAAAGTCCCACACGCCCGCAAACTGCAGGCACTCTTGCCAGCGGAACGGCATGTCAAAACCCTCGCCCAGGACGGAGCCCTTACTGCGCGACGTCTGCCAGTTCCACACGCCGTGCGCACCGTAGGTAATGCCGGCACTGGCACCGGCCAGAATGCTCGACCAAACACTCGCGCGACAATCCTGCGCGGTAAAACGCCAGTACACGTTGCGGCTCGCGCCCATTTGCTCGTAGCAGGGCTCGGAATTGACCATCGGCTTTTTGGGATACTGCGCGCGAAAATCCTCGGGCAGCTTCCAAGCTTCCTCCTGACCGCTATAGTTGTGGCCGGGCTGGAACATGTAGAAGTCCAAGCGATCGGCAAACTGCTCGGGCAGGGCGCGGTTGCCACGGTTGATATGCATGGTGTGCAAGGACTCGGGAGCCAGCTTGGTGACCTCGTCGAGTGCATCCCCGTAATAGGCGATAGCCTCGTCGGTCTTAAAGTCGGTGTCGCCTGTCACCACATAGACGGGGTCGAACTCGCCCAGGTTCTCGACGACGCGGGCAACGTGGGCACGAACCTCCTCGCGCGGCATGACCTCGGCACCCAGGCGCTCGGCGATCACGGAGCCCCAGGTACCGGGCACGTAGTTGCACCACATGAGCACGAGCGCCGGGCGAATGCCGTGCTCCACGGCTGCCTGGCACATGCGGCGGGCGCGGTCCCAGTACTCCTGGTTGGGTGCGCTCCAATCAAAATGCACGCCGTCCTCGCTGGCATAGGGCCAAATGCCCAGATCGGGGCAGCAGCGATCCCACTGCGGCAGCGTGTTGATCTGCAGCACGTTCATGCCCTGCTCGGCACGGCGGGTCAGGTAGTAGTTCCAGTCATCCTCGGTAATGCTCGTAAACGCGCTCCAGCACGTATCGGCAAACCAAAAGAACGGTTTGCCCTCGCACAAAAAGCCGTCCTGACGACCGTTAACGGTCAGCTTTCCCAAACTCATCTGCATGTCCTTTCGTTTGATAAAGGAGTTGCGAACCGGCAGATTCTTTCGCGGTAACCCCGCGCGAAAGCACCTGGCGCTTAGCATGCCCCGGCGAGTAGGCGCCACGCGCCCCCAATCAGTCTACCTTGTAAGAAGGGCCCCGCCGGGCTTGCGCCTGACGGGGCCCTGTCGTGTAGGTAAGGTCGTATGCGTCCGAATGGTTTGGCCTTAGGCCTCCATCTCGGCGAGCTCCTCCTTGGAGAAGCCGCAGGCAAAGACGACGGCAGCTGCGATGACAAAGGAGATTGCCATACCGACGATAGCCCAGACGGTGTTCATCTGGCCACCCTGCAGGTAGTTGGTGAAGACCAGGAAGTTGGAGGCACCACCGGCCAGGTAGTAGGTAACACCCATGAGGCCGGAGAACACAGCGCCGATGGCACCGCCGATGAACATGCCGAGCATGGTGCGACGGAAGCGCATGAGGATACCGAAGAGCGCGGGCTCGGTGACGCCACCGGCGATAGCAGAGATGACGTAACCCAGGGCAAGACCCTTCTCGTCGGGGTCCTTCATCTTGAGGAAGGCACCGAAGGCGCAGCCCCAGACAGCGGCCATAGCGCAGTTGGTGGAAACGAAGACGAAGGGATCGTAACCGGCAGCGATGATCTGAACCTGGGCGAGCAGGATGACGGGCATGTGCATGCCGCAGACCACGAAGAGCTGCCAGAAGGCGCCGAGGACGGCCATGACGATCAGGATACCGATGCCGCCAAGGTCAGCAAGGCCGAAGAGCGCGTTAGCGATCAGCGTACCGATCTCGTTGCCGATGGGGGCGAGGACGATGAAGGCGATGGGGATGGTAACGATCATGGTGCAGAACGGCGTGAAGACCGTGGAGAGCACGTCGGGCATGACCTTCTTAAAGAACTTCTCGACGAAGTAGAGGACAGGCACCGAAAGGATAATCGGCAGGACGGACTGCTGATAGTTGGCAGCGGCGATCTGGATGCCGTAGACGGAGATGATGCCGCCACCCTCCTGAGTCGCGACACTCACGACGGACGGGGCCATGAGAGCGCCGCCGAGGAGCATGCCCAGAACCGGAGAGGCGCCGAGCTTCTTAGCGGCGGCATAGCCCAGGTAGATGGGGATAAAGGTAAACGTTGCCTCGTACAGCGTGGTGTAGAGGAACGTATAGGTCGGGTCGTCGGCCGAGAGCACACCGAGCATGGTGGGGCCGAGGACGGCCGCGATGGTGCGGAACAGACCGCCAGCCATGAGCAGCGGGATGAGCTGGGTCATGGAGCCGGACAGATAGTCGAGGATGATGTTAGGCAGGTTCTTGAGCTCGAACTTCTCCTTGGGAGCATCGAGGTTCTCGTCAACGGCCTCACCCTGCTTGACGCCGGAAATGGCGACGAACTCGGCGAGTACCTTGGGCACGTTCTGGCCGATGATGACCTGGAGCTGGCTGCCGGCAAACTGGCAACCCAGAACACCCTTGACCTTCTTAATCTTCTCCACGTCGGCCTTGCTGTTATCCTTGAGCGTCAGACGCAGGCGCGTCATGCAGTTGGTGGCAACGGAAACATTCTCCGCACCGCCCACGAGCTCGAGGACATCGGTGGCAATCTGCTTGTTATCTACTGCCATGGGACCCCTCCCCATATCTTCGTGTGCCAGCCCCCTTGGGCTTAGGCACGCCTTTGGCCCGGCGACTATAACCCCTTACGGTTGCCGGACCCTTGGATACGCTTTTGTAAACAAGGTGTTTACTGAACGTTTACGGGCTTTAGTTTACACGGAGCGCCGAATTTATGGCAATTTTGCCGTCTACAGTCCGGTGAACGGTAGGAAATCGGGGGTGAACGTATTTGAATGGCGGGAGATGGTCTCTTTGACCCTCTATTGATATATAGCCATTTACGTGGGATTTTATTTTGATGAACACCTCACTGATCTGTTAACTCATCAACAGAATCCCTGCTAGAAGCTAGTAAACATACGTTTAGTAGTTCACGACGTGTTCAGTTTTGCCGTTTACCGAGTTTATCTGCTTGTTCTGCAATTCTGGATTAAACTAAACATGTTTATATTGTATTGCCGCTAATGTTTCGTGTTGGCGGCACAAGGGAGGCAGCTCATGGAACTCAAATCGTGTACCTACGCAACCGTCACCACCTTGGGCGACTTTGGCCCCTGGATCAGCAAGGTCGTACTCGACCTGCCCTGCACCGTGCGCGCCAACGATATCGACGCAAGCACCTTCCATATATATGTAGAGCGTCACGAGCGCACGGGCGAGGTCCTGATGCGCAAGGAGCGCGGCGCCGACCATGCCGCGCCCTCGGTGGGCTACATCGACGTTCTCCGCGCGTATCCGTGTGACGAGAACGGGCGCAAGCTCGCTGTGGGCACCCACGTGGCGCTCGAGGTCGCCGAGCAGCGCCTGACCAAGACCATCGAAGGCGGCGTCATGGGCTCGCGCATGCTCGATGACCAGCTGCGCATCACGCAGCTCACAGCTCTTCCCGGCAACGACGGCGACGATCCCACCTGCGGCCTGGTCTTCGACACCTGCCGTGGCGATATCTGCCCCGCGCTCAAAGGCTGGAGCAACGCCACGCAAAAGACCGCCGTCGACGGCATCGCGCTCGAATACGGCTTCTTTGAGCCCAGCTTTAAGGCCGAGGACTCGGCATGCTTCAACCCCTTTGCGCCCGAGGCAACGGTTGTGCCCCAAAAGGCCCCGCTCGTGGTGTATCTGCACGGCGCCGGCGAGGGCAAGGGCACCACGCAAGGCGAAGGCGCCACGCGTGCCTATATCGGCAACCGCGTCACAGCCATTAGCCAGGCGCAGATCCAGCGCTACTTTGGCGGCTTTGCCTGGGTGCTCGTGCCGCAGTCGCCCACGTTTTGGATGGACAACGGCGTCGAGCAGCTTGGTCACTCCAACCAGAGCATCTACTCCCCCGTGCTCAAGGCACTTATCGATGAGTTTGTCGCCGAGCATGCCGACCGCATCGACACCGACCGCATCGTGGTCGCCGGTCTTTCCAACGGCGGCTTTATGACCCTGCGCCTGTGCGCCGACTACCCCGATTTCTTCGCCGCGGGCCTTCCCTGCTGCGCCCCGTGGTACAACGCCACGGACGAGGACGTAGCCGCGCTCGCCAAGACGCCGCTGTGGTTTACGCACTCCAAGGGCGACGAGCTCGTGCACCCGCAACAGACCGTGCTGCCGCTGTTCGCGCGCCTGCGCGATGCCGGCGCCAACGTGCATCTCACCTACTTTAGCCATGTCGAGGACCTGACCGGCGTGTATCGCGAGGCCGACGGCTCGGCCAAGAAGACGTTCAACCACGGCGTGTGGATCCACCAATTCAACGACCTGTGTTATCAAGACTTCGACGGGGGCAACGTACTCATCGACGGCGAGCCGGTGGGCTGCTGGGAGTGGTCGGCCAGGGTTTCGAGGTAACCATCCCATCGGGGGCTCTGACCTTTAGTTTTGTAAACGTCCTCGCGCATGAGCCCCGCTTATCCTGCTCCTTCGGAGCATCGGATAAGCGGGGCTCGCGCTGCGGAATGTTTACAAAACTAAAGGTCAGAGCCCCCCTAAGTTAACGTTGTTCGAAACGCTGGTCGGCCGCTTCCGGCGGGCCGCCGGGTCGCGGGCGATGGGGGCGTGGGTCCCGTCTTGCCTTGCGCGTAACTGGCTGAATTGATTTTGATTGGAGCTGTTCCTATGTCCCAGAAGTTGACTCGGGTGATTGTTACCACTGATATGGAAGTCGATGATATGAACTCGCTTGTTCATTTGGCTCTGTATCTCAACTTGCTTGATGTTCAGGCTGTGGTGTATACGGCTTCGCAGTATCACTTTCTTGGGGATGGGGTTCATACGCTCGGCGAGGTGAATTCGCATTGGCGGACCAAAGGGCGGCGCTCTTATGAGTGGGCTGTTGTGCCTCATGAGCCCGATCCGCTGGCTGGCGAGCTTCGTGAGTATCGGCCGTTTCCCGAGCATTGGATTGAGAGTCTCTGGAGTAATGAATATACCCAGGCTTGGCCGCAGTTGCAGGCAAATGCGGACGCCGCCGGTGAACCGCCGTTTCCCACGCCTGCCCAGATGATCGAGCGTACGTTTGTGGGAAATGTTGCTTTTGAGGGTGATGTGTGCGAGGAGACTGAAGGGTCTCACGTCATCGCCGATGCCATCATGGACGATGACCCGCGCACGCTGTGGCTGCTCAGCTGGGGTGGTATGAATACGATCGTTCGCGCCCTCATGAGTATTGCCGAGCGTTATCGCGCCACACCCGAGTGGCCCGCCGTACAGCGGCGGGTCTATCAGAAGGTGCGCGTGATGGGCGTTGCCGATAGTGTGGGGCAGGATAACTCGTGGCTCGACCATGGGCGCGAGCTCTTTCCCGAGCTCATCTTTTGGCGTACGCCCTATATGTATGGCAACTATTTCGACGCCAAAACAGCTCAGCCCGATACGCTGCCGCTGTTTAAGGCTCCTTGGCCTGAGCGGAATCTCACGCAGGGCAACGGACCCCTCATGGCACGCTATATGCTCTATGGCGATGGTAAGGTCTACGAAAACGAGCCTGAGCGCTTTCAGTTTGGCAAGCATGCCCGCCTGGATTGGGGCCTGGAAGGCATGCCCGCGGTACAGTTTGAGCGCGGCGACTTTATGGCCGAAGGCGACAGCATGACCTATATTCCGCTGCTTCCGTTTGGCCTGCGCGGTATCGACGACCGCGACTTCGATACGCTGCTCGGCCGCATGTTTCTTGATGGACACCCCGATGCGAACGCGCCCACCGGTTTTGCCGCCCTCGGCACGCCCCCAGACGACAATCTCAATCCCTATCTGCGTGCCTATCAGGAAGACTTTGCCGCCCGCGCGCAATGGTGCGCCCATGATCCGGCCATCTGCTCGCATCCGGCGCATGTTGTCGAGGTCACGGCCGACCGCAGCGCCGCAGCCGGCGAGCGCATCGACCTTGCGGCGACCATCGTCGACCCTGACGGCAGGGGCTTCGATGCGCATTGGGATGTCGCCGTAGACCCGTCGAGCTATGCAGGCGTCCAGGATCTGTCGCTGTGGCAAGAATGCACGGAGGATGCCACTTTCATCGTGCCCGCCGACGCACGACCCGGCGACCGCTTTGTGCTCACCCTCACCGTGCAGACGCGCGCCGAGTGCCCCTGCACCCGCTACACCCAGGTCGCCGTGACTGTGGCATAGCAAGGGCGACGCCCACATTCGGCAGCCGCCGCATTCGACAAAGAGTGTCCCCAGGCGTCAAACGAGCGGGGATTTTTGGACACCCAAATGACGAGAGTGGATAATCTCCCACTTTGAGCCCACAAACAGGCCAAAAACGGGAGATTATCCACTCTCATTCTACGGGTACTCATTGGGGACGTACTTAAATGACTAGTCAGACAAGAACGTCCAAGTGCCAAAAAGGTGCACCGTCGGAATATCCCGGCGGTGCCCCTTGCGCTGAACTGTCCCCCAGAGGAGAAAAATACCTGTAGGAAGCGTTACTCCTCGTCAAGCTCGGCCTGGTCGGCCTCGGTGATGCCAAAGAAGAAGGCGAGCACGGCGGAGACGATAAAGGCCACGGCAAAGCAGATGCCAAAGTTGATGAGGTTGCCCATGCCCGGGGTGAGGTAGCCCAGGAACACCAGGAAGTTGGAGTTAGCACCAGGCATGCCCAGCGTCACGCCCAAGATGCCGGCGAGCAAGCCAGAGACAGCGCCGCCCGCAACCATGCACGGAATCATACGCTTGAAGCGCATGATGCAGCCAAACAACGCGGGCTCGGTCACGCCACCGAGGATAGCCGAGATGACATAACCAAAGGTCAGGGCCTTCTCCTCCTTGTTGCGAATGCGCAACGCGGCTCCAAACACAGCACCCCACACAGCAATCATGGCAAAGTTGGACGCAACAAAGATGAACTTGTCCTCGCCCAACGCCATAAAGGTGGCGAGAGCCGGCATGATCACGGCGATGTGCATACCGGTCAGGACAAACAGCTGCCACAGACCGCCGACGATTGCCATGGCGATGTAGAAGCCGATACCGGTGCCCGCCATACCAAAGAGGACGGCGGAGAGCAGGCTACCGAGCTCGTTGCCGATAGGACCAAGCACGATAAGCTCGATGGGCACCATAACGACCATCGTAAAGAACGGCGCAAAGACGGTAGACAGAACGTCCGGCACAATCTTCTTAAAAAACTTCTCGACCCAGTAGAGCGCCACGACCGAAAGCAAGATCGGCAGGACGGTCTGCTGGTAGTTCTGCAGCGGAGCGCTGATGCCATAGACCGTGAGCGAGGTCTCGCCGCTCTGGGCGAGCGCCACGATGTCGGGGCAGATGAGGATACCGCCGCAGAACATGCCGAGCACCGGACTCGCGCCGATCTTCTTGGCCGCGCTGTAGCCCAGATAGACCGGCAGCAGGTACATGGCCGCGTCAAACAGGTAGGTGTAGAACAGCAGGTAGGTGGGATCGGTCTCGGGCACCAGGTTAAAGACCTGCGGACCGATGAGAGTGCCGATACACTTGAACAGGCCACCGGCCATCAAGATGGGGATCAACGCCACCATGGAGCCGGACAGGTAGTTGAGGATGTTGTTGCCGATCACCTTGGGCGTGAGCTTTTGCTTAGGTGCATCGAGGTTCTCGTCGATTGCGGCGCTCTTGGCAAAGCCGCCCATTGCACACACCTCGTCATAGACCTTGGGCACGTTCTGGCCGATGATGACCTGGTACTGGCCGCCCGACTCCTGGGCGCCGATGACACCCTTGATCTTCTTGACCTTATTGGTATCGGGGATACCGTTGTCCTTGAGCGTAAAACGCAGACGCGTCATGCAGTGCGTCACGCCCGAGACGTTCTCCTTGCCGCCGACGGCTGCAAGTACGTCCTCGGCGATCTTCTTGTTGTCGGCCATAATGACCTCCTTTTCTCGCGGGACCCGCCCGCCGGCACCTCTACGGCGCCCTCAACAACCCGTCGCCCGGCTGCCGCGATTTGTAAGGGGTATGGGGAGCTTCGCGGCGGCCTCAGGCCGGTTTACCTGCAGCGATAACCGACGCTGCTGCGGTATATCTACACCCGGGGGTGCGAGATACGATGAATGTGCATGAGCACGTATAGCTTCTCGGAGTCGCTGATCTGGCATCCAAAATGTTCCTCGATAAGCACGCAGGCGTAGTCGAGAACCTCAGCCGAACGGCCCATCTCGCCGCGCACGGTTCCGTAAAGCTCCGCGCCGTCGGTGTTCATGGGCTCACCGGTACGAATGCGCCCAAACAAATAGTGGATATGGGTAGCGAAGCGTGCAAACTCAAAGCCGTGGCGGTCGACCTCGATTCCGTAGGTCTTCTCGATCCTTGCGATGATGGCGCCAATGAGACGTTCATCGTCGCGGGCCTCGGCGTCGGTTTCGGCCTCGTTCTCGGGCGCCAGACGCGCGTTGAGCAGGCACATGGCGATCCCCACGCCCTCGCTCTCTGCAAGCTCCACATTGAGGCCATCGAAGATACGCCTGAGGGCAAAAACGCCCACCTTGTACTCGATGGGATACATCTGCGCCACGTCATAGGCGAGCGGCATCTGCACGGTAATGCCGCGCTTGGCGCGCTGCAGGGCAAAAGTAATGTGGTCTGCAAGGGCGAGCACGGCGTTGTGACTGAGTTTGTAGGGGAGCTCCAGGTCGGCGGCTTGAATGATTTCGGCAGAGACCGCGAGCACGCGGGGCGATAGCTCTTCGAGAAGCGCCAGGTAATGTTCGTCCACGTTGTAGAAGGTGCGCTCGATAGCGGCGAGCGGCAGGTCGCCCGTCTCCTTGTCGATAGCGAAGGCGATTCCCTTGCCAAATGCAACGACGCTTCGACCCTTTGAGTCGGTGCACATAACTGCGTTGTTGTTGATTCGCTTGACGACCTTCACAGTTCTTCCCTTCGGCAACGGCGTTCTACGGCGGCGCATGGCGTGCATGCGCGGGCGCAAATCGACGAGCCGCCCGATCATGCCTCGAAGGGAGTCGCACTCAAGCTGAGCTCTTTATAGTATTTAAGCGTCATTGAATCGCTTTAATAGCGGAATTGTGGCCGCGCTTGGCGAACGGTCGGCATTAATCGGTGAACGGTCGGCCCCCTGCGCGGCCGACACCGTCTCCCGTTTAGAGGTAGCCCCCAGGCAAGGAGTGTCCCCAGGTGCCGGCACAAAAGGAACGTCCCCAAGTGCCAAACGAGCGGGGATTTTTGGACACCCAAACAACGAGAGTGGACAATCTCCCACTTTGAGCCCACAAGCAGGCCAAAAATGGGAGATTATCCACTCTCGTTCTGCGAGCACTCATTGGGGACGTACTTAAATGAGTAGTTTCACTCATTTAAGTACGTCCCCAATGAGTAGGAAAAATGGGCCATGTGTCCCAGTTGTGGAGACTCGTTGAGCCGTCTGGGTATCGTGAAAGGCTGCGCACTCCCCCATCATCAAAAGTGACACACGCTACCAGTTGATGGGAGGCAGCCATGGGCTTCTTTGACAAGATGTTCGAGAAGAAAGAGTGCGCGATTTGCGGTACCGAGCTGGGACTTCTAGGTAAGACAAAAATCAATGAAGGCTACCTGTGCAAAGAGTGCGCCGGCAAGCTCTCCCCCTACTTTCACGGCTATCGCTCCAGCACCGCGGACGATATCCGCGAGCAGATCGCCTACCGCGAGGCCAATGCCGAGCGCCTGGCGTCGTTCAATCCCACGCGCACGCTTTCTGCCGGACGCACCAATATTATGCTCGATGAGGACGCAGGCCTGCTGATCATTACCTCGCAGAGCCGCTGGCGCGACGCCAATCCCGACATCATCGAGTTCTCGCAGGTACTCGGCTGCGATATGGATATCGACGAGCATCGCACCGAAATCTATCGCGAGACCAAGGACGGCGAGCGCGAGAGCTACAACCCGCCGCGCTACGACCTGGATTACGACTTTAATCTGACCATCCACGTCAACACGCCGTACTTTACCGAGATCAACCTGCGCGTGAACGACTCCACCATCGATCAGCGCGGCTCCATCGAATACCGCGAGGCCAAGCGCCAGGCAACCGAGGTCCGCGACGCGCTGGTGCAGCTGCGCCAGGAGACGCGCGACAGCGTCGCGGCCGCCAAGGCCCCCAAGACCGCGGTGACCTGCCCCTTCTGCGGAGCCACCACCATTCCCGATGCCAGTGGGCGCTGCGAATACTGCGGCGGCGCCATCGGCGCATAGTCTCCGGCACGGAAAGGACCGATCATGGCCTTCGAGAGCGTTAACTATCAGTGCCCTGCCTGCGGTGGTCCCCTGCATTTTGCCAGCGCCGAGCAAAAGCTTGTCTGCGACTACTGTGACTCACGCTTTGAAGTCGAAGAAGTCGAGGCCCTCTATCGCGAGCGCCAGGACAAGGCAGATGCCAAAGCCGATGCCGCAGCCGCAGCTCCCAAACCTGCTGCCGACGATGCCGTGCAGGAGCTCGCCCAAAACGCCGGCTACATCTGCTCGTCGTGCGGCGCCGAGCTCGTGTCCGACGGCACCGTCGCCGTCACCACCTGCCCGTACTGCGGCAACTCCGCCGTGGCGCCCGGCCAGCTCTCTGGCGACTTCTCGCCCGACCTGGTGATTCCGTTTAAGCTCGGGCGCGACGACGTCACGGCCGCACTCAAGGAACACTACAAGGGCAAGATCTTGCTGCCCAAGAGCTTTGTCACCGGCAACCACATCGACGAGGTCCAAGGTGTCTACGTGCCGTTTTGGCTCTACGGCGCCCGCGTGGACGGCGAAGTGTACTTTGACGCGACCAACGAGACCGTGACCGAGGAATCCGACCGCACCGTCACGACCACCGACCACTACGATGCCTATCGCAAGGGCAATATCTCGTTTAAGCGCGTGCCCGTCGACGGATCGTCCAAGATGCCCGACGGCCACATGGACGCCATCGAGCCGTTTGACTACGACGCGCTGCGTCCGTTCTCGGTCGCATATATGCCCGGCTACATCGCCAACCGTTACGACGAGGACTGCGAGACCTGCAAGGCGCGCGCCGAGCGCCGTATGGAAGAAAGCACGATCTCGGCCCTGCGCGAGACTGTCGTCGACGAATACGACGATGCCACGGTCGAAAGCAAGCAGCTCGACTACACCTGGGAAGACAGCGACTACGCCCTGTTCCCCGTCTGGATGCTCTCCACCTCGTGGAACGGCAAGAGCTACCTGTTTGCCATGAACGGCCAGACCGGCCGCTTGGTCGGCGAGCTCCCCTGCTCCAAGCCCAAGCTCGCTATTGCCTCGGTGCTGTTCTTTGTGATCGGATTTATCCTCTCCCAGATTCTCTTTATGGGTGAGAACGCCTTCGATCCGGATTACCTCGCCTTTGATATCGAGGGCATCCTCATCAACATCGTCGCGCCGCTGATCATCGTGATTATCGGAGACGTGCTACTGGTAGGCCAGCTCAAGACGGCCAACGAGGCCACCCACGCCGACGAGTACTGCGGCGAGCTCGACCTGACCGAGAAGCACGACACCTTCAACCACACCGAGACCACCGTTGTCATGAAAGACGACAAGGACGACTAAGCAATCCGACCAATACCACCCGGCCTTTGACGAGAAAGGAAGATCACCATGGGACTCTTGAAAGCTGGATTGGGAGCTGCCGGCGGCGTCATGGCCGACCAGTGGAAGGAATTTATCTACTGCGAATCGATGCCTGCTGACGTCTTGGCCTGCAAGGGCAGCAAACGCACCGGTGGCCGCAGCTCCAACACGCGCGGCGAGGACAACGTCATCTCCAACGGCTCGGTCATCGCCGTCAACGACGGCCAGGGCATGCTCGTGGTGCAAAACGGCAAGATCATCGAAGTCGCGCTGGAGCCTGGTGAGTTCGTCTTCGATACCGGCAGCGAGCCGAGCGTCTTTAGCGGCAACCTGGGCGATTCCATCAAGGAGACCTTCGCCAATATCGGCAGCCGCTTTACCTTTGGCGGCGACGCGGGCAAGGACCAGCGCGTCTACTTCATCAACACCAAGGAGATCATCGGCAACAAGTACGGCACCGCCTCGCCCGTGCCCTTCCGCGTGGTCGATAACAACATTGGCCTGGACGTCGACATCTCCGTGCGCTGCAACGGCGAGTATTCGTACCGCATCACCAACCCGCTGCTGTTCTACACCAACGTATGCGGCAACGTGACCGATAGCTACACGCGCGACAAGATCGACAGCCAGCTTAAGTCCGAGCTGCTCACCGCCCTGCAGCCCGCCTTTGCCAAGATCTCGGAGATGGGCATCCGCTACAGCGCCATCCCCGGCCACACCACCGAGCTCGCCCGCGCGCTCAACGAGGTCCTCTCTGCCGACTGGCGCGACCTGCGTGGTGTCGAGATCGTGAGCTTTGGCGTCAACTCCATCGCAGCCTCGCAAGAAGACGAGCAGATGATCAAGGACCTGCAGAAAGCCGCCGTCATGCGCGATCCCACTATGGCGGCAGCCAACATTGCCAGCGCCCAGAGCGACGCAATGCGCGCGGCAGCCGCCAATCCCAACGGCGCGATGGCAGGCTTTATGGGCATGGGCATGGCAGGTGGCATGGGCGGCATGAACGCCAGCCAGCTGTTCGCCGCCGGCCAGGCACAGCAGCAGGCCGCCCCGCAGCCGGCTCCGGCACCCGCTCCCGCACCGGCTCCTGCCGCTGCCCCCGCGGCCGGCACATGGACCTGCAGCTGCGGCGCCACCAACACCGGCAAGTTCTGCTCCGAGTGCGGCAGTCCCGCACCCGCCCCGGCACCGGCCAAGTGGTTCTGCCCCAACTGCGGCAGCGAAAACGGCGGCAAGTTCTGCAGCAACTGCGGAACGCCCAGGCCCTAGCCCCTCTATCTGGTAATTGGCGGGGGATCCGCCACCCCCGCATTTGCTTCTAAGGGTTTCGTTCGATAAAGGAGGACACCATGAAGACAACGTTCAAAAAGTCCGTACTCGCATTTCTGACATGCGTCCTTGCGCTCGCCTTTGCCCTGACGGGCTGCAGCGGCGGCGGCAAAGACCCCAAGGCCAACTTCGTCGGCAGCTGGGAACTCTCGGGTGGAACCCTGGAGGGCGAAGAACTGACCGATGAGTACATGAAGATGCTCGAGGATTGGGGTGTGCACTGCGTCCTGATTCTCGATGAGGATGGTACAGGTGCCCTCGACCTGTTCCTTGAAGTCGTCGACCTTAAATGGGAGGCAAAGGACGCCACCACCGTAACCATCACCGCCGAAGACGAGTCGCATGACATGAAGCTCAAGGACGGCAAGCTCATCCTCGAAGAGGATGACGGCAATCTTGTCTTTACCAAGTCCGACAAGGACCTGTCCGGCACGGTGAAGAAGGATCGCGAGGCGGCCGAGAAGGAAGAAGAGATCGACGAGGCCGTCGAAGACGACGACGTCCAGAAGATTGAAATCTCCCCCGCCGTCACCGTTGCCGATGACGACCTGTGCACCATCACCATCACCGAGAAGTTCAAGGACGAGTGGGGCGACATCGGTTTTGTCATCAACATCACCAACAAGAGCGACAAGGACCTGACCTTCTACGCCCCAAGCGGCAAGACCAACGTCAACGGCACCATGAAGGAACCCTGGTTCTCGGCTCACCTGATGCCCGGCACCAACGCCACCGAGGAATTCACGTTCTCGAGCGGCGAGCTTGACAGCCTTGACGACCTGGTCAACACGACCATCGGCATCGACGCCTACCTGACCGATTCCTACGAGGACGTCGCCTCCTACAGCGCAACCATCGCGTAGCGGTAGACCACGACAGCCGCGGATTGGCGGACACATCCGCGCACACCAGACGGGGCCGCAGGAGATGATCCTGCGGCCCCGCCGCTTTTATGCCGGTGCGTAACGAGCGCTAGCGCTCCATGTTGGGAACGATGCTGCCCTCGGTCACCGCATGCACGGCCAGGCGCATGATGTTGTCGTAGCCGGTCTTGCTCAGGATCTCCGAGATGCGGCGCTTGATGGTGCCCTCGCTCATAAACAGCTCGGCCGCAATCTCGCGGCGGCTTTTACCCTCGCAGGCAAGGCGCAAGATCGACAGCTCGACATCGTCGAGGGCCGCCGTGCCCGAGAAGATGCTCTCGGGCGGCTTGGGAAACGTGCAGTAACCCGCCAGCGTGGAGCGCATCACGGCGAATAGCTCGTCGATACCGACGTTCTTGTACACAAAGCTGTCGACGCCCGCCTCGCGGGCCTGATCGACAAAGGTGATCTCGGGCATGCCTGTCATGATAATGATGCGACACTCGGGCAGCTGCTCCTTGATGCGTGCCGCCGCCACGATGCCGTTTGAATCGTGTTCGGTGCACACGTCCATCAGTATCATGTCCGGGCACTCCTTGAGCGCGACACCCAAGGCCTCGGAGGCATCGGCGATCGCGGCAACGACGGTCATATCGGGCTGGTCGCCAACGGAGCGCGCCAGGCTCTCGCGCAGGATGGCCTGATCTTCGACAATTAACACGCGGATCATGAGTTTCTCCTTTGGGACGTGTCGCTGGCGTTAAGCGGAATGGATACCGTAAGCGTAAAGGGCGGGGTGGCGTGGACCTCTAGGCTGCCACCCAGATCTTGCGCGACATGCCTCATACCTGGGATACCCGTTCCCTCGCGATACGATACGGGGGCCGGGGACCCGTCGTTAGAAATCGTCATGTGCGCGACGGCGTCAGCATCCGTCCTCTCCTGCCACAAGCGCACATGGACCCGATGCGCCTGCGCATGCTTGGTGGCGTTGGTCGAGGCCTCGCGGATAATCTGCAAAAAGGCAGCGGCGACACGCGCGTCCTCAGGCAGCGCACCCTCAACATCGATCTGCACGCTCACCAGGCCAAAAGCATGGACGATATCGCCCAGTTGCTCTGCCGGTTCGGTGTCGCCCCCGCTGCGCAGATCGGCAGCGATTGAGCGCAGCAGCGGGTCGATCTGCTCGAGCGACTCGTCGTCCAAGTGCCCCTCCTCCAAATAGCGATGGAGGATGGACAGGCGCTGGCCGATCACATCGTGAACGCGGGCGCGCATGCGCAGATAGGCCGCATTGTCGGCAACTTTTTTGACTTCTTCGATCTGGGCCTGGAGCTCTTGGCCCGCAAGCTCAAGCAGGTGGTTGGCCTGCGCCAGGCGGTCATGCGCATGCGCATACTCTGTCACGTCCAGACCGATTATGCGCTCGAACGAACGGCCCGAGACCATAACGTCATCGCACACAAACAGGCGAATCTCGGCGGGAGAAACCTCGACCACCGCACGCGCCTCACCAAAGCGGTCCAGGTTGATCCGCACGCGGTTCTTACCGCCTTCGGGCATTTGCATGCTGAGCTTGCGCAGGTCGTTCCATGTACCGCTCATATCGCCTAGGTCGGTGGGCATATGAAGCTCCACCAGGTTTTTGCGCATGCAGCGGTTCATGAGCAGTGGACGGCCCCTCGAGTCCAGATACAGGATGCCCACGGGAATCACGTTGATGGTTTCAATCGTCGAGAACGCGGTGATATCCTCTTGGCGGTTACGGACGTCCATCAAGAGCGCCGCGACGGAACGGAACAGGAAGAACGCTCCCTCTGCGATAAGGACAACGGCCCACACCGAGCCCATGGCAAAAACCACCGGCGGTGTCACGGCGCCAACAAGCAGCAGCTCGGCCAGCATGACAGGGCGACGATAGCGCACCATAAGGACCACGCCATAGGCAAAGATCGCGGCATTGAGCCACAGCACTCCGCCCATTGCCCTAGCGCAAACGTCAAGCGGCGCCACCAGATACGAGCCAGACGACGCGAATAAGATGAGCGCCGAAATCATCAGGTGAAGCACAAGGCTCGTCTCGTAGGCGCAAATCACCTTACGGTTATAGGACGAGCGGCGCGATGCGATGAGCGGGACGTGGATCATCTGCAGACACGCAGCCAGGGCAAAGACAACATCGAGCGCAACGATTTGGGGAAGGATGAACGAAATCTGCATCGTCACTCACCCGCCCTCGGCATCAAGACGATCATGCGCAGCTGGCCGGGCTCGCCCTCAAGGCGGTATGCCACGTTGCGCCCTTGCAGAGCGCTTTCGAGCTCTTGCGCAGCGGGCGTCTGCGAAAGATCTTCATCATCGTTGGAAAATAGCGTGGCGCGCAGCTCGACACTGCACCGGTCATGGTCGCCCAAGTGATACATAAGCGCCGGATGGTCGGTGGTGTAGGCAAAAAACGCAAAGTCATACACGCAGTCGTACAGGGCGCTTACCGTACTGGCGTGCATCGGGCGTCGTATGGCGATAATCGAAGCGCAATCGACATCGATGGTGCGCAAGTCGCTTGCGAGCTCATTGGCAATGAGCTGAATGCGGTCGCGACCAAAACCGCTCTCCCCGTGCTGTGCCAACGTGAGCGACCCTTTGCGCTTGCAATAGGCGACGAGCATCTTGGCGCGCTGCAGCATGCGGTAACGCTCGTGCGAAGACGCCTCGTCGGTCAACGGCGGCAGCGAACTCAGCAGGTCGTACATCCCTTCGAGCGCGCGGGCAAGTGCTTGGTCCACGTCTTGGACCAGCAAGGTCTCGGCCTCTTGATCTGCCAAATGTGTCTTAAGGTCGTAGTCGGCGGCAAGCAGCTCATTTTGGCGTTGCAGCTCCATGCGACGATGCGCCAGTTCGCGATTGAGTTCGTTGAGCTCCGAGACGTCCTGGGCAAGGAGAGCCGATCCACCCAGCAGCGGAAAGGCGCGATACATTACATCGGGATCGGACGCCACGGCAAAGGCGTGAGCGTGCCCGTGCTCTTGGACCCGCAACTCCTCACGCACGCCTACCGGCATTGGCTTTGACACCGGCGTGACATAGACTTCCTGCAGGTCACGCGTTAGAACTTTGAGGTCAAGCGGCAAGGTGTCGAAGATGCCGGCGATGTCGTGATATGACGGAATGACACCGCAATCGAGACAGATTTCCATCGCCACCACGCACAGGACGCAATAGACGAGCGAGAAGTTGAGCCTCCATGCCCAGGGCACGCGCAGAGCATACGAGATGGCAAAGAACGCGGCACCCAACAAAACAAGCGCCGCCGTGCCCGAGAAACGTTGGATGCGAAAGGACGAGGACCGGCCCACCAGGATAAAAAAGGCCACGAAGTTAAAGGCCGTCCACACTAAGACGGCGAAATAGCCCCAGCCGTACGTATAATCGTTGCTCCAGGTGTCGCTTGCACGGTCAAAGTGGAATACCTGCCGGTGGAAATCGTTGGTGAGCACAAAACCGATAAGTAGGATGGCCACGACCCACAGGATGCTGCGATAGCGACGCCCCATACGGTGCTGTTCCACGCCCGCGAGGCGCAGGCCGCACAGCTGGTAGAGCAGCGGAATGAGCGTCATGGGCACGTAGTACAGGTACCACAGGATCGTGGCGTAGACCGGTGTGAACGACTTGTATTTGAGGATGACCTCAATCATCCAGAGGGCACAAATGGTGGCGACGGCAACAAGGCGGCGGCGCAACACATAGTCCAAACAGCGTAGATAGACCGATACACCCCAGATCGAAAATATAATTGCGGCGACAAGCAACGGGAGAGAGCTCGAGTGGACGAGCGCATCCACGACCTCTTCGGACACCTCGCTATAGGCGGGCACGGCGTTGGAAAGCTTGGGGTCGGAGGCAAACAGCGCCGGCAAGACTGCCAAAAGCATAAGGAACAGCGCGGTAATGGCGCCGGCGATAACAAAGACGCGGTGGCGATACACGCCATGCGATATGCCGACAAGGAATCGCGGCATGGCGAAGAGCCTGCCGCCCCTAAGATCCGCCACGGGCGCGGATCGGGCGGTCGCGTGGCCGATATGTCACTCGCGGGTACCCATAGTGCTTTTAGTGTACCGACAGGCGGGCCCAAAAAGCGGGCCACATGTCCCAAAATCCGCAGACGGCAAGGCGCCCGGCGAGCACATACTCGCCGGGCGCCTTGGTTAGGAGACTATGAGGATGAACACGCGAAATTCACAGCGGTCAGGCCCGCCCCCTAAGGGCCTGAGGTGTTCAAGATTGGGAGCGACAAGCCCGACGAAGCGTACTTAGGTACGCGAGGAGGGTTGGAGCCCCAAGGTTGAGCGCCTCAGTGCCCTTAGGACAGGTCCTCACCGTTCGTTTCGATGACATGCTTGTACCAGTGAAAGCTCTTCTTTTTGGAACGCTTGAGGGTGCCGTTGCCGGCGTCGTCGCGGTCCACATAGATAAAGCCGTAGCGCTTGGACATCTCGCCCGTGCCGGCAGACACCAGGTCGATTGGGCCCCAGGTGGTGTAGCCCAGCAGGTCAACGCCGTCCTCGGTCACCGCATCGCGCATCGCGGCGATATGCTGGCGCAGGTAGTCGATACGGTAGTCGTCGTTGATGGAGCCGTCCTCCTCGACAACGTCCTTGGCGCCCAGACCGTTCTCGACCACAAACAGCGGCTTCTGATAACGGTCGTACAGGTCGTTGAGGGTGATGCGGAAGCCCAGCGGATCGATGGCCCAGCCCCACTGGCTCTCCTGCAGGTAGGGGTTCTTGGCGCCGGCGAAGGCGTTGCCCTGGGTGCGCTCGACATCGGGGTTATCGACACCGGCGGAGCAACGGGTGCTGTAATAGCTAAAGCTGATGAAGTCGACGGTGTTGGCGGCCAGGATCTCGCGGTCCTCATCCGTCATGCCCACATCGATGCCCAAACGCTCGAGCTTCTTGACGGCATAGGCCGGGTAGTAGCCGCGGCTCTGAACGTCGACGAAGAAATAGTTGCTCTGGTTGTCAATCTGCGCTTGGCGCACATCGCCCGGACGGCAGCTGTAGGGGTAGTAGCTACCTGCGGCAAGCATGCAACCGATCTTGACCTCAGGGTCGATCTCGTGAGCGATCTTGGTTGCCCAAGCGCTGGCGACGAGCTCGTTGTGGGCGGCCAGGTACTCGACGGCCTCCTTGTTCTCGCCCTCCTCAAAGACCAGACCGGCACCCATAAACGGCAGGTGCAAGATCATATTGATCTCGTTGAAGGTAAGCCAGTACTTTACCAGGCCCTTGTAGCGGGTGAAGATCGTGGTCGCGAGGTTCTTGTAGAAGTCGATGAGCTTGCGGTTGCGCCAGCCGCCGTACTCCTTGATGAGGTGAATCGGGCAGTCGAAGTGCGTGATGGTCACGAGCGGCTCAATGCCGTGCGCCTGACACTCGCGGAACACGTCCTCGTAGAAGGCCAGGCCGGCCTCGTTGGGCTCAGTCTCGTCGCCGTTGGGGAAGATGCGGGTCCAGGCCAGGCTCATGCGGAAGGTCTTAAAGCCCATCTCGGCAAAGAGGGCGATGTCCTCCTTGTAGTGGTGATAGAAATCAATGCCGGTCTGCGCGGGGTAGTAATAGCCGTCCTCGAAGTCGAGCATCTTGCGCTGGCCGGAGACCACCGCATAGCGCTCGGGGCCGTGCGGCGCCACGTCCACGTTGGCCAGGCCGCGGCCATCCACGTCGTAAGCGCCCTCGCACTGGTTGGCAGCCGTCGCGCCGCCCCACAGGAAGTCTTTACGGAAAGCCATGCATCGATCCTTTCACACGCTGTTTGTCGTGGTTTCAGTATCCCCGTAAGCAGCGCGCTACTCAACGGCAACGACGCAGGCCGACACTTCTTTTCGCACACGGCGGCCCGGCAGCCGCCCCTGCCTGACACTTTCTGATACCGCCGCCCCAAACCACCACGAAGGGGACAGGCACCTTTGTGGTGGTTGGGGACGGTTTGTCTCGATCTGTAACAGGTAGGCAGCCAAAACCGGGCTTGGTGTTACAGATCGAGATTTTCGGGCAGCCCCCCGCAGTTTGTCTAAATCTGTAACAGGTAGAGACGATTTAGCCCGCTAGATGTTACAGATCGAGACGGAAGATTCTAGTCCACGGCGATGTCGAGGTTCTTGCCGACGAGGCCCACGTAGCCGCCTTCGGCTGCCTTGGGGCTGTCGGCGTGGCAGAGGACCCACTTGTCGGCCTTCCAGTAGCAGTAGCTGTCACCGGCGGCAGGCATGTCGGCTGCAGCCTCGGGGCGCGGACCATTGGTGCCGGCGGGCAGCGCAACCATCACCTGGAAGCCGCCATCGTCGACCATGCACGGCGTGTAGTGGAGCGTGGTGTTGAAGACTTCGACGACCGTACCCGCCGGCACGCGGAACGCCTTGACGCACGCGGTGTCGAGCTTGCCGTCCTCGATCTCCCAGCGATGCGCCACGAGCAGGATAAAGTCGCGGGCGCCCAGGTTAAACTCGCTGGCGCGGTGATACTCCAGGCAGTTGAGGCGTGTGTTGTGGCCGTTGCACCAGCCGAGCTGGAAGGGACGACCGCCAAACATGAGAAAGCCCAGCTTATCGGCATCCTTGACGCCCTCGAGCTCCGGCGCACTTGCTACGTACTTGCTGCCCTCGGGAATGGGCGTGGCAGAGAGCGCCTCGAGCACGGGCGACGTGAGCTCGGACGGAACGTTATCCCAAACGTTGCCATAGGATTTGAACTCGGGATCGTTGACAGAGTAGATATGCATGTTCACTCCTGTTCGTTTATGTGACAGTACGAACATTCTAGAACAAACATGAGCGATTTTAAACGCTCATCCCGACCACTTAACAAAAAGGCGCCCCCGCGCAAGCGAAGGCGCTCAATGCGCGCGTTTTGGGCGATAAAGCCCTTATGCCTGCTGATAGTGCAGGTGCTTCTCGTCGATATCGGCCAGGTCACGGTCGAGATAGCGGCGCGCGAGCCAGTTTGCCATGGGGAGGTTCTGGTCCAGGTAGTTGCCGCACTCCTCGGGAGCGGCGCCGGGGACATCACCCTCAAAGTCAGCGACGAACTCGAACAGCTCGCGTACGAGCGGCAAGATCTCCTCGCTCGTCAGCTCGCCAAAGACAACCAGGTAAAAGCCCGTGCGGCAGCCCATGGGGCCAAAGTAAACGATACGACTCGACCACTCGGCATGATTGCGAAGGAACGTCGCGCCCAGGTGCTCGATGGTGTGGCACTCGGCCGTGTTCATGACCGGCTCCTTGTTGGGCGTGGTCAGGCGCAGGTCAAAGGTGGTGACGGCGGCGCCGGTCGCCGGATCGCGGTCGATGCGGCTCACATACACGCCGGGCTCGAGCAGCAGATGGTCAACGGAAAAACTCGCGATGCGCTCCATGGCAGATCCTCTCGGTAGTCAATTTGGGACGGGGCACTTTTAGCTGGTTCGAATGGTCGCACCAATCATACCAGTCAAAAAAGCCCCGTCCCAAATGAGCTGCCCGGGACGGGGATCAATGAGTGTTTAATCCCCAGAAAAATCCTTGGGTGCCGCGCAGCCGCCTAGGCAGTGTATGCAATTGTTGATTTGACGGCATGGCGCCAGCCGGCGATCTTTTTGGCTCGTTCGTCGGCAGACATGGCAGGCTCCACGATGCCGCGGGCGCCGTAGACGTCAACGACGTCGCGCGTGTACATGCCCAGCGCAATGCCGCAGGCCCAGGCCGCGCCCAGACCGCTCATCTCGTCGTTGCTCGCAATGCGGATGGGCGAGCCGAGCAGATCGCTCTCAAACTGCATCAGGTACGCGTCGCGCGTGGGACCGCCGTCAACACGAAGCTCGGCCAGCGCCGCGCCCGAATCCTCGACCATCGCATCGATGACGTCGAAGATCTGATAGGCGATCGACTCATCGGCAGCCTTCACGAACTCCGCACGGCCCGTGGTGCGTGTCATGCCAAAGACGCAGCCCTCGGCATCGCTCGCCCAGTGCGGCGCGCCCAGGCCAGTGAACGCCGGCACAAAGTAGACGCGGCTCGCCGGATTGGCGGCGTAGCACAGGTCGGTGACTTCCTCGGGATTGTTGATGAGCTCCAGGTCGTCGCGTAGCCATGTCTTAACGGCGCCGGCGTAGCTCACGTTGCCCTCGAGCACGTACTCGGTCACGCCGTCCATACGCCACGCAAGCGAGCTCGAAAGCCCGTGTGAGCTGGCAACGAACTCGTCGCCAACGTTCATCATGACCGAGCTGCCGGTACCATAGGTCGCCTTGGCCACGCCGCGGCTGTGGCAGCCCTGCGCAAACAGGGCCGCATGGCTATCGCCCAGCACGCCGTGCACCGGCACGGGAGCCGGCAAAAAGCCACCCAGGTCCGTTGTGCCAAACAGGCCATCGGAATCGGTCACCTGCGGCAGGCAGGCAGGATCGACACCAAAAGCCTCGCACACCGGCTCGCTCCAGCAGCCACGGCGCAGGTCAAAGAGCTGCGTGCGGCTGGCATTGGACCAGTCGCAGCGGAACTCCGCGCCGCCCGTGAGCGTCCAGACCACCCAGGCATCGATGGTGCCCAGGCACAGCTCGCCCGCTGCAGCGGCCTCGGCAGCCGCAGGAACGTTCTCGAGGATCCAAGCCATCTTGCCCGCCGGGTAGTAGGGCGAGAGCACTAGACCCGTCGTGTCGCGCACCAGCTCGGCCACGCCCTCGCGCGCGGCCAGCTCGTCGCACAGCTCGCGGGCGCGGGCGCACTGCCACACCACGGCGTCGCACAGCGGCTCGCCCGTCGTTCGCCTCCAGGCAACGGTAGTCTCGCGCTGGTTGGAAATACCGATGCCGGCGATGTCGGCCGGATCGACCCCAGTCTCCTCCACCACGGCGCGCGCCACGGCCAGCACGTTGGCGGCGATCTCGGCCGGATCATGACTCACCCAGCCGGCCTCGTTGACAATCTGGCGATGTGAGCGGTCGGCGCGATGGATCAGATGGCCGCCCT
>JAHYYK010000020.1:27289-39527 GCA_019425005.1 Collinsella sp.
CTCGGCGACCGTCTTGGCGATTCCCTCGCCCGTCAGGCCGTAGTGCGCAAAGACCTCGGGGCTCGTGCCGGTGATGACCGGCGCGTCGGGCAGGCTCAGGCACTTGACCGGACGCGGGCAATGCTCGCCCACGACCTGCGCGACCATGGAACCCAGGCCGCCGAAGGGGCTGTGCTCCTCGACGGTCACGACAGCGCGCGTAGCCCCGGCGGCCTCGATCACGGCCTCGGTATCGAGCGGCTTGACGCAGTACATGTCGAGCACCGTTGCCGAGATGCCCTGCTCGGCCAGCAGGTCGGCGGCGTCCACGGCATGGCGGACCATCTCGCCGGTGGCGACAATCGTCACATCGGTGCCGCGACGCACCCAGGTGGCGCGGTCCATCTGGAACGGGCACTCGTCCTCGGTGTACACGTCCTCGACCGGGTTGCGGCCCACGCGGATGTAGGCCGGCTTGTTGTCGGCAACCAGGGCGCGCACGAGCTCGGCGGTCTGGAAGCGATCGCTCGGCAGATACACGCGCATGTTGGGAATCGCGCTCATGGCGGCGATATCCTGCGCGGAGTGATGGCTCATGCCCAAGGCGCCGTAGGAAACGCCGCCCGAAATGCCGATGAGCTTGACGTTGGTATTGGAGTACGAAACATCGACCTTGCACTGCTCATACGAGCGCGTGGTCACAAAGGACGCCGGCGAGGCGGCCCAGGCCTTCTTGCCGCACGAAGCCATGCCGGCGGCGATGCTCACCAGGTCCTGCTCGGCGATGCCGACCTCGACGGACTGCTGGGGATACTGATCGAAGAACGGCGTGAGCGATGCGGAGCCGCGGGAGTCGGAGCACAGGACGACGATGTCCTTATCGGTCTTGGCGGCCTCGAGCAGCGTGTCGCAGATAACCTTGCGGTTGGCGATCTTGTTAGCCATTGATGGCCTCCTTATGGGCAGCGAAATCGGCGATGATCTGGGCATATTCCTCGTCGTTGGGCAGGTGATGATGCCAGCCGGCCTTGTCCTCCATAACGGGCGAGCCATAGCCCTTCACCGTGTTGAGGATGATGACCGTAGGCTTTCCCTTAGTCTCGGCCGCAAGCGTCAGCGCGGCGTCGATGGCCTGGACGTCGTTACCCGGAATGGAGAGTACGTTCCAACCGAAGGCGGCCCAGCGCTCCTCCTGCGAGTCCTGCTTCATGACGTCCTCGGTGCTGCCGCTAATCTGCAGGCGGTTGCGATCCACGAGCGCGCACAGGTTATCGAGCTGGTAGTTGCCGCCGCTCATGGCGCCCTCCCAGACCGAGCCCTCGGCAAGCTCGCCGTCGCCCATGATGGTGTAGACGCGGTAGTCGCGGCCGTCCATCTTGCCGGCAAGCGCCATGCCGACGGCCACGGGCAGGCCATGGCCCAGCGAGCCCGAGTTCATCTCGATGCCCTTGAGCTTGTTGTTGGGGTGGCCAATGTAGGGGCTGCCGAACTTAGAGAAGCGGGCCTTGACGTCATCGAGGTCCAGATAGCCCTCGTGGCAGAGCACCGCGTAGTAGGCCTCCATGGCATGGCCCTTGGAGAGTACAAAGCGATCGCGGTCGGGATCGTCGACGGTCTCGGGCGAAATGTTGAGGTGGTTGGCATAGAGGGTCATGAGGGCGTCGATCACCGACATGTCGCCGCCGATGTGGCCGCCGGCGCCAGCCATGATGATGTCGACGCAATCGCGGCGAAGGTCCCAACGCAGGGACTCAAGCTCTTCGATAGTTGCCATTTCTACTCTCCTCGCAGGTAAGCTTTGACGTCTTCTTCAATCGGGTCGTATAAGTCGGGGGCAATGCCGATGTACTTGCATGCCTCGTAGAGCACCGGCACCACGTTGGCGTGAATGGCGACGCAGTGGTGGATGTAGGGACCCTCGACGATCTTGGCCTCGAGGCGCTTGAGGTTTTCGACCTCGACCCACAGGTAGGTGCCCATGCCGGCCGGGCCGTCGATGCCGCGGGCGTTGCCCAGCAGCAGCGAGTACTCGCCGTTGTCGCCGTCAAAGCGAGCAAGGGTGAGGTCACCGTGCTTGGCCTCGGCTGTCAGCGCGCCGGGGTGATCGAATGCCAGCGGGTAGGTGAGCTTGGGCTTGACGGCCGCACAGCTGCAGGGCCAGGGGCCACAGTGCTGCAGCAGCTCGCCGTTCTCGTTATCGGGATGACGCACGGTCCAGTCGGCAAACATGCCGCGGTGACGGCCCAGGTCGGCGGCCTCGACCATCAGCGCGGTGATGGCGCCATGGATATCGGTCTCGCACACGACGGGGATACCCATCTCGTTGAGGATAGCGTTGGCGGCGCAGGGCATAATGCCCAGCTCGTCCTGCAGGGCGTTCCAGCACTGGATGGCACCGGCGTTGCAACCGTACTTCTCGACCAGGCGCTTCATGGCGATGGCGAGTCCTGCGACCGCGGGAACCTTATCCTCGGGGATGCAGATCTCAAAGCTGTCACCAATGTGGGCGAGCATGGCTGCCATGGCCCGCTCGTCAGCCTGGGCGTCGCGCACGGCCTGGACAAGCTCGGTCATGGGAATGGGCGAAAGCTGGATGTTGAACTTCTCGAGCAGCTCGCCCTCGTTGCACATGGTCGACCAGAAATCGAACGGACGGGTGGCCATCTGCAGGATGCGGGTGTGCTTGAAGGTCTTGACCACGTTGCACACGGCCAAAAAGTCCCAAACACCACGCTCGAACTCGGGGTCGGTCAGGCGGCAGTTGGTCATGTAGGTGAAGGGGACCTGGAAGCGGCGCAGGACCTTGCCGGTGGCGAACAGGCCGCACTGGCTATCGCGCAGACGGGTGCCGTCGGGCTCGGGGCGCTCGTCGCGCGGACCCCACAGCAGCACGGGCAGGCCGAGCTCGCGGGCAAGGCGGGCGCAAACGTACTCGGTGCCAAAGTTGGCGTGGCACAGCATGATGCCGTCGACGCCCTCGGCGCGGAACTTTTTGACGATAGGCTCGATATGGCTGTCGTCGAACAGCAGACCCTCATCGTTGATGTCGTCGATATCCACGATGTCGACGCCGATCTCGCGCAGGCGATCAGCCGTCAGCCCGCGATACTTGATCGCATCCGGCGCGCTAAAGATGCTGCGGCGCGTGGGCACAAAACCGAGCTTGATCTTATCCATGTACGTCCTCCCCTAATCACATGTTCAGTAAACAGATGCGTGTTTCGTTTTGTTCTGTTTACTAAATGTTTTACTCTACTGTTTAGAAGTTTAACGCGAAATACCCGTAGACGGTAGAGAAATCAGCCTAAACGGTATGTAAACAAACTGAACATACAGGGGCATCAAAAAGAGGGCCCAAAGGACCCTCTCTTAGTAGCGTTATGTATGGCTGCCTTAGCGAGCTTTGCCGCCCTGCGCCCCGGCGTTTTCTTCGCCTAGATCTCGCACACGCTCTGGCGCTCGACAAAGTAGGTCGACACGGCCGTCTTGCAGGTATAGCTCTTGGGGTTGCGGATGTTGCCCACCAGGCGACGCACCGCGATCTCGCCCACCTCGTGCTTGGGAACATGCACCGTGGTGAGCGGCGGGTTGGAGAAGGCGCCCAAAGACAGGTCGTCAAAGCCGATGATCGAGACATCCTCGGGCACGCGAATACCGTGCTCGTTGAACGCGCGCATGGCGCCCACGGCGAGCACGTCGTTCTCGGCAAAGAAAGCCGTCGGCAGATCGTCGCGCGAGACGTTGTCGAGCCACACGCCCATGTCGTGATAAGCGCCCTCGAGCGTGGTACCCAGCGTGACGTGCCATGCCGGGTTGGCCTCAAGATCCGCGTCCTCAAGCGCTTGGCGATAGCCGCGCTCGCGGTCCTTAAAGTTGCGGATCCGAAGGTCGCCCGCCAGATAGCCGATTTGCCTGTGGCCTTTCTCGATAAGGTAATCCACGGCACGCAGCACCGAATCGGTGTTGGCGATGACTACGGCATCGAAGTACTGGCGATCGCTCCAGCCGTCGAGCACAATCAGGTGGGCGGCAGCGTCGGCGAACAGGGCGTAGTCCTCCTCGCCCAGCTCGGTACCCATCAGCACGATGGCGGCCGACGGGTCGGCGATCAGGCCCTCGACCTGCGGGCGCACGGCGTCCAGGTCGCTAAAGTCGAGCGAGACAAAGCTCGTGCTCATGCCGTGGCGACGCGCCTGGCGCTCCACGCCCTCGATGACCGCGGGATGGAAGGTGCTCTCGTCCAGGATGGCGCCCGTCTTGCGCGCAAGCACAAACTGGATGCTCTCGAGCTGCGTCGACTGCTGATAGCCAAGCGACTGCGCGCACTCCAGGATGACCTTGGCGGTCTCCTCGCTCACGCTGCGCTTGCGGTTGAGCGCGTTGGACACGGTTGCGGGCGAAAAGCCGGTAATGCGGCTGATCTCGCGGACGCTTGCTTTAGCCATCGTTCCCCCTAGCATCGGTCGCGGCCGAGCATCGTGGCTTGACCGCCCCGTGACTCGGCAACTAAACGACCGCAAATTCAATCTAAACAGAATAGTAAATGTTTAATAGCTAGTTTAGCCTGTTGTCAAGCGAAGTGGCACGACTATTCCCCCAACGGGCGCATTTGTCCATCTTAACGTTATTACGCAAGGTCTTCGCCATTGCTTGCTATTACGCGTCGGTACCATTCGAAGCTTTTCTTTTTACGTCTCTCAAACGAGCCCGCACCGCTATCGTCTCGATCGACATAGATAAACCCGTAGCGCTTACGCATCTGTCCTGTGGCGACCGAAACCAAATCGATCGGGCCCCAACAGGTATATCCCATGAGTTCCACCCCGTCGAGCTCGACGGTCTCCCTCATCGCCTCGATGTGGGCCCGCAGGTATTCAACTCGATAGTCGTCTTCTATTTCACCCGAATCTTCCGGCACATCAGGAGCACCCAAACCGTTTTCGACGATGAACAGCGGCTTTTGATAGCGATCCCAGATTTCATTCATGGTGACGCGCAGCCCTTTGGGGTCGATAAACCTCCCCCAAGGCTCCTGTTTTAGATACGGATTAGGCGCCGAGCGAAGAAGGTTCGAATCGAACTGACCTTCCGCATGCGCTTTTGCGACGCGCGTCGAGTAATACGAAAACGAGACGAAATCGACCAGGTTTGCAGCCAGTACTTCGCGGTCATCATCCCGATAGGGCACCTCAAAACCATGGCGGGCGTATTCCTTGAGAACATAGCTCGGGTACGCACCGCGCACCTGGACGTCGGTAAACATGTAATGGCTGCGATTCTCAGCCTGCGCAGCCAGCACATCGTCCGGATCACATGTAGCCGGATAGAAGACACCTGCGTTGAGCATGCAACCGATCTTCGCCCCAGGGCACAGTTCATGACACGCCCCGACCGCACGGGCGCTCGCAACCAATACATGGTGCACGGCCGTGTGAACCGTTGCATAGCGATTCTCCCCTTGCTCGAAGATGATCCCCGCCGCCATAAAGCACGCCTGCGTCATGATGTTGATCTCGTTAAAGGTCAGCCAATAATTGACCAATCCCCAATAGCGCTCGAACACGGTACGCGAATATCGCTCGAACAGGTCGACCAACCTGCGATCGCGCCATCCGCCATACGCATCGACGAGATGCATGGGGACATCATAGTGGTTGAGCGTCACCAAAGGCTCAATGTCATGCGCGCGACACGTCCTAAAAACATCCTCGTAAAAGGCAAGGCCTTCTTCATTGGGCTCGGCTTCGTCTCCTTTGGGAAAAATGCGGCTCCAGGCGATTGATAAGCGCAGGCATTTAAAACCCATCTGGGCAAACAGTTCAATATCCTGCTTGTACCTATGGTAAAAATCAATGCCCTTGCGAGCGGGATAGAAGCTGTCGGGTGCCAACGCACGCGGATCAAGGTCTCCCCGCATGACGTCCATGCGTTGATCGCCAAACGGCAGCATGTCGGAATTGGCTAAACCGCGACCGCCTTCGTTCCATCCTCCCTCGCACTGGTTTGCAGCCAGAGCCCCGCCCCATAAAAAATCTTCTCTAAACATTATGGTGTCGTCCTTTCTATCAAATTCCCGGCCCACACTGTCGAACGCAACGGACTCGGCAAGTGCCGCGCAACAGCACAGTACCGTTGCGCGGCCAAGGGGTCGGACCGCGCAACGGCTGGGGAGCATATTTGTGTAGTAGCCTCTTATGCCTCGACGGATTCAACGGCCTCGGAATCGCCGCTCTTGGACTTCAACGGCATCTTCTCCTGTCCTTCAAATCCAAAAATCATCGCCAACGCAAACGTCACGGCACCGCCAGCAAGACACCCGATGGTGCCAGGGATGATATCCTGAGCAAACATGAGCACGTTCATCCATGGGAAACCAACGCCAGTGAAGATATAGACGTTGGCATGAAGAAGGCTTACCAGCAGACCACCGACAGCACCACCAATCATGTTCCAGGTAAGAGCCTTCTTGTCGCGAAACAGGATGCCGTAGATGATGGGCTCACTCACGCGACCGAAGGCATAGGTGATGAACAAGTTCCAGCCCGTGGCTCGACTCTCCTTGCCCTTAGCGCGCAGGCCATAGGCGAGCGCGATGGCAAGCGTGGTGTAGGCTACAACCGCGGTGCCGGGGTATAAGATGGCGTCGTAACCGTTCTGGAGCGCGGCGGGCAATATGGCGGTATAGATCGGCACGTGCATGCCGGTGGCGATGATCAGATTCCAGAATGCGCCGATAACCGCGGTCGCAGCGGGACCGGCAACAGAGGCGAGCCAAATGATGAAATCGGCCACAAGGCCCATGACAAATTGGACGGCAGGGCCGCAGAGGCACAGCGCGACCGGCAACATCACGAGCACCGTACCCACGGGTACGATCAGAATGCGCAACATATCAGGCGAGATCTTCTTAAAGAAGCGCTCAACATAGGACTGGGCCCAGGTGATCAAGATGACCGGAAGAACAGCCTGGGTGTAGTTGACGAGCTGCATGGGGATGCCGAAGACGCTGAAAGGCTTTCCGTCCTCAACAATAGCGAGCATGTCGGGATAAATCATCACAACAGCGATGAGCAGTGCCAGCACAGGACTCGTTTTGAACTTCTTAGCCGAGCTATAGGCGGCAAACACCGGGAAGTAGTAATACGCTGCATCGCCCACCAGGGAAAGGATCCGATACAGGTCGCTCGTTTCGGACATAAAACCGGCGCCTTCGGGCCCAAACAGAATAACGAGCATCTTGAAGATACCGGCGACACAAAAGATCGGAAGGATCGGGGTGATAGCGCCGCTCACGGCATCGAGCAGCTGATTGAAGAGGTGCTTGGGCGCCAAGCGCTCCTTCCAGCTAAGCTGAGGGCCATCGAGTTCCTCGTCAATCGATACCGTGACCTCGAATCCGCCCTGCTTACAAACCTCGTCGTAGACCTTGTCGACCGTGGGCCCGACCACCAGCTGCACCTGCCCTCCGGCGTGCACGACGCTGATGATAGACGAGATGTCCTCAAGCTTCTCATCATTCGAGAGGCTTTCATCCTTGAGGTTGAAGCGCAGGCGCGTCATGCAATGCGTAACCGAAGCCACGTTTTCCGCCCCGCCCACAGTGGAGAGAATCTGCTCTGCCACCTTTTTGTAATTTGCCATCATTGGCTCCTTTGCACAATCTTGGCTTACTGTTCGAATCGGCAAAGGTCATGCCCCGAATGGCTACGGGTTACAATCCTTTTTTGGAGATGATCCGGTTGAGATGGATCATCAGATAGAGTTCCTCCTCCTCGGAGAGCGTGGCGTCCCACGTTTCACGACAATAGGAACCGATATGCTTCACGCACTCTGCCAACTGCGGAAACTCCTCACGAAAGTTCTTGTACATCTGCATGTTGGCGCTGTTCAGCGACTCGCCGGCTTGAATGCGCTTGAACAGGTACCGCAGATGCGTGGCATAGCGAGTGAAATCGTAGGAATCGCGGTCAACGATGATGCGAAAATCACTCTCGACGATCTCAGTGACATCTTCTAGCATATCGTCAAACTGCTTGGTGGGTTTGCTCGCGGTCTCGATGGCCTGAACAACCCGCGCATTGACGAGATTCATGGCAATGCTGGCAATCTCTTCTTTGGGAAGTCGTTCACCAAGCTCCTTTTCGAGCCTCATAACGATAAACTGCGCCGCTTTGTATTCCTTAGGATATGTCTCGCGCACTTCATAGGCGAGAGGCATCGCAATACGAAAACCCTTTTGCGCGCGCTCCACCGCAAATGACAGGTGATCGGCCATGAACAATGTCGCCTTGGTCGACAGATCATAGGGCAGCTCGTTGGCGACGATGTCCATCACCTTGGCCGTGAACATCACGATCTCAGAAGGAAGGTCGCGCATGACGTCCTGCCCTTTGGGGTCGATGTCATAAAACGTATGCTCAATCTTAGAGAGCGGCAGCTCGCGGGGAAATTCTCCCCCAAACCCGACGCCCCTGCCCATGGCGATCACGTCGCGCCCCTGCCCGTCGCGGCAAAGAACGGCATTGTTGTTGAGCTTTTTAATCGCAAGCATTATTGAACCTCCTTTCGGAATTATCAAAAAGAAAAGGCATGACTGCAAATAGCCGAGCTATCGCGGTCATGCCTTACCAGTAACAATCCGTTGTATCGAGGCGCGGGCATGCCTCCCTAGAAGTAACAATCCGCGCAGCAAAGAATGATAGCCCATATCTTCGCGGGGAGCACCGTCCACAGCCGACCAACGGTAGCATATCGTCCGTGAACGGTTTTGGAAGCGTTGAAACGATTGGGAGGCCGTCTCAATCTTGCGGATCAGCCAAGGATACGGGCCATACGTGCCTTGAACTCCGCGAGGAAGCGCGGGGCGTCCACGGTTAGCGCCACAAGGGCGCTCTTGTCCGGATCGGACAGGCGGTGCTCGTCGCAGATGGTGCGGCCGCGATACTCGCCCAGCAGGTCGACACGAAGGTTACAGCCGAGCGCACCCACGAGCGTGGGATCAATCGCCACGGCAACCGCCAGCGGATCGTGCAGCGCGCAGCCGCCCAGGTAGGGCGCGTTCATTTCGTACGAACCGATATAGTGCTCGACCATGCTCGCAAACGCGCAGCCAGCCATAGTGCCCGAGCCCGTCCAGCCGGCAACGTCGCGGCGCGTGAGCACCACGCGATGCGTCACATCCAGCCCCACCATAGTGAGCTTGCGGCCCGAACGCAGCACGGCATCGGCCGCCTCGGGGTCGCTCGCCATGTTGGCCTCGGCACCGGCGCTCACGTTTCCGGGCACGGTAAGCGCACCGCCCATCACGACCACGCGACCGATAGACATCATCTCCGCCGCATCGCGCTCCAGGGCAAGCGCCAGATTGGTGAGCGGGCCGGTCGCAACGTAGACCAGATCGGGACCATAGGTACGCGCGGCATCAATCAGGTAATCGACCGCCGCATTGCCGTCGGCCGACGTCGCGCCCACCGGCTCGTACGGCGAGGCGGGCACGCTTGCGCCGCCGATGCCGTTCTTGCCGTGGATAAGCGTGGTGGACGCCGGCGGCGTGTAGGGTTCGGTCGCCTTCATGGGACGATCGGCGCCCAGGTACACCGGCACCTCGGGACGACCCAACAGGTCGAGCACCGCCAAGCAGTTGTGCGCCGACTGCTCGACGCGCACGTTGCCAAAGCACGTGGTGATGCCGACGAGCTCCACCTCGGGGCTCGCGATGGCGTAGGCAAGCGCCATCGCATCATCCACACCCATATCCAGATCAAGGATCAGCTTCTTGGTTGCCATTGTTCTACTCCGCTTCTCCGTCTACATCCAAACCGTCTAAACCAAACTTGTGCTCGACTTCCGCACGCGTGGGAATTGATTGCTGAGCGCCCAGGTGCGACACCGTCACCGCCGAGGCGCGAGCACCCGCCGCCATGCACTCAAAGAGCGGCAGGCCCTCCAGACGAGCCGCCGCCAACGCGCCGATAAACGTATCGCCCGCGGCCGTCGTATCGACCACCGCGCTCGAAAGCGCCGGCATGCGCAGCGGCTCACCGCCATCGCCGAGCGTAACCGAGCCGGCGCCGCCCAACGTGATGACCGCAGCCCCGGCGCCCTTGTCGAGCAGCGCATTGAGCGCGGCGACGCAACTCGCATCATCCGTGGGCAGAATGCCCGTCAGTACCTGGCACTCGGTCTCGTTGGGGCAGACCAGGTCGACCGCTGGCCACGCTCCTGCCGGCAGGTCGCAGGCGGGCGCCGGGTTAAAGATCGTATAGAACCCCAGCTCGTGAGCGCAAGCAAGCGCCCCGGCCGTCGCCGCAAGGTCACATTCGCCCTGGGCGATAAAGACGCCGCCAGCAGCCGGGGCAATCTCGCTGGCATCGCCGTCGAGCTCGTCGGCCACCAAGCGCCTCAGTGCGCGGGCAACGTCCTCGCCCGCAAGCGCATGGTTGGCGCCCGGCGACAGCACGATGCGGTTGTCGCTCTCACAGCGAATGATAGTCGCAGTACCGGTCTCCACGTCGTCGAGACGTGTCACGGACTCAACGCCCACGCCGGCATCTTGGAGCCCTGCCACAAGCGCATCGCCAAAGGTATCGCGCCCAACAGCGCCGATCATGCACGTGCGCGCACCCATGCGCGCAGCGGCAACGGCCTGATTGGCTCCCTTACCGCCGGCGTTGGTGATAAAACCGCTGCCATCGACCGTCTCGCCCGCGCGCGGCATGCGCTCGCACGCCACCGAAAGGTCCATGTTCATGCTGCCGAACACCGCAACGATGCTGTGATCCGCCATGGAAACCTCCTCGTCTTCGGGCTTTGCGCCCACCATCGACCAACGATTGTGCACTCTCGCACCCCCTATAACTTTAGTCCACTTTGATGTGGACGCGCGCTTGAGCTTGCGCCAGCAGCAAGCATTCACAGGGGTAGGCAGCTACAATGAATACGTGCTGATTATTCTCGTCATTGGATGATGTATTATGGAACAATTCTCGCAATCGGGCTCGCGCGGTCGACGCCGCACGGGCAACGAGCCGGCGCCGCACGAACGCGTGAAGGGCGAGCGCCGTGCCAACGAGCCGCGACGCACCGCGAGCCCCCATCGCGCTTCTGCCAACAACGCGGGCCGCGCCAACACTCCCGCCGCGGAGCAGACGCCTGCTCGCCCCAAGTCCCGCTACATCCCTGCCCTTGACGGCCTGCGCACGCTTGCCGTCGTCGCGGTGGTGCTCTATCACCTCAACCTCACGTGGGCTCAGGGCGGCCTGCTTGGCGTCACGATCTTCTTTGTGCTTTCGGGCTTTCTGATCACGCGCTTGCTGCTCAACGAAGTCGCTAAGACCGGTCGCATCGACCTTAAGAGCTTCTGGATTCGCCGCATCCGTCGCCTGGTCCCCGCCGTGGTAACGGTAGTGTTCGTGACCTGCGCGCTGTGCACCATCTTTAACCACGTGATGCTCACCAAGATGCGTCCCGACATTCTGCCGTCGCTGCTGTTCTTTAACAACTGGTGGCAGATTATGCAGGACGTCTCGTACTTCAACGCCCTGGGCGATCCCTCGCCGCTTACGCACTTTTGGTCGCTCGCCATCGAGGAACAGTTCTACCTGGTTTGGCCCCCGCTGCTGCTCGCTATGGTATCCATGCACATGAGCAAGCCCAACACGCGCCGCATGGTTCTGGGCCTGGCTGCTGTCTCCGCCATCGCCATGATGGTGCTCTATAACCCCGCCGCCGACCCCAGCCGCGTGTACTACGGCACCGACACCCGCGTGTTCTCGCTGCTGCTGGGCGCCTGGATGGCCTTTATCCCCGATTGCGACCTGGCACCGGTGCGTCTCGCTCATCGTTTGGGGCTCAATCGCCTGGCTGGCGCCGCCAAGCACGGCAAGAACGCCGAAAGCAAGCATGACGCTACGACCGACGGCGCAGCCGAGACCGTCCCGACTCAGCCGAGTACGCTCGTGCGTTTTTGGTCCTCACCTGCATCCATCGATGTGTTGGGCGTCGTGGGTCTGGTTGGCCTTGCCGCCATGGTCGCGCTCACCAACGGCTACACCGCGTTCCAGTATCGCGGCGGCACGCTGTTATGCTCCATCCTCACGCTCATGGTCATCGCGGCCTGCGTGCAGCCCCAGGGAATGGTTGCCCGCGCACTGTCCGCCGAGCCGCTCGTGTGGGTTGGCAAGCGCTCGTACAGCATCTACCTGTGGCACTATCCGCTACTGTTGCTCATGAACCCGGTCGCCAACATCAACGATACGCC
>JAHYYK010000021.1 GCA_019425005.1 Collinsella sp.
GAGCGAGGGCATCGCTCACAACCTTCTCGTAACGAGGCTCATCGAAATTGAACATCCCTTACTCCTAACTCACTTAGATGAACCCTTCATTCATCCCATAACGTTATAATACTTTATATAACCAACTATGCAAGTATTATTTTGGTTCTGTTCTTTCATCAAGCCCCTTAAAACATCAATCGGCGTTGTTGGGCACAGCGTGCAAGTTCAATGAACGATTCAATATGCATCGTCTCTAGTTAAATGACGTCTTATGCAAATACCTTTAATCCGCTTGGGGCCGACGAATCTTTTGACTGTCCGCAGAAACTTTCCCGGAATTCCCTATGGATAGACGCACCGGCAATCGCTTCGTTATCTGGCTTATTGCGCATTGCCGGGGCGTCTGGGAGAAAGCGCAATCTACCGCGTGGTCAACTAGCGTTTCATCGGAATCGACCGCATCCGCGCCAAATACTAAATCGCAATCGTTGAAACTCGTCCGATCATATGGCGGCAATTTCTCGCCTTAAAAATGAGTACGAAATAAGGGGCAGCTGTTTGCAACTTGCTTTATTCGTAAGTGTTTTTACTGAAAAAACAATCACCAACCAAACAGCACCATTAATTGTTTGGCTCTTTGCTGTACAGCCATCTTTCGTATACGTCTCTCGTCTATCTCTCATCTCACGGTTGGAGACGAAAGGTGTGCGGGAGTGGATAATTGGACGGCATTTGGACCCGCGACGGATTATTTCATCCGAAAATCCACGCTCGTGCGGCGGGCACGCGGGGCCTATGCCCAATCCGCTGGCATCGTCTTCAGTTCGCCGCAGAGCCGCGGCCCCATATGGGTATACTCTCGAGGATTCGACTCGATTCGCCCCCGCTGGGGCGTCAAAGGAGACTGCATATGCCCACTACCTCAACCGACCCGCGCGCCGCTGCCGCCGCGCTGCTGGTGCCCGGCACCACCTGCCACGGCTTTGCCGTCGAGCGCCGCGAGACCGTGCCCGAGCTCGACTCGGACGCCTACGTGCTGCGCCACACCGCCTCGGGCGCTCGCCTGCTGTACCTGGCATGCGACGACGAAAACAAGGCCTTTGCCATTGGCTTTAAGACGCCGCCGGCCGATTCCACCGGCGTGTTCCATATTCTTGAGCACTCGGTGCTGTGCGGATCGGCCAAGTTTCCCGTCAAGGAGCCGTTCGTGGACCTGATCAAGAGCTCCATGCAGACGTTCCTCAACGCCATGACCTACCCCGACAAGACCATCTACCCCGTTGCGACCACCAACGAGCAGGATCTGTACAACCTGATGGACGTGTACCTGGACGCGGTGTTCAACCCGGCCATCTATACCAAGCCCACCATTTTTGAGCAGGAGGGCTGGCACTACGAGCTGGACCTGCCGGAGAGCGTCGAGATCGAGGGCAGCGACAGCTCCGCGAGCCTGCGCGAGGGCACGCTGCGCTATAACGGCGTGGTGTTCAACGAGATGAAGGGTGCGCTGTCCGACCCCATGAGCGTGCTGGACGACGCCGTCAACGCCGCGCTCTATCCCGATACCGCCTATGCGCACGAGAGCGGCGGCGACCTGCGCGCGATTCCGGCGCTCACCTACGAGCAGTTCCTGGACACGCACGCGCGTCACTACAATCCTTCCAACTCCTACATCACGCTCTACGGTGACCTGGACGTGGACCGCGCGCTGGCCTTTTTGGACGAGCGCTATCTGTCGCAGCCGAGTGCCGCGAGCCGCCGCATGGACGCCGCCGTCGCCGCCGGCGAGGACCCGTCCACGCTGGCGCCCAATCCGCTGGACGTGCAGGCGCCCGTGACCTGCGAGTACAAGCGCGTCGAGATGGCCACCACACCCGAGAACGCCCTGGTGGGCCTGGGCCTGGTGCTGGGCAGCGCGCTCGATCGCAAGCGCACGATCGCGGCGGATATCCTGTTTGAGGCGCTGCTGGGTTCCAACGAAGCACCGGTTAAGAAGGCCATTCTGGCCGCCGGCCTAGGCGGCAACGTGGTGAGCTACACCGCGGCCGAGAGCCTGCAGCCCTACGAGCTCATCATGTTGCAAAACGCGCAGCCCGGCGTGGCGCGCGAGCTGCGCCGCGTGTTCCAGGACGCCTGCCGCGACCTGTACGAGCACGGCGTTCCGCGCGAGCGCCTGGAAGCCATCATCAGCAGCAACGAATACGATCTGCGCCAGCGCGACTACGGCATCGCCGACGGCGTGGCCATTGCGTGCGACGCGCTGAGCACCTGGCTCTACGATGACGACGCCGCGACGCTGGCACTCAAGTACGGCCCGGTGTACGAGGAGCTGCGTAGCGAGCTGGACGGCACCTACTTTGAGGACCTGCTGCGCGAGCTGGTGCTGGAGAACGACCACATGGCGCTCGTCGAGCTGGTGCCGGTGGACGCCGCCGAGGGTTCGGAGGGTGCCGAGGCCATCGAGCTGGCAGCCAAGCGCGACGCCATGACCGATTCCGAGCTGGCCGACGTGGTCGAGCGCACGGCCGCGCTGCGTGCCGCGCAGGAAGCCGAGGACACGCCCGAGGACAAGGCCACGCTGCCGCGCCTGCGCGTGTCCGACATTGGCGAGGCGCGCCCCGAACCGTCACTGGTCGTGGACACGACCGCGCCCATCCCCTGTCTGCGCCACGACATCCCTACCAACCGCCTGGCCTACGCCATGCAGTATTTCGACCTGAGCTGCGTCGCGTTTGAGGACCTGCCCTGTGTGACGCTGCTCTGCCGCCTGCTTAAGCAGCTGTCCACGCGCGAGCACTCGGCCGAGGAACTCGACAACTTGCTCGCTGGCAAGCTGGGCTTTTTGAGCTTTACGACCGAAGTCATGACCCAGCCCGACGTGGACGGCGTGCGCCCCTACCTGCTGGTGAGCGCCGGCGCCCTGTCCGAGAAGATTAATGCACTGGCGAGTCTGCCGCGCGAGGTATGGTCGAGCACGCTTTTGGCAGATGCCGACGCCGACCGCGTGCGCGACGTGCTCACGCAGATTCGCATTGGGCTTGAGCAGGGCTTTATCAACAACGGTCACTCGGCGGCGCTCGGTCGCGCGATGAGCTACAGCTCGCCTTCGGCCGTGGTGCGCGAGCAGCTTTCGGGCGTGGACTTCTACCTGTTCCTGCGCGATCTGCTCGACCACTTTGACGAGCGCCTGGACGACCTGCGCGCCAAGCTTGCCGAGCTGGCAGGCCGCATCTTTGTGGCCGATGGCTGCATGGCGAGCTTTACCGGCAGCGATGAGGACTTTGACGCGTACTGGGATGCCGCGGGCAACCTGGGGCTGGGTGCGGGCGATGGTGCCGGCCGCGACGCGCTCGTGGTGCCGGCGCCGTGCGACCGCCACGAGGCTTTCGTGATCCCCAGCGACATCTGCTTTGCGGCAAGCGCGTGCGACCCGCGTCGCCTGGGCATTGACGTGACAGGCACTTGGGCCGTGGCTGCCAACGCGCTCTCCTACGACTACCTGTGGAACGAGATCCGCGTGAAGGGCGGGGCGTACGGCTGCGGATTCCGCGCGGCAGGTGAGCGTCAGGCGGCGTTCTACACCTACCGCGACCCGGCGATCGATCCCTCGATTGAGCGCGTGGCGCGCGCAGGCGAATGGCTCGGCAGCTTTGAGCCCGACGAAGCCGCCTTTGAGGGCTTTATCGTGAGCTGCGTGAGCGGCATGGACGCGCCGGTGAAGCCGTACGCGCTCACCAAGCGCCGCAACACGACCTACCTGGCCGGGCTCGATCCGCATGCGCGCGAGGAGCGTCGCGCCCAGATGCTCGCCGCCACGCCCGGTGAGCTGCGCTCGCTCGGCACCGACGTGACGCGCATCGCAGCCGAGTCGCCCACCTGCGTCTTTGGCGGCCGCGACGTCATCGCCAAGAGCAACGCCGGCTTTAACGTCGTCGACCTGCTGGGCTAGCCACAGCAAGCAAAACCACCACAAAGGGGACAGGCACCTTTGTGGTGGTTTCGACATTTGCCCAGATAAAACCTGCCAAAATAAACCTGTCCCTTTTTGGTAGGTTTGGGGGAGGGGGCTAGGATGGATAAGGCTGAGTTGCGGCGGGCGGTAATTGCTCGGCGCGATGCGATTGATTTGGATGTTCGGAAGGCAAAGTCTGCTGTCATTTGCACGCGGCTGGCTGAGCTGCTGGGCCGCTTGGATGCCGCGGCGCCGCGCACCGTTGCCGTCTATGCCGCGATGGGTTCCGAGGCAGACCCTGCCGCGTTTGCCGCTGCGGCCGCCGCGCGCGGCTGGCGCGCAGCCTATCCGTGCATGCTCTCGGCAGCCGAAGCCGCAGCTTGTGGCCAGCGTATGTGCATGCGGGCAGTTGCCGCCGACGATGCGTCCGCGGCTCCGTTTATCACTCATCCCACGCGAGCCTTCGCTGCCGCGGACATCGGCAGCAACCGCTTCCCCATCGTGCCTGCCGAAGCACTCGACATGATTGTTGTGCCGCTCGTGGCCTTCGACCAAACCGGCGCGCGCCTGGGCTACGGCGGCGGCTGCTACGACCGTTACCTGTCCATGCTCTCGCCCGCATGCCAAATCGTCGGCATCGCCTTTGACGAACAGCGCATCGACCACGTCCCCACCGACGTCCACGACCTGCCGCTGCCCAACATCGTCAGCGCCTAAATGTCGTTGTATCGCACCCGCAAGATAAGCGTGGAAAAACTCCCACTTTGGGACTGTTCGGGGGCAAAAAACGGGAGATTATCCACGCTCATTATTCAAACGTCCGATAATCCACGCTCGTATGTCTGAAAATCCACGCTCAATCAACGCGCGTCCAGATTTCCGCGCTCGTGTGTCCGATTATCCGCGCTCGTGCAGCTTAACGCCCCGCAACCGCCTCAACATGCACGCGGCACGCCGGCAACTTTGAGCTTGCGATCGAGCTTTGCCGGATCCCTCAGATCATCCCAGCACAAGCGCACGATCCTGCAGTTATCAAGCAGCGAAAGCCTCGACTCGCGCTGGCGCTCATCAAACTGCGCCTTTGCGAGCTTGCCCTCCTCCGCTGCCTTCTCGCTTTTAACGAATCCGTCAAATTCCCCGATGATCAGCCGATCTTCCACGCGCCACAAGTAGTCGACGCGATACGGCCGTCCCGGCTCAACCGGGTCGAACAGCTCAATTTGCAGCTCCGGCGTCTGCCAGCCGCGCTCGATCATCAGGGCGCGCGCCTTGGACTCGCCACCGCTTTCCGACAGGCCATCGGCATACCGTGCAACCCTGCGCGCCGTCACAACACCGCGACGATTTAAGCCAAGCTTGTTGACTGCCTCAACGAGATGCTCCTTCGACAACAGCTGCTCATGAAGCGCCGAGTCCGCAATGATCAGTCCCTCGACAAACGATGCATCGACCAGGCAATCCGTAATCGTTTGATCGATATCGGTCACGGCAATGTCCATCTGGGTGGCCCGTGTTTGACGAACATAACGATGGCGAACGACCTGAGAGTCCGGCGTCGTTGATTGTGCCGGTGCCACGGCGATATGGATGTGCGTCAAATTGGCATGCGAAACCGAAAGGCCATAGATAACAGCCGCCGTATAGGAGCAAAACGTCCAGTCGGGATGCTTTTGCGCAAGGGCCCGCACCCGATGCAGATAACGCTGTCGAAACTTGAGTTCGGACCAATATTCCGGACGCGCATACAGCCCTGGCATGACCGCCTCGAGACTTCCCGCCGCCACCCGTCGCTCAATCTGCTTTGCCTCCGCCGCAGTTCGCGCGTACACGCAGCTCATCTGCTGTTCGCATGCCTTAATGTGACCTGCAAGTCTTTGATTCGCCGTCATGTTTGCCATGTCGCCTCCAAACTCTTGGAACGGCGCCAACGTACCAGACGGTTTCATGCGAAGTCTGACCAAATGCTGTCCAGCAGCTGACCAAATGCTTGACGGTTTTGGACGTTTTAGGCCAATGCTCTATATCTGCAGGTAGAGCGGTTGTCCAGAGGTCCCTGTCTCCACATCTTTATGCCTCAAAAGCCGTCGATTTCCTTAAAAGAAAATATGCTGTGGCTCGAAACTACCTAGTTTGCGATGCTGTCCGTAAACACTCGACGCGTGGTGCTGCCGCCTACGACAGCCGCAGAAAAATCGAGCGTGGAAAATCTCCCACTTTGGGCCTGTTCCTCGACCAAAAGTGGGAGATTATCCACGCTCATTCAACATGCGTCCGATTATCCACGCTCGTCGCGTAGCGGCCACGATAACCGCCGCAGCCACAGCCACGACAGCGGCCTAGTGCTCCTCGCCGGCGCGAGCCAGGTCGTAGGGCGTGGTCTGGTAGACGTAGTAGTTGAGCCAGTTGGTGTAGAGCAGCTGAGCCTGGCTGCGCCAGACGTTGCGCGGCTCGGCGGTGGGGTCGTCGTTCGGGAAGTAATGCGCCGGCACCTGGGGGTTGAGACCGCGCTTCACGTCGCGCTCGTACTCCAGGCGCAACGTGTCGGTATCGTACTCGGGGTGGCCAAAGACAAAGAAGCGGCGGCTGTCGGTCGACTTGACAATATACAGGCCCACCTCGTCGGACACGGCCACGACCTCAAGCTGCGGCTCGGCCTCCACGTCCTCGCGGCGCACATCGGTGTTGCGCGAATGCACGGCATAGAAACGGTCGTCAAAGCCGCGGACCAGCGGGCTTTGCGGCTTGACCAGATAATGCTCGAACACGCCGCTCGCCTTTGCCGGCAGGTCATACTTCTGAATGCCGTAATGATGGTACAGACCGGCCTGCGCGCCCCAACAAATGTGCAGCGTAGAGTGCACGTGCGTGGTGGACCAATCCATGATCTGGCAGAGCTCGGGCCAGTAGTCGACCTCCTCGAACGGCATCTGCTCCACCGGCGCGCCCGTGATGATCAGGCCGTCGTAGTGGATGTCGCGGATGTCGTCGAACGTGCGGTAAAACGTCTCCAGGTGGCCGGCGCTCACGTGGGTGGCCTCGTGCGTTTTGGTGCGCAGCAGGTCCACCTCCACCTGCAGCGGCGTGTTGGAGAGCTTGCGCATGATCTGCGTCTCGGTGGCGATCTTGGTGGGCATGAGGTTGAGGATGAGCACGCGCAGCGGACGGATGTCCTGGTGCAGCGCGCGGTACTCGGTCATGACAAAGATGTTCTCGCTCTCGAGCTGCGCGGCGGCAGGGAGGGCGTCGGGAATGCGAATGGGCATGGATGCTCCTTACGAGTCAGTTGCAGTTATGGTACAACGAGCGGCCCCATCCGCGCGAGTACATCGCTCCGAGACACCGCCAGCGGCCCAAATCACTCCAAAAGTAGAGATTACGGCATGTCCCAAAAATCTATGGCGCTTTAGTCTGGCAAAGTGATAGCAGGAGGCTACAATGGTTCGACGCGAAAAACTCGGCCGAAAGGATACATATATGTACCAGACGCGTAAGATCGGTGTGGTCGGCCAGGGCCACGTAGGAGCACATGTCGCCAACAGCCTGCTCATGCAGGGCATTGCCGATGAGCTGTACCTGTGCGATATCAACGAGGCCAAGGTGACGTCCGAGGTCCAGGACCTGCGCGACTCCCTTTCGTTTGTCCCGTACAACACCAAGATCGTCAACTGCTACGACCACTACGAGGAGCTGGCCTGCTGCGACGTCATCGTCAACGCCGCCGGCAAGGTCGCGCTGGCCGCCGGTAACCGCGACGGCGAGCTGTTCTTTACCACCGACGCCGCGCGCACCTTTGCCAAGCGCATCGTCGACGCCGGCTTCGACGGCATCTTCGTGAGCATCTCCAACCCCTGCGACGTCGTGTGCACCGAGCTGTGGCACCTGACCGGCTACGATCCCAAGAAGATCATCGGCTCGGGCTGCGGCCTAGATTCGGCCCGCCTGCGCACCGAGATCTCCAAGAAGGTCGGCGTGAGCCCCAAGTCCATCGACGCCTACATGATCGGCGAGCACGGCTTTAGCCAGCTTGCCGCCTTTAAGGCCGCGACCATCGCCGGCAAGAGCCTCACCGAGCTTCAGGCCGAGAACCCCGACAAGTACGCGTTCGACCACATGGAGGTCGAGGAACTCGCGCGCAAGGGCGGCTATGTGACCTACGCTGGCAAGCAGTGCACCGAGTACGCCGTCGCCAACTCCGCCGCGCGCGTCTGTGCCGCCGTGCTGCACAACGAGCACGCCGTGCTTTCGGCCTCTACGCTTATGACCGGCCAGTATGGCGAGGAGGGCATCTTCACCTCCCTGCCGTGCGTGATCGGCGCCGAGGGCGTCGAGGAGGTCTACACGCTCGACCTTTCCGAGCACGAGCTCGAGGGCTTCCACAAGAGCTGCCAGCACATCCGCGACAACATCGCCCAGCTCGACTGGTGGGATGCCGAGGCCTACGACGCCAAGTAAGCGTCGGTTGCCGCGACACCTCGCGAATCTAAGCGCGATACCAAGCGGGCCGCGCCGGAAATCCCCGGCGCGGCCCGCTTTTTTGACTCGCGCTGCGCCCTTGCGAATCGAAGGTGAATGGTTTTCCCGTTACTTAGTACTGCTCGATGCCCATGTAGCGACGAACCTCGGGGCTGTGGTCGAACACCTTGCCGCGGGCGGCGCGCAGCTCGCAGCTCATCGCGTAGAAGAAGATCGGCTCCAAGAACGAACGCACGCTGGCGGGCACGTCGCCCAGGCCGTACTCGAGCGCATCGAGTACCATGACCGTATCGGTGTGCGTGTTGAGGAACGCAAGTGCGCGCTCCTCCATGGGGCGGCACTCACCCGATCCGAGCTGCACAAAGTAGAACACGCCGGGCTCGGTGGCCTCGAAGGGACCGTGGAAGTACTCGCCGGAATGGATGTAGCAGCAGTGCTGCCACTGCATCTCCATGAGCGAACAGATGGCCATAGCGTAGGTCTGGCTAAAGTTGGGGCCGGATCCCAGGATATAGAAGAACTTGTGCTGCTGGCAGAGCTCGGCAAAGTGATCGCCCAGCTCGGCGTTGACCTTCTCGCGGGCGGCGGGCAGCAGCGCGTCCATCTGCTTAAGGCCGGCGTAGATGTCGGCGAGCGCCTCGTAGCCCTCCTGCTGGTCGAGCAGCTCGGCAGCCATTAGCACGCCAATGCCCTGCGGGACCTCGGCCTGCGACTCGCCCTTGCCCCACGGATAGACCCAGGTGGTCCACTTGCCGTTGTCGATCTTTGAGCCCTCGCAGTCGGTGAGGGCAACGACCTCGGCGCCGGCTGCCAGCGCCATCTCGCAACCGTCGACGACCTCCTGCGTATTGCCGCTGTGGCTGCAGGCGATGACGAGTGACTTCTCGCCAAGACTCTTGGGGGCCATCAGGCAAAACTCGCGCGCCGTGTAAACCGTCGAGGTAAACGTGGTCGCCTCGCGCTTGAGCAGCTCGTTGGCCGGCATCAGGTCGATCATCGAACCGCCGCAGGCGATCCAAAAGACATTCTCGACCTTGCCCTTGCGCTCGATAATTTCCTGAATCAGATCATGTGCGTTCATGCTGATGCTCCTCCTTGTGTGGTGGCTTTTGGTGACGGCTGCTCGTACCTGCGGTCGTTCTATGTTGTCCTATTTATAGCACGCAAGCTGTCGTGGGTGAAGTCATTTCGCCAAACTTGTTCTATGTTGTTCTATCTGTGGACGTTAGATGTCAAACACGTAGCGCGAGCCAACGATCTTTTGACGACCGAGCAGTAGGGGCCGCTCGTCCGCATCGGTAAAGTACGCCTCCATATAAAAGAGCGGCTCGCCGACCGGCACCTCCAGCAGCGGGGCCGCCTGAGCATCGGCAAGCGCAATCTCCACGGTGCAGGGATCGGACTTGAGCGGCGCGCGGCCCGAATGCTCTGCAACGAGCGCAAAGATCGAGTTATCGGCGAGGTCTTTATCGGCAAGCGTCTGCAGGTAGGGATGGTCGGCGAGCACAAAGGCGTTGTTCTCGAGCATGACGGGCACGCCGTCGGCCGTGCGCACGCGCTCGACCACGATAAGCTCACAGCCGGGTTCCACCCCAAAAAACGCCGCATCCTCGTGCGTCGCTGCGACCACCGTGCGCGACACCAGACGCGCACCCGGCACCATGTCGTTGGCAGCACAACCCTCGGTAAAGCTCTGGACGTCACCCTTCTGGCGAATCTTGCGCTTGAGCTTGGGAGCGCACACAAAGGTACCCCTCCCCTGCTGGCGGCTGAGATACCCCGCACGCGACAGCTCCTCGATGGCGCGGCGCACGGTGATGCGTCCCACGCCGTAGGACTTCGCGAGCTCCATCTCGGAAGGAATACGCGAGCCGGCCGCGTACACGCCGCGCGCGATCTCGCCCTTTAGGTCGTCCATAACCTGCTGGTACAGCGGCACGGCGGACACCTCGGCGCGCTCGGAACGTTCGGTCTTGCTATCGGCTGCCATCATTACGCTCCATCCCGCGCATGCTCGGACTCAAATTCTTCAATCGCCGCCATAAACTGCTCGCCAAAGGCGTCGGCCTTTTTCTCGCCGATACCGTTGACCCGGATAAGCTCCTCGCGTGTCTGAGGGCGCAAGCGGCACAGGCCGCGCAGTGCCTTGTCGGAAAAGACCATGTACGGCGCCATCTCCAGCTCGGTCGAGATCTCCTTGCGCAGCGCACGCAGGCGCTCGAACAGCTCGGCATCGTCGCCCACGCGCGGGCGCTGATCCAGCTCAGCCTCCTCGCGCAGCAGATCCACCGCACGGCGGGCACGGGCCGAGGCCTTGCGCTTGGACGCGCGACGTTTAACGGTAAAGGCGAACGCCTCATCCTCGACCTCGACGGCACGCGGGCCCAGCCCAACGACCGGGTACTGCCCCTGCGAGGTGGCCAAATAACCGCGGCCGCACAGCTGACCGATGATGTCCTTGATGCGCCCGACCGATTCGCTCGACAGCTCACCGTAGCCGCGGTCCTCGTCCAGATGCATCTGGCGAATGCGCTCGGTGTTGCCGCCGTGGAGCACGTCGGCGATGAGCGACTTGCCAAAGCGCATGGGGCGCGTGGCCACATAGCGCACGGTGGCGCGGGCCATATCGGTGACGTCCTCGACCTCGAACTGCGTAAGGCAGTTGCTGCAGTTGCCGCAGCCCTCGGCCTCGTCCGTGGCGGTGCTGCCCGCACCAGCCGCTGCCGCATGCTCGGCCGCGGCCTCGTCGCCAAAGTAGCGCAGCATGTATTCGCGCAGGCAGCCGGTGGTATTGCAGTAGCCCTCCATCTGGCTGAGCAGACGATATCGATTCTGGAGCGCCCACGCGCGCTGCTCGTCGTCGAGCGCCTCGTCGGCCGCATCGCCGCGGTCGATCAAAAAACGACGCATGCGAAAATCGTTGCCGTTCCACAGCAGGTGGCAGCTGGCCGGGTCGCCATCGCGACCGGCGCGGCCCGCCTCCTGGTAGTAGGCCTCGATGCTCTCGGGCACGTTGTTGTGAATCACGTAGCGCACGTTGGGCTTGTCGATGCCCATGCCAAAGGCGTTAGTGGCAACCATCACCTGAATATCGTCATCGATAAAGGCACGCTGGCTTTGGCGGCGGGCGTCGTTACCCATGCCGGCATGGTAACGACCAACGCGAATGCCGCTGGGGCCCAGCGCTTCGGCAAGCTCGCCTGCCAGCGCATCGACCGTCTTGCGGGTCGAGCAATACACGATGCCGCTCTCGCCCGAATGCGCGATCACATAATCGCGCACCCACGCGGCCTTGGCCTTGTCGCCCATCTCCTCGCAACCAAAGTAGAGGTTCTTGCGATCGAAGCCCGTCACTACCGTCGCGGGGTTTTGCAGGCCGAGCATCTGATGAATGTCCGCACGCACGCGCTCGGTTGCCGTAGCGGTAAAGGCCGCCACGATGGGGCGCTGCGGCAGGGAATCGATAAACTCGCGAATCTGCAGGTAGGCGGGGCGGAAATCCTGTCCCCATTGGCTCACGCAGTGGGCCTCGTCAATGGCCACGAGCGGCACGCCAATGCCGCCGTCCGCTGCGGCCTCCTGCGCAAAGGCCAAAAAGCGCGGCTCGAGCAGGCGCTCGGGCGCCACGTACATAAGTTGGTAGCGGCCCTCGCGCGCCCGCTTGAGCACGGTGTTTTGCTGGGCCGGAGTAAGGCTGGAGTTGAGATAGCTGGGCCGCGCACCCGCCGCGAGCAACGCACGGGTCTGGTCCTCCATAAGCGACAGCAGCGGGCTCACCACAAAGGTGATACCGGGCAGCATGAGCGCGGGCACCTGGTAGCAAATGGACTTGCCGGCGCCCGTGGGCATAACGCCCAGCGCGTCGCAGCCGGCAAGGATCGCATCGACCATACGGTCCTGCCCCGGGCGAAACGAGGTGTAGCCAAAATAGGCGCCGAGCGTGTCGAGCGCCGTCTGCTGCATGCTATCGGTCATGGTTTCCTAACGTCCAAGTCATCTGCCGCCGATTATACGCCGCCACGCGGACCGGTGCCGCACGGCTGCCGGCCACGGGCGGCGCAATCCGAAAGGAACGAGCGTGGATTTTTGGACACTTTCCGGATGAGCGTGGATAATCTCCCACTTTGAGGCCGTAACCGAGCCAAAAACGGGAGATTTTCCACGCTCATTCTGCAGATTGCCGCTCTGGCGGGCTTGCGGCGTCGACCGGTCCGCCGTTCGTTAGAACGGCGGAACCAACCCTACATGACCATAACGTAGCGCGATCCCACGTAGTACTGCTTACCCATCAGGACCGGCTCGCCATTGGGGCCGATAAAGCCGGCACGCAGATTGAGCAGTGGATCGTGCGGAGCAATGCCCAACTCGGCCGCTTGCTCGGCGTTAGCGCGAACGGCCTCGACCGTACGGTAGCCAACCGAGACAATCGGCGTTCCGCCAACACGCTCGACCTCGGCAAAAATCGACTTGTCCTCAAGATCGGCCGTCAACAGCTCACGGTATGTATCAAACGGCACAAAGATGTTTTCCTCAAAGATGGGCTCGCCGTCGGCCGTACGCACGCGCTTAATGTGCAGTAGCAGCGCGTCCTTCTGCAGGCCAAAGAACTCCATCTCGTTTTGACGTGCCGGCACAATCTGGCGATCGACCACGTGTGCACCCGCCTTCATGCCATTGTCGGCACACAGCGCGGTAAACGTCTGCAGCGTCGAGGCGTGGAACTGGCGGTTGATGTGCGGCGTGGAGACAAAGGTGCCGCGGCCCTGCTGCTTAACCAGGTAGCCATCGGAGCACAGCTCCTCAACGGCGCGACGCACCGTAATGCGGCTTACCTCGTACTGCTCGGCAAGCTCAAGCTCGGACGGGATACGCTCCTTGGGTGCATAAACACCTTTCTCGATCGCATCCTTGATTTCGTCGTAAATCTGCTGGTAAAGTGGTGCATTTTTGGGTGCGGGCATATCTGATCACTCTTATCAAAATAGCGAAATAACTAATACGTATATAACGTCTTTTTATATGTTATCTCAGTTTGATAAAACGATACACCACATACAGCAAATCCTTACTTGCCGTCGTCCTGCTGCAGACTGTCCTGCTCGCTGAGGCGCGCCTGCCTGCTGGCCATGCGCGCGGGCTTGTCGGGATCGGGTACGGCCGTGGGCATGGGCTCGTCGACATGACCGCCCCACCAGCCGCCCACGAAGTTGAGCGTGTGGAACACATTGATCACGGCGCCGGGATCAATATCGCACACCAGCTTGATAATGTCCTGGCTCTCGTAGGTCGAGACAACGGCGTGCAGCAGATACATCTTTTCGCGGCTGTATCCGCCAATGACCTCGGCGCAGCTAATGCCATGCTGAAAATGGTCAACATAGGCTGTCATGACCTCGTCTGCCTTGCGTGTCGTGATCTGCAGCGTCACACGGTCGTAGCGTCGGTAGAAACTGTCGATGGTCTTGGTCGAAATAAACTGGAACACGATGGAATACGCCGCATTGTCCCAGCCAAACATAAAGCCAAAGATCGCCAGGATAGCGCAGTTAAAGCCAAAGATGACGCCCCAGATGGTCTTGCCTGTATGGTTGGAAACCCACAGCGCGATAAAGTCGGTGCCGCCGGTGGATGCGCCGGACTTAAGCGCGATGGCGGCGCCCAGGCCCGAGACCACGCCGCCAAAGATGATGAGCATGATCTTGTCGCCCAAAAACGGGGCGAAGTGAAAGATGTTGAGGAACAGCGACGAGAGCATGACCTGCATCATCGAGAAGATGACGAAGCGCTTGCTGATGCCGCTCCAGCAAAGGAGCGCCACGGGGATGTTGAGCGCGAGCATGCCGAGCGAGATGTCGATATGAACGCCGCCGAGCGAGGTGACGCGATCGAGCAGGACCGCGACGCCGGTGAGGCCGCTCGGAAGCAGGTCGGCGGGGCGAATGAACGCCTGAATCAGAAATGTCTGGAGAACGGCGGAGATGGTGACCGCCACGGCAGTAATGGCGCGGCGGACGATGGTGAGACGGCCGAGCACGAGCACGCGGTCCGTGAGCTGATCGATGGCGTTCGCCACGTAGGCTCCTTTCGAAGGCAGATGTAATTGTGGGGCATGCCGGCGATTGTAGCATGGAGCGCGAGAGGGCGCTTCAATTCACCCTCTCTCGACAACCAAAACGAGCCAGCAGCTCCCCAACCAAAGAGCCAAATTCTAAGTGAGTAGACTTTTCGCGATCTACCAAGCGCACTCAAAACAGCCACCTCTCCGACCTGCGGTTTTACTAAGGCAGATACGCTTTGTGCTCGGCATGTGCCAAAAAGTCTACTCACTTAGTCCGAGTCGAAGCCAAACGGATCTAAATCGAAGCCAAAATGAGCCAATCCACCGCAAGAGACGTGTGAATCCGCACTTCTTGCGGCGAATTGACGCTACAAAGCGGTCAGAATGTCGGCGAGGTTGTCGATGACGGCGTCGGCTCCCGTTTGGTCCAGGTTAACGCCCTCGTGCGGACGCAGCGCCAGGACGCGCGCGCCGGAGCACTTACCGGCCTCGATGCCCAAAGGCGAGTCCTCGATAACCAGGCACTCGGCAGGCTCCACCCCCAGCGCCTCCATGGCACGCAGGTAGATCTCGGGGTCGGGCTTAAACGCACTGCACTCGTGACCGCTGATGGTGTAGTCCAGCACGTCGGCGATACCGGCAATCTCCACCAGCTCGTCAATGAGCTCGCGATAGGACGAGCTCGCGATGGCGCACTTCACGCCGCGCTCGTGCAGCTTGCGCATCACCGGCTCCGTCTGCTCGTTGAGAAGCTCGGCATACGGAACGGGGTGGTCCGGGCTGTAGACCTGCTTGTACTCCACGCGCAGGCGCTCGCGCAGCTCAACATCGTCGGGCACCAGCGCCTTCCAAATGGCGGGCTCGTTAGACCCCGAAAGATCGGGGATCTCGTCAAAGTGGAAGCCCTTCTCTTCCATAAATGCCACGCGGCGACGGTTGTAGAACCACTCGGTATCGACCAGCACGCCGTCCATGTCAAACAGCACTGCCTTGATCATACGCATCTCCTCCCACCTGCCAAAAAGGGACAGGTTTATTTTGGTAGGTTTAATCTGGGGTTTTGCGACACGACAGACACGCCCTCCCCAGAGCAAAAAAGGGGACGGGGCGCAAACCCCATCCCCTCTCAATCAACCCGTAAGGTCTACTTACTTGTGATTAGTAGGAAAGCTTCCACATGTAGCGACGCATGGTCAGCGGGTGCTGACGGGCCTCGGCGATCTGGTTGCCGTACTCACGCATAACGGCGAGGTGCAGCAGCGGGTTGAAGTAGGTGATGACGCTCGCGGGCACGGCGTCAGCCAGGCCGTAGTCCTTGGAGTCGATCAGAGCGACCTTGGCGCCCATGCGCTCAAGGAAGGTGAGGGCGCGGGCGTCCATCGGACGGGTAGCGCCATCGGACATGAAGAAGACGTAGGGCTTACCCTCGGTGGAAACCTCGAACGGGCCGTGGAAGTACTCGCCGGTGTTGTAGGCGGCGGCGTCGATCCACTGCATCTCGGTGAACAGGAAGGCGGCGTGAGAGTAAGCCATCTTCTCGGAGGCACCGGAGGCCATGAAGTAGATCATCTTGTCGTCCTTGAAGTCCTCGGCGAACTTCTTGGCGAGCTTCTTGCAGTGCTGAGCGGCGTTCTCGCAGAGATCGAAGACGTTGGTGAGGCCGGTGATCATGTCCTCGTAGTGGTCATAGCCCTCGGTCTGCTGAAGGATCTCGAGAGCAAGAGCGATGGCGTAGCCGGGCTTCTCGCACTTGGCAGCGTAGTTGGCGTGGAAGCCGTGAACGATGACGTGGTCGGCGTCGACGGTCAGAGCGGAGCCAGCCTTGTTGGTGAGGGAGACGACCGGGCAGTTGTGCTTCTTGGCGGTCTTGTTGGCCTCGACGGTCTCGGGCGTGGAGCCACCGAGGGAGCAGGTGATCACGAAGGTGTGCTCGTTGACCCAGGAAGGCGTGTCGTAGTTGAACTCGTTAGCGGTGAAGATCTGAACGTTCAGCTTGTCCGTGTTGTTGGCCAGGAAGTACTTGGCGGGGTAAAGGTCGGACATGGAAGCGCCGCAGCCGACGAAGGCGACGCTGTGGATCTCGTGGTTGGACAGGACGTCAGCGACGATCTGCTTAGGGAGGTTAAGGTCGATCTCGTACATCTGACACATTCCTTTCGATTTTTGCGGCGCCACATTGCCGGGCGCTCGCAGGGTTACCGTGATTTGGACCGAGTCGCCGGCCCGTTGAGGATGTGACAAAGGAACTGTCCCTTTGACACATTTAGGGATGGAAGCCTGCCTGGGGTATGGGATGCCAGGCAGGCCCCCGGGGGAAAGCGATTAGGCGCTTGGTCGCGACTAGGCCAGGATGCCGGCCGCGGAGAGGGCGATGCCGCCCACGATGGCGATCACGAGAAGCCAACCGGTGTTGACGTTCTTCTTGATGAGCCAGTACATAAGGCCAGTGAGGCCAAGGGAAATCATCTGGGGCATCATGCCGTCCAGGATGTCCTGGATCACGACGGTGCCCTCAGCGAACTGCAGCGGGGTGGTGGCGCCGATCAGCGTAGCGATCATGCCGCCCACGGACATAAGACCCACGATGCCGCAGACATACATGAGCTTCTCCATGAGGTCGCCGCCCTGAAGCTTGCTCAGGTACTCGTGTCCGCCCTGATAGCCCATCTTGGCTGCGAACCAAGTGATCAGCACAGAGGGGACGATGGAGATGAGCATAGCCAGGATCGGGCCCATGATGGAGCCCTGCTGAGCCAGCTGAACGCCCAGGCCAAAGGCGATAACGCGGATGGTGCCCTGGAAGAAGGAGTCACCGATGCCGGAAAGCGGACCCATGAGGGAGGTCTTGACCGCGTTGATCGAATCGGGATCGAAGTTCTCGGGATCCTTGGCGTACTCCTCCTCCATGGAGGCGGAGAGGCCCAGGATGAAAGCGCTCGTCTGCGGGGTGCAGTTGTAGAACGCCATGTGACGGTGGTAAGCCTCTTTCTTAGCAGCGAGCTGCCTGGGGTCGGACTCATCCGGATAGAGGCGATCGAGCGTGGGAACCATGCCGTAGAGGAAGCCCATGTTCATCTGACGCTCGTAGTTCCAAGAGGCCTGGATGGCCCAGGAGCGCCAGAAGAACTGGCTGACCTTCTTGTTCAGGGACACGTCCTTGGTTGCGGTTGCCATAGTGTGTTCCTCCTTAGTCTTCGTCGTCTTCGAGCGGATCGTAGTCGGAATCGACACCGGCGGCTGCATGGGAACCGTTGAACTTGAAGCCCATGAAGACGACAGCCAGGCACACACCGATCAGAGCGACCGCGATGACGGACAGGTTGAGGTAAGCGGCGAGCAGGAAACCGATGAACAGGAACGGAGTCATACCCTTCTTGATCATCATGGTGAGCAGCAGGGCCAAGCCGTAGGCGGTCATGATCTTGGTCGAAACGTTAAGACCAGTGGACAGCCACTCGGGAACCATGTTGACGATGGCCTGAACCAGGTCGGTGCCAACAAAGACGGCGAGGAAGATCGGCAGGAAGTACATGACGGCGTACAGACCGGAGCCAGCGCAGATGTGCATGCGGTAGGCGGTCTTGAACTTTCCGTTATCGATCGCGCTATCTGCCACATGGGTGAGGGCGGCAATGATGGAACGGAACACGATGCCGAGGAGCTGACCCAGGACGGCGACCGGGATGGCGATCGTCATGGCGGTCTCGGCAGAAGCATCGGTCAGGCACGCAAAGGCAGCGGCCACGATGCCGCCCAGGACCATATCGGGCGGAACGGCGGCGCCGACCTGCACCAGGCCCATGGACACGAGCTCGACGGCGGCACCGACGGCAAGGCCGGTGGGCACATCGCCCAGCAGCAGACCGACGAGCGTAGCGCCAACGAGGGGCTGCTCGAAGTTAAGACGACCGAGCAGGCGGGAGTCCCACATGCAGAACACGCCGACGAGGCCGACGAGCACCGCACTGATGAACGTATTCATACCCTTCTCCTTTCAGTCAGGCAAAAGCCTGGTTGATTACAGCTTGGCGTCGATGTCGACGCTCTGATACGTAGGGGTCTGCTGGACGTAGAGCTTGATGCCCATGTCGAGCAGCTGGTTGACGTCGGCCTTCTGGTTGGCGTCGAGGAAGACGGAGCTGTCCTTGCCGCCGACCTGATCGGCACCGTCATGGTTGGCGGTGGCGCCCAGGTTGATGGCGTCGAGCTTGTAGCCCTGGCAGAACTGCAGCATCTCGGCCGTGTTGCCAAAGACGAACATGACGCGCTCGCCGAGGGTGTTGAGCTTGTCCATCTTGGCGAGGGCACGCTCGACGGTGAAGACGTTCAGGCGCACGCCCTGGGGCTTGGCCAGCTTAAGAGCGCCCTTCTTGATGTCATCGTTGGCGGCAGCGTTGTCGACGACGATGATGCGCTCGGCCTGAACCTTGGTGGTCCAGGTAAAGACGACCTGGCCGTGCAGCAGACGGTAGTCAAGACGTGCGAGGACGATCTTGGCGGGGCCGGAGCTGTGACGGGACGCCTTGGCCTTCTTGGCGGGAACCGCGGCGACCTCGACCGGTGCGTTGGGGTTGGTCAGACCGGTGCGGGCCTCGTTGATGAGGGCCGCGAGCTCGGCGCCCTTGACGGGGACGGGGCTCATAGCGAGCGTCAGTGCCAGCGGAATGTTGAAACCGCTGACAACCGTGAACTTCGTGCCGTTCTTGGAAAGCTCGACCATGCTGTTGTTGACCGAGCTGCCGAGCATATCGGTCAGCACATAGACGGTGTCGTCCGCGTTGAACGTGGCGATCATGGCGTCCACCTTGTTGGTGATGGGCTCCTTGTCGTCACGAGCAAGCGACACGACGTGGACGTTCGACACGTCGCCGAGAACCATCTCGAGCGTGTCTTTGGCGCCTGCGGCCAGGCCGCCATGAGATGCGAGAATGATCTGATTCATCTTGCCTCCTCCTTTTCGTTATGGTCATTATAACGTCTTATACGTTGCTTATATTGCTAATTAGTATAAAGACCGCTCGCGGGTGAAAATCGACCGTTGACGGGTTTAACGTACTTGAAACGTTGGAGCCGAGCAGGCCGGCGCTGGCTGGATAACCCCAGGTCAACCGCCGCGCGCAATCCCCTATCGCACGAAGTACCAGGGGCTTTCCTGAACGGTGGGCTCCAGCGCAATGCCCGTGCGCTCGCGGAACAGATCCATGTCCTGCGATTTCTCCGTCCACCACGCGTTGGGTTTAAAGGTCATGCTCTCAACGACATGACCGACAAACACACTGTTGCGCAGCTTGGAAAAGTCGGTGTTCATAATCACGATGGACGCGAGCACCAAAACGATGCCCAGAACTTTGATCGCGCCGGCGGGCTCGGCGTAGACACCAATGCCCAGCAGTACGGTGACGACTGTCTCGAATGACATTACGACGGGAACTTTCGACGTCTCGAGCCCCATGGACAGACCCTGCATATATAAGATGTAAGCCACGGCTGTGGGGATGAGTCCAAAGCCAAGGAACAGCAGCAGCAGCTGTGGCGACATTGCCGCGGCGACATCCGGCCACGGAGCCGCGATAGCTGCCATAACCGCACCGCCAAAAACAAAGCCCCAAAACGTGACAGCCAGCGGGTGGACCGTCTTGGTTGCTATCCGGCTAAACACCGCGAGCGACGCACCACAAAGGCCTGCAATCACGCCCGACGTGACGCCCCAAACCGAAAAATGAAAACCGGAAAGGTCGCCATTGGTCACCGCAAGCACACAGCCAACGATGTTAAAGACAATGGCGACGAGCTTGTTGAGGGTCACGTCCTCGCGATAAAGGACGCGGCCGAGCGCGACGCCAAACACCGGCGACGTGTAGAGCAGCACCGATGCCGTGGACATGCCCACCTCGCGCATGCACTCGTAATAGCAGGTGTTGGCGGAAGCCAAACCGACGATACCGACAAGCGCGCAGGAAACAAGCTCTTTAGGGCTTGCCTTGAACAGGGTCAGCGGACCCTGAACCACGGTAGACCCCTCACCCGGACGGCAGCCCATAAACATCAGGACCGGCGCCAAGATAAGCGCTCCGACCAACAAGCGAAAGGCAGCCATGCTCTGGGACGAAACGCCCATGGCCGAGATGCCGTTTACAAAGATTCCGATGCTGCCCCACATAAGCGCGGCGATCAGCACCAGCACATAGCCCAGATTGCTTTTCTTCAACGCAGCCTCCTCGGTATTGTTTCCAATATGTTTCACACTACGTTATAGTCGTTATATACATTTTTCAAGGCACAAATCGGTGAGCGGGAAATCTCTCGACACAAGGAGTGTCCCCAACTGCCGGCAGAAAGGGAACGTCCCCAAGTGCCGCTCTAGCAGTTGCAGTGAAATAGTTCTCAAACAGAGGCTTCACGCCCCCAAACAGGAACTATTCCACCGCAACTCATGAGGGGTATTGGGCTGTTAGGCCGCTCTATCCCTTAGTAATCCAGCTTCCACATGTAGCGGCGCGTCATGTAGTCCTTGTGGGTGACGGCGGAGAGCGCACGCATGTAGACGTTGTTGAGGATCGGGGCAAAGATCAGGTGGTTGAAGTACTCGCTCACGCTGTCCTTGATGTCGTTGAGGCCGAGCTCCTTGGCGTCGAGCTGGTAGACGCGCTCACCACCGTACTGGTTGACAAAGCGAATGCCGCGCTCGTCGTTGCAGCGGCTGCGGCCGACGCTGATGAGCTGGAACAGCGAGGTACGCTTGTCCAGGATCTCGAAGGGACCGTGGAAGAAGTCGCAGGTGTTGATGGTGCAGGAGTCGATCTGCAGCATCTCCTGCACGTTGCAGATGCTAAAGACGTAGGCGGCACCAAAGAGCGGACCCTGAGCCATCACGTTGATGCAGGGCTTGTCGGCGTTCTGCTCGGCCCACTTGGCTGCGAGCGGACGGGTGTACTCGACGGCCTTGCGATAGATGGGATCGACCAGGTCAAAGGCTGCCATAGCGGTCTCGTACTCGGCATAGCCCTCGGTCTGCTGCGTAAGCTCCATAGCGATCATGGTCACGACGGCGGAGTTGGTGCGGCCCATGCAGGACTCGTCGACAGCCAGGCTGTCGTACTGGATCTTGTAGTCGCAGACCTCGGTGAGGGCGGACTCGTCAACGTAGATGGCGATGGTGCTGGCGCCGTGGTCCTTGGCGACCTGGGCGGCAACGATAGTCTCCTTGGTGCCGCGCATGGACACGACAACGGCCAAGGTGTTCTCGTTGACGTAGGCGGGCGTGGCGTGCACGAACTCGTTGCTGGTGTAGCTGGAGCTCACGACCTGCGTGGCCTCGTGCTCCATAAAGTACTGGGCAGGATAGTTACCGCCGTTAGATCCGCCGGCGCCGATCCACACAACGCGCTTGATGCCGCCCTTGTCTGCCTTGTCAGCCAAAACCTGGGAGACGACATCCTTAACCTGTTCCTGAGTAGTCATCGCGCATCAGCCTTTCTTCTCATTTGATGCTCTTGACGGCATACAAGTTACATACATGTTTTAGCGATGTCGACTAGTTGTATGCTATATTTGTCTTAGATTTTTTGCTGATACGGTTTTCGATAACTCGTTACCAGCAGTTTTGTTGTTGTATTGGATACATGCTTGATTAGGTAAGCATACAGGTTAGATACAGGTTGATCGCATGAGCGCTTCATCGAAAAAGAAACTGACCCAATACGAGCGTCTGGCGACCACACTTCGCGACCGCATCGCTGCCGGCATCTACGCCTGCGGAGACAAGCTGCCGTCCGAAATGGAGCTCATGGACGAATCGGGGCTGTCGCGCAGCACCGTGCGCCATGCCCTTAAGGTGCTTGTTGACGAAGGCCTGATTCGCACCGAGCGCGGACGCGGCGCCTTTGTGGCCGACACGCCGGCCCTCCACGAGAACAACCTGGTGTTTTCGAGCTACACAGCGCAGATCCAGGGTCAGGGCATGAAGCCCACCACGCGCACGGTGGACTCGGGCTTTGCCAAGGCCGCCGGCGACGTGGCCAAGTTTTTCGATGCCGCCGTGGGCAGCAAACTCGTCAAGCTCGTCCGCCTGCGCTATCTGGACGAAGCACCGCTGTGCCTGGAGACCACCTATCTGCCGCCAAGCTTTGAGGCGCTCATCGATCGCGATATCAACGGTTCGCTCTACGCCACGCTGCGCCAAGAATTCCATCGCGCGCCGGCACAGGGACATAAGACCTTTGAGGTGTGCTATGCCTCGCAAAACGAGGCGTTTTTGCTCAACGTTGAGCGCGGGCAGGCGCTGATCCTGATCACCGACTACGTCTACGACACCGACGGTCGCCCGCTCCATGTCTCCAAGCGCATCCAACGGACCGACCGCGCCAAATACACCGAGCCCATCGGCTAACCAACCGAAAACCACCACAAAGGGGACAGGCACCTTCGTGGTGGTTTTTAAGGTTAACGCGCCAAAAACGGCCGATTTTCGAGAGAAACCACCACAAAGGTGCCTGTCCCCATTGTGGTGGTTTTAGGCGAGGAGGTCGGGGAACCAGGTTGGCTTGGGCTGGTTGGGCGTGCGCTCGGCCAGGACCAGCTCCATCCAACACATGTCGTACCAGCGGCCGAACTTTTGCGCGCAGCGGTCGAAGGCGCCCACCAGGCGGTATCCCATGTGGGCATGGAAATCCTGGCTGTTGTGCGTCAGATACTCGTCGTCCTTATCGTGCGGCACGGCGATGAGCGCGCACATGCTGGTGATGCCCATCGCGACCAAGCATTGCTTGAGCGCGTCGTGCAGCCTGCGGCCCAGCCCGCCGTGGCACACGTCGCGCGCCAGATAGATCGACGTCTCGACCGACCAGTCATAGGCCTCGCGGCTGTTAAGCGCGCCCACATAGGCATAGCCCACTGGGTGCCCGTCCAGCTCCATCACCAAATACGGGTAGCGCTTGAGCGTACGCTCGATGCGCCCGGCGAACTCCTCAACGCTCGGCACCTCGTATTCGCAGGTTATCGCCGTCTCGCGTACATACGGCTCATAAATGGCAAGCAACGCCGCCGCATCATCGGGCGTCGCCAGGCGAATCGTCGGCTCGGACATCTCGGGCATACAGCCCCTCCCCCACAAAAGCAAAGGCCGCCCTGCGCCAAACCCAGGCGTAGGGCGGCCCCTCGTCATTACATCAAGCTACAGGACAGCCGCCAGCGCGTCGATGTCCTCCTGCGTCGTGGCCCAGCTGGTGCAAAAGCGCACCACCGTGTGGGTATCGTCGTACTTTTCCCAGTACTCGATCGCCGCATGCTCGCGAATGCGGGCCATGTCCTCGTTGGGCAGAATCACGAACTGCTGGTTTGTGGGCGTCTCCAAAAAGAACTGGTAGCCGCGCTCGTGCAGCACACGACGCAGCGCCTGGGCCGTCTGAATCGCCTGTCGACCAATCTCAAAATACAGGCCATCGGTAAAGAGCGCCTCAAACTGCACGCCCGTCAGGCGGCCCTTGGCCAACAGCGCGCCGTGCTGCTTAATACGCGGAATGGGATGCGCCGGAGCGTGCATGCCGCAGAACACCACAGCCTCGCCGCAAAGCGCGCCGCACTTGGTGCCGCCGATGTAGAACACGTCGCACAGCTGCGCCAGCTCGGGCAGAATGAGGTCGCACTCGTCGGCTGCCAGCGCATAGGCCAGTCGGGCGCCATCCACAAACAGCGGAATCTCGCGCTTCTGGCACACCGCGTGAATCGCCGCGAGCTCGGCCTTGGAGTACAGCGTGCCGTACTCAGTCGACAGGCTCACGTACACGGCACCCGGGAACACCGCGTGCTCGTAGCTCTCGTTTTCGTAGAACACCTGGATATAGTTCTCGAGGTCCTCGGCGTGCATCTTGCCCTCGTAGCCGGGAATGGTGAGCACCTTGTGGCCGCCAAACTCGATAGCGCCCGCCTCATGGCAGGCGACGTGGCCAGTCTCAGCAGCAACGACGCCCTCGTACGGCGCGAGCAGCATGTCGATCACCGTCGCGTTGGCCTGCGTGCCGCCCACTAGAAAAAACACGTCGGCGTCGGGCGCCTGACAGACCTCGCGGATAAGCTGCTTGGCACGCTCGGTGTGCGCATCGGTACCGTAGCCGGACTGCGGCTCCATGTTGGTGTCGACGAGCGCCTGCAGCACTGCCGGATGTGCGCCGTGGGAATAGTCGTTGTTAAACGCGAGCATGGCAATCCTCTCTAGCCGGGCACGGGCCCGATGATTCAAACGGGGCTATTGTACGCCGTTGGGATAGGCAATGCGCGCGGCAAGACACTCAAGCGCCAGCACCAGGGCAAAGCCGCAGCTCACATCACTCAAAAAGTGAGCTCCAATCACGATACGACCAAAGGCGACGAGTGCCGAGACCACAGCCGCCGTCCAAAAGACCGCCCGGCGACGCGAAGGTTTTTCCTTAAAGGCCGCCGCGGGAAGCCCTGCGAGCATAAGGCCGATCGCCGCGTGCGCCGTGTGTCCGCTCGCAAACGACTTAAAGCCGTCCTTGATCACGCCGGCGGCAATAAAGGCCCACTTGTCGGGGTTGCCGATCACCCACCACGGCTGAAAATTGAGCCCCGGCGTGACCTCGATCACGCGCATGCGCGGGCGCGACCACAGCGGCTTGACGATCACGTTGAGGATAATGGCCTGAGCGACCCACACGGCAAGTACCATCAACGCCCAGCGCGTGAGCTCGTCGGACTCGGTCGCGCGCGTGAGGCGATAGACGATAAGGTTGGCAGCGATGACCAGCACAAACGTCAGCACCAACTGAACAGCGATGAGTTTGCCGCCAACCTTCAGGGACGAGACGATCTCGTAGCCGACCAGGCCAACGTTGACGAGGATGCCGAGCACGGCGAGCCATTTGCTCCCCCTGGAGTCGGGACGCACCGCGCGCACGAGCATAACGCCCGCGACGCTTGTCGTCAGCTCGAACGGCAGCTCGCCGGCAGCCTCGATAAAGCGGCCGTACATGCTGCCGACGTTGAACAGCGCACTCGAGATCTGATAATCGAAGAAGCTGCCCACGCCCAGACAAAGGCACAGGACAACCGCGATAATGGCGACATCTTTCTTATAGATGTATCCGAACATGCTTTCCTTTCGGTCGGTCGAAGGGCGGTCAGCCTGCAATGTAGGTGAGACGAAGATGGCTTTGTCCCGTAAATACCCTTACAGGTTGAGCATAAGTAAGCGAAAACGTTCCATTTGTGGCAAGGTGGCCCGAAGGAGGAGGGAAGCGTACTTGCGTACGCGACCGACGAGTGAGGGTCAGATTGCCCAAATGGGGCGTTTGCAGCGTCGACCCGTTAGTCGTCGTCGCTCGCACCCAGCTGCTGCAGCAGCATGAGCGCAGCCGCCACCGGGCCGGTGCCGTCGTTGGCATCGAGGCCGCGACCCAGGCCGCTGCCCGCGCCGGCGCCCGCCTTGTAGGGCACGGAGAGCTTGCGACTCTTGGGAAAGTTCACCGCGCCATAGCGGGTCTTAAGCTCAAAGGCCACCTTCTTGGGCACGTCGACGCCCAAAAACGTGATGCGACCGCCGCTGAGCGTGACGCTCTCGAGCCCCAGGCGCTCGCCGCGAATGCGGATGCGCGCGCGGTTGAACAGGTTGAGTTCCGCCAACGGCAGCTCACCATGCGCGGCCTCGGTCTCCTCCTGCACCTCGTCGACACTCTCCAGGTCCTCGGCCGCCGCGAGCTTACGGTACACGAGCACGCGCTGGTCCACCGCCGGCAGGTACTCCTCGGACAAGAAGTAATCGGCCGGCAGGTTAATGCCCACGCTCGCCGCCTCCACGCCGGCATCGTCATCGCCGCGTGCCTCGGCCACGGCCTGTCCCAGCATCTGCGTAAACAGGTCAAAGCCCACACTCGACAGGTTGCCGTGCTGCTCGGCACCCATGAGCGAACCGGCACCGCGGATCTCCAGATCGCGCATGGCAATGCGCATGCCGCTGCCCAGGTCCTGGAACTCGGAAAGCGCGGTCAGACGTGCCGTGGCCTCCTCGGTAAGCGGCAGCTCGCCTGGGAACATAAAGTACGCGTATGCCTGCGTGGCTGAGCGGCCCACGCGGCCCTTGAGCTGGTAGAGCTGTGCCAGGCCCAGGCGCTGCGAGTCCTCGATGATGAGCGTGTTGGCGGTCGCGTTGTCGATACCGCTCTCCACGATGGTCGTGGCGATGAGCACGTCAATCTTCTTGGTCGCGAACTCGATCATCACGTCCTCGACCTCGCGCGGGCTCATCTTGCCGTGCGCCACGCCCACGCGCGCCTCGGGCGCGGCCTCGTGCACGCGCGCCACGGCGTCGTCGATGGTCTTGACGCGGTTGGACACGTAGTACACCTGGCCGCCGCGGCCCACCTCCAGACGAATCGCCGCGCTCACCACGTCGGGGTCGTACTCCCCCACGTGCACGATCACGGGGCGGCGCCCGGTCGGCGGCGTGGTGATCAGGCTCATGTCGCGCACGCCGCTCGTGGCCATCTGCATGGTTCGCGGAATCGGCGTTGCCGAAAGCGTGAGCACGTCGATCTGCTCGCGCAGGTTCTTGAGCTGCTCCTTATGCTGCACGCCAAAGCGCTGCTCCTCGTCGATGATCACCAGGCCCAGGTTTTTTGGGTTCACATCGGCCGAAAGCAAGCGGTGCGTACCGATAAGCACATCAATCGTGCCCTCGGCAAACGCCTTGAGTGCGCGCTTTTGCTGCGCCGGCGTGCGGAAGCGGCTGAGCACCTCGACCTCAAGGCCAAACGGGGCAAAGCGCTCAAAGAACGTCTCGTAGTGCTGCTGGGCCAGAATGGTCGTGGGGCAGAGCACCATGACCTGGCGTCCGGAGTCAACGCACTTAAACGCCGCGCGCAGGGCGACCTCGGTCTTGCCAAAGCCCACGTCGCCGCAGAGCAGGCGGTCCATGGGTTTGGGCGCCTCCATGTCGGCCTTAATGTCGGCGATGGCCTCCAGCTGGTCGCGCGTCTCGTCGTAAGGAAAGCTCTCCTCCATCTCGATCTGCTCGGGCGTATCGGGAGGACAGGCGACACCGGCAATCGAGGAGCGGCGCGTATACAGATCGACCAGGTCAAACGCCAGCTTTTTGGCGTTCTTGCGCGCCTTGTTGGTGGCACGCGTCCAGTCGGCGGTGTTGAGCCTGGTCAGGCGCGGCTTGTCGCCGTCGGGTCCAACATAGCGCGTGATGCGGTCGACCTGCTCGAGCGGCACGTAGAGCTTGTCGCCATCGGCATATTCCAGCAAAAAGTAGTCGCGCTCCTTGCCGCCCACTTCCTGGCGCGCGATCTCGCTAAAGAGCGCGATGCCGTGAGTGGCGTGCACCACGTAGTCGCCCGGCTTAAACGGGAACGTGATCTGCGTAATGTCCACCTTGCGGCGGCTGCGCGCGCGGTTGGCGTCCATGCGGGCGTTGAGGTCGGCGATTGAGAACACGGCCAGGTTGGCATCAGGCACCACCACGCCCTGCGGCAGGGCGGCATCGACAAAGGTCACGCGTCCGCGCGAGATGGTGGGCACGGCGGCACCGGCGGCGGCCTGGGCCGCGCCCGCCTCGAGCGAGCGGGCGTTGAGCGCATCGGCATGGCGCTCGCGAATCGAGACATGGGCCTCCTGGCGGGCGGCACGATCGGCAGAATCCGCCGCCGCCACGCGCACACGGTCGCCGATGGCGCCGGCGTTTTCGGGCGCCGCGGTCAGCGACTCCTCAAACGTAATGCCCTCGTCGCCAAAGGTGAGCTCCATCGACTCGCGCGCACCGCGGTCGGGGATGGCAAACACGCAGGCATAGCGCTTGCCCACGACCTCCTGGATGCGCGTCATAAAACGGTTGTCCGAGCCTGCGATAGCAGGCTGCTCAATCTTGAGCTCGGCCGTCACCGCACCGCCGGCACGGATGAGGCTTACGTAGTTCAAGCGCTGCTGAGCACCAAAATCGAGCTGCTGGGCACGCACGTATAGGCCGTCCAGGCGGTCAATCCCCGCCTCGCCGGCACGGGCCTCGATATCCTCATAGGCGCGCAGGCAGTCATCGAACAGCGAGCGCGGCTCGGACAGGACCACAAGCGCGCGGCCGCTCACGTGCGCCAACGGGCTCACAGTCTGGCCGTACATCACCGGCAAAAAGCGGTCGAGCTCGGGCGTGACGATGCGCGCGTCCACCATCTCGAGCAGCGCCGCCAGCTTGCTATCGCTCTGGCTGGCGCGATAGAGCGCCACATGCATGTTGTGGACGGCCTCGTCGGCGAGCGCCAACTCGCGGCACGGGAAGATCTCGATGCTGTCCTCGTTGCCGATGGTCTGCCCCGTGGAGCTCACCATGCGACGGATGCGGTCGATCTCGTCGCCAAAGAACTCGATGCGCACGGGCGCTTTTTCCTGCGCGGGGAACACCTCGACGGTGTCGCCGTGCACACGGAACAGGCCGGGCGCGTCGGCGGCGCCGGCATTGGTGTAGCCCATGCCCACCAGGCGCTGCGGCACCTCGTCAAAGGGAATCTCCTCGCCCACCGCAAAAGTGGTGGATTCCCAATAGCGGCTCTCGACCGGCGGCACGCAGCGCAGCAGCGCGCGAGCCGAGGCGACCATGATGCAGTTGTCGCCGCGCACGATGCGCCCCAGGGCCTCGCAGCGCTGCGCCACCACGGCATCGTCGGGCGCCTGCTCGCGCCACGGATAGTCCTTGCGCTCGGGAAAACGGCACACGTGCGCCAGGCCCACGTAGGCGGCAAGGCTGCGCGCGGCACGATCGGCCGCATCCTCGCCACTCACGATGTAGACCGTGGGGCGCGGGCGGCGCGCAAACTGAGCGGCGGCCATAAGCGTTCGGCCCGACTGAGACACGGCCAGCGTCACGTCCTCGCCGGCATCGAGCCCGGCCTCGACGGTCTGCAGTGCCTCGGCAGTGTAGAGCTGCGCGGCTATACGGTGAATGAGCATGCTGTTCCTCCGGCATCGCAACGCCAAAAGCCCGCCGGAGCAAGCTCGGCGGGTCGTACGTCAAATACATTGTCTGCCATGGTAGCGCATGGAGAGGACTCCGGCTCAAGGGCAAACCCAGCCCCGCAAAAAACGCCAGACGAAGATGCGTTCCGCCCTACCCCGCTACGCGCACGCTGGGGCACAAATCTGCCAGCGGACACTCGTCACACTTGGGTTTGCGGGCGTCGCAGATCTCGCGACCGAAGGTGATCCACTGGTGGTTGACCGACTCCCAATACTCGTGCGGCAAAATCTTGAGCAGATCCTGCTCGGTCTTGAGCGGCTCCTTGGCGTGCGTCTTGGGGCTCAGCATCAGGCGGTGCGCAATGCGGTTGACGTGCGTATCGACCGCGATGCCCTCGACGATGCCAAACCCCACGTTGAGCACGATGTTTGCCGTCTTGCGCCCCACGCCCGGCAGCTTGACAAGCTCCTTCATGTCGGCCGGCACCTCGCCGCCATAGTCGGCGACGATCATCTGCGCGGCCTCGACGGCATGTTTGGCTTTGCTCTTGTAGAAGCCGAGCGACTTGATGGTGTCCGCCACGTCAGCTACGCTCGCCCCGGCCATGGCCTCGGGCGTAGGCCACTGGGCAAACAGCCGCGGCGTCACCTTGTTGACCTGCATATCGGTCGTTTGCGCCGAAAGCAGCACTGCGATCAGCAGGCGGAAGGGATTCTCGTGGTCCAAAAAGCACTCGACCGGGCCATAGCGACGGTTGAGGCGCTCACACACCTCGATGGCGCGCTCGCGCTTGGCGGCATTGGTCTCGCGTGGCATAACGACTCCTCGGCTCAACGGCACAATAAACTTATGGGCACAATTGTCCCACGTCCGAGACGTTTACGCCTCCAAGAATGCGCCGGTCTGACGGCTCCACAGGCTCGCATACTCGCCGCCCGCCTCGACGAGCTGCACATGCGTGCCGTCCTCGACAATCTCACCATCCGCCAGCACCACGATGCGGTCGAGCGCCGCCACGGTGGACAGGCGATGTGCCACCACAATGGAGGTGCGGCCGCGCATCAGGTTCTCGAGAGCTTCCTGCACCAGCGCCTCGGATTCACTGTCCAGGGCAGACGTCGCCTCGTCGAGCACCAGAATCGGCGCGTCGGTGAGGATGGCACGGGCAATGGCCACGCGCTGGCGCTGACCGCCCGAAAGCTTGACGCCGCGCTCGCCCACCATGGTGTCGAAGCCATGGGGCAGGCGGTCGATGAATTCCAGGGCATTGGCCAGGCGCGCGGCCTCGCGAATTTGCTCGTCGGTGGCATCAGGGCGGCCGTAGGCGATATTCTCGCGAATGGAGCGGTGGAACAGCAACGCCTCCTGTGGCACGTAGGCAACCTGACGACGCAGGCTCTGCTGCGTACAGCGCGAGACGTCCTGACCATCCACGAGCACGCGGCCGCCCTGCACATCGTCCAAGCGCAGCAACAGCTTGGTAAGCGTCGTCTTGCCCGAGCCCGATTTGCCCACCAGGCCCACGCGCTGGCCCGCCGCCACATGGAGCGTCAAGTCGTCGAATACGCTCTCGCCCGCCGCGGCGTCACGATAGGCAAAGTTCAAATGCTCAAAATCAATCGCGCCCTCGCCCACCTTGAGCTCGGGAGCATGTTCGTCGTCCGCCACCAGGCGCGGCTCGTCCAGCACGCGCGTCATCTCGGCGGCGTCACCCAGCGCGCGGTTGATACGCTGCATCATGGAGCTCACGTAGTTCAGACGCATAGTGAGGTTGTACGTATAGGTAAAGATCATGACGAGCGCGCCGGCCGAGATGCCAAACCACGCGTTGCCGCCCGCCACAAACACGCTCACCACCGCCATGGTAATGACGATAAGACCCGAGGTCGTAAAGTTGCGCTGCATCATGGCGTGCATCGACACCGTCTCGGCATCGCGCGCGGCGCGGTCGGCGGCATCGAACAGATCGCGCTCAAAGTCTTCGCGCCCGCAGGTCTTGACGGCCAGGATGTTCGTGACCGCGTCGGAAAGCACACCCGACAGCTTGTTCTGCGCGGCGGACGTCGCAGCCGAAAGCGGCATGATGCGCTTGTACATAAGCCAGACAAACGCAATGTAGACGACCATGATGCCCACCAGGATCACGGTAAATGTGGGCACCACCGGGGCGAGTGCCGCCACCGTGCAGATGATCGAAGTAATGGTGGGAATGAGCGAATACACCGTCACGTCCACCAGCCCCGTATAGCCGCTCATAAAACGGCTCGTCTGGCTCACAAGCGATCCGCCAAAGCGGCTGGTGTGGAATGTCATGGATTGATTGGAAAGCGTGTCGAAGCACAGGCGCGCTAGGTGATAGTTGCCCGCGATCTCGAGCTTGTAGACGGTGTAGTCCTGCAGCTTGGAAAGGATCTGGCCCACCAGGTTAACGAGCACGAGTGCCAGAATGTAAGGGCCAAAGACCTCAAACACCTGGTCACCCGCCACGGGATCGGCTTGAACCCGGTCGACAATGAGGGCCATCACATAGGTATTGGCAAACGTCAGCAAAAAGATGTAGCCCGCCGACGAGAACACCGAGAGAAAGACAATCAGCGGCTGCGTGCGCGTGACGCTCCAAAAACGCTGCAGCGTGCGGCGCACGGTGGAGCGTTTGAGCGGACTGGTGCTTCTCTGAGACATGGGCTTCCTTTCGCGTCTGATAGGGCGAAACGCCATTGTTGCACATTAAAGTGCGCTTTAGGCAAGGGCGACGCGAAAAGCGCTGCGTCCCGCGCTTGCGCCGATGCCCCGCCGCCAGGCGCAGTTAGCCCTCGTCTTTTTGGTCTGCGAGCAGGCTCGCAGACGTGAGCCCCAAGATCTCGTCGGCCTCCCGCGTGTCTTCCAGCGCGTCGATATCCTTGAGTTTGCGCTCCATAACGTTGGTGCGCGTGGTGATGATGCCCTCGACCGTCTTTCCCGCGGTCTCGATCTGCTGCTGGGCGCGGCGCAGCGCCGCCTGATAGCGCGGCAGCTCGGCCTTGACGGCAGAAAGCACGCGCAGCACGTCATCGGTGCGCTTTTGCAGCTTAAACGTCTGATAGCTCATCTGCAGACTGTTGAGGATGGCAGCCATGGTGCTGGGGCCGGCAACGTTGACGTGATAGTCGCGGCCCAGGGTCTCGATAAGCCCGGGGCGGCTGACGATCTCGGCGTACAGGCCCTCAAACGGAACGAACATGATGCCAAAGTTGGTGGTCGCAGGCACGCTCAGGTACTTCTCGCAAATGTCCTTGGCCTCGCGTTTCACCATCGCATCGAGCGTCTTGCGCGCAGCGGCGACGGCCTCCGCGTCGCCCGACTCCTGGGCATCGAGCAGATGCTCATACGCATCACCCGGGAATTTGGAGTCAATCGGCAGCAGCACGGGATCGCCCTCGTCTACCGGCAGCTTGACGGCAAACTCAACGCGCTCCGAGGCGCCAGGCTTGGTGGCAACGTTTTCCAGATACTGGTCGGGCGTAAGGATGTCCGCCAGGATCGCGCCCAGCTGCACCTCGCCCAAAATGCCACGCGCCTTGACATTGCCCAGCACGCGCTTAAGGTCGCCCACGCCGGTGGCGATAGACTGCATGTCGCCCAGGCCCTTGTACACGGCCTCGAGCTGGTCGCTCACCTGCTTAAACGATGCCGACAGTCGGTCGTTGAGCGTGCGAGAGAGCTTCTCGTCCACCGTCGCACGCATTTGGTCGAGCTGCACGTTGTTGTCTTTGCGGATGGCGCCCAGCTGAGCATCGACCGTCTCGCGCACCTTGTCCAGGCGATGCTCGATGCCTTCGCGGTTGGCGCCAAGCTGTTGGGCCGTCTCGCGGCGCAGGTCATCCATACGGTCGCCGGCCTGCGAGAACTCGCGCGCAATGGTCAGGTAGCGTTGCTGCTCTACGGCGGCGTCGGTCGTCTGCTGCTGCGCGATGGCGTTTGCCGTGCGGCGGGTTTCTGCCAGCGCGACGTTCAGGGCATCGAGCGCGTTGTTGGCCTGTTCGAGTGCTGCCAGCGTTTCCGCGTTACTGTCGCCACGCTCCCGCAACTCGACACGCAGGCTCTTGAGCTGGAGGGCGCAAGCCGCAGCGACCCCCACCGCCACCAAAGCGATAACAACAAGCACAATATCAATAGCAGACATAAACTCCGCCCAACAAACCCAATCGAGCACCAATCAAAGCCGCGATCAATCTTACCCTGTCAAACGCAGTTCATGTCCAATCGAGCGCAGACAAGTTACCTTTGCGCTATGGGTGCTGGTCCGCTAGCTCTCCCAGCTGGCGCGGATAGTTGCTGCGACATCCCCCAAGCGCTGACCGAGAGCTGCCAAGTGCTGAAGTACCTCATTGGGCGAGGCGCCGTTGAGAATGCACGTGAGGGCATATGAGGCCAAGAAGATTGCCGCGAGCCCCAGCGGGATCAGCACGATCATCGCCAGCGTACGCAGGCGCAGGGCCCAGCGACGGTGACGCGCACGATGCTTGTCGAACGCGAGCTCCTGCGCATATGAATCTTGCTGTACGGAATAGGCCTCTGGCGCCGATTCACACCCGGGCACAGCTGCAGGTACAGCAGCGGGCACGACGTTTTGCACGGGCGCCTGGTTGGCAACCCCTTGCATTTGCATCTCCATGAGTCGTTGCTGCTGACGCAGCATGCGCTCAGCTTGTTGCTGCGGAGTCTCAAGAAACAGATCCATGCTGGCCTCCAAAATCGGAGCATTCGACGCTTACGACCAGCATCCCGCGCCGCCATGACCGCGACAACGTAATCGCTGGCAATAGCCACAAAGTTTCTTTTGCTCAAAAGCTGTCGAAAAGCTCAACAACTCCCCTACCAGCACTTTCTCTGAGCTTTTTTCGCCAGCAATCTTTTGGCCTTCCACCCTTACGCCAGCTGACCAAAATCTAACCAAAAGCTTGACGAAAATTGTGGAGACCGGGACCTCAAATAAAACGTGACAGCCCCAAGCGAAGCAGCCTGGACAGTTAGTTCAGATATGTATAAATCAGACCCCCTAACGAAGCGTTCAGACGCTTAGTTAAGCGTTATTTGGTCCTCAAAACGGGCATTTAAAGCCCAAAATCAAGCGCTTCAGGTCATCTAAAGGCGTCCGAAGGCTCCAAACCCAGCTATTAAGCAGCTCGATTTATACGTATCTGAACTAACTGTCCACCCACACAAAAAGTGCCGCCCCAAAGGGGCGGCACACAAACCATTCTATGAGCCAAAACTCGTTGGCAAGCCCGCGTCGTCAGGCCCGCGGCGTATGCCTTTGCCTCGCGCGACCCTGCGCAGCCGTGAGCGAGAGGGAAAGGGATACGCCGCGGGCCTGACGCCCAGAGCGGTAAAGCCAGCAGTTGCCCCGTGCTCCGCAGTCGGTGAAGGCAAACTACATGCCCGCGAGACCTCGAGCTGCGGTGGCACACATAAACGCCAGGACTAGGATCACGAGTGAGCCCGCGATGTCGACCAGCACGCCCATTACGCGACGCTCAAACAGCCAGGTCTCAAAGTGCGGGGCGACGTTGCGCCAGACACGCCACAGCAAGATGCCCATACCGATGACGCCCGGGATATTGAGCAGTAGGATCTCGGAGCACAAAAGACCGATCAGGTTGCCGGCAACAAAACCAGCATCGCCCTCGCAGTATTTGCGGTAGACCATATACAGCATGTACGCCACAAACGGCTGCAAGCACGCAGAAATAAACGTGACCACCATCGAGGGCTCCTGCGAAAAGACCTCGGTGAGTTTATCGACACTCGTGGCGTCCTTCGAAGCCAAGAATAAACCGATAACCACAAGGGGCACCACGCCCAAAATTACCTCGACCAGAGTAAACAACTTGGCAGTCAAATCCTCACTAGCCGAATTCAAATGAGGCGCCCACTCAGGATGAGCATGCGCGCCGACCTTCTTGTCCTTCTCGGCACGATCGGCCTTTTTGCCCTCGGCAACCCGACGACCAGGATCCTTGCGAGTTCCCGCCGCAGCAACCCGAGCCCGAGACTTCTTACCCATAAAAAACACCCCATCAGGTAGTAGATAAACTAAAAGTCGCTACCCAGTGTACCCCACCCATAAACGGTGCCATCCCAACCATCCCCCACACAAAACGTGCCGCCCCGATAGGGGCGGCACGCAAACTTTAATATCAGCTTTTCTGTAGCGAGCACGCGACGACCCAAAGCGGGCCGGGAGGGCCGGACTACCTTCCCTCAACGCGACCCTGCGAAGCCGTGAGCGAGGAGGGAAGGTAGTCCGGCCCTCCCGGCCCAGCTCACGCTAGCGTCACGCGCTAGTAGTTCACCACCTGCTCCTCAAAGTACGCCTTCGGGTGGTTGCACACCGGGCACACCTCAGGCGCCTCGGCACCAACGTGCAGGTGCCCGCAGTTCAGACACTTCCACACCTTCACGCCCTCGCGCTCAAACACCTCGCCCGACTCGATGCGCTCGACGAGTTTGTTGTAGCGCTCCTCGTGGGCCTTCTCGACGGCGGCGACACCACGGAACTTCTCGGCGATCTCGACAAAGCCCTCCTCCTCGGCGGTCTTGGCAAACTCGTCATACATCGTGGTCCACTCGTAGTTCTCGCCCGCGGCGGCGTCGCGCAGGTTGTCCAGAGTGCCCGGAACGGCGCCGTCGTGCAGATACTTAAACCACAGTTTGGCGTGCTCGGACTCGTTGCCTGCGGTCTCGGCAAAGATGTTCGAGATCTGAACGTAGCCGTCCTTCTTGGCCTTGGATGCATAGTAGCGATACTTGGTGTGTGCCTGGGACTCACCGGCAAAAGCGGTCTCGAGGTTCTTCTTGGTTTGGGAGTTCTCAAAATCCATAGGTGTACTTCCCTTCAACGCATGCCGCCCGTAGGCTTCGAGCGGCCTCGCCTTTAGGATGCCCTCAAGCCGAGAATTTAAACCTTACAATCCCGTTCTTCAGATTTGAGCGGGCTACACACTCAACCAACGATCGTCCTCGGCTCGGCAAAAGCCCTCGCGCTCCAAGTCAGCTAGAATGCCCGCGATCAAGTCGCACTCGACCGGCCCGCGACCGGCTGCCGTCTCCATCTCGTTAACGCCTGTAACAGCTTCATCAACCGTAATGCCCGCAGGCTGCCCATCGCGCGCCGCCAGCAGCATGCGCACAATGTGGGCGCGCTTTTGGCGACGCGAGCCCTCAAACTTTGATTGACGGCTATAGCCCGCCGAGCGCCTGGACGGATTGGGCAGCGTCTTTTTTAGATATGCGCCGTAATCCAGCAACGCGTAATACCACGCGCGCGGCGTGTCGGCATCGTCTTGAGGCGCGGCAAAGGGCGCGATCTCGTCCGCCGACGCACCGGGGGCCGCCGGACAGGCCGCCTGAATCAGCGGCACCAGCTCGCGATCGGGAACAGCCGGCACGTCGGGAAAGAAATGATGCAGAAAGACCGTGCGCACGTTGGTCTCCAGATACACACCCGGAAGATCAAACGCAAACGCACGGATGCCCTGCGCCGTCGCCGGGCCAATACCGGGCAGCGCGACCAGATCGCGCGTCTCGCGCGGAAACTCCCCATCCCAGTCCTCCACAACGCACTGTGCGGCCCTATGGAGCGCCAGAGCGCGTCGGTTGTAGCCCATCCCCTGCCAAGCGTCCAAAACATCGGAAGGAGCGGCCTGAGCGAGCGCCTGAACGGTCGGAAAGCGATCGAGCCACGCCGGCATGCGCGTCTCCACGCGCGGCACCTGCGTCTGCTGCAGCATGACCTCGGAAAGCCAGATGATATACGGGTCGCGCGTGCGGCGCCACGGAAGGTCGCGATAGCGCAGAACCCCTTCCGAACGAATCATCGAACGAAAGGGGTCCTGAATCATGACAATGCTCCTTATGCGGCGCTATTCCTCCCGGCAAGCATACGCGCAGGCGGCGTACTCGGGAAACGCATCGCGGTCGGCGAACTTGGGATCAACAGCCGGGAACTGGCGATGGGCGACAATATCGCCGAGCGAAACGGAATCGAGATAGTCGCGCATCAACGCCTGGGCTCCGGCCCACAGGGGATGATAGCAGCACGTGCCCATGCGCGCACAGTCACCATCGGGCGCGGTGCAGTCGTTCATAACCATGGGGCCCTGAACAGCCTCGACGACCTGGCGGATGGTGACATCGTCCGGACTGACCTTGAGACGCATGCCACCGTGAACGCCACGCAGGCTCTCCACAATACCGGCCTGGACCAAACCGTGCTGAATCGAGCGGGCAAACGAATACGGGACATTGACCTCTTCGGCAGCGGTGCGAACAGAAAGCAAACGCTCCGGATCCTCGGCAAGCATCGCCAGCATACGAAGGGCGTAATCAGTCTTCCTCGATATGTCCATTTTTCCCCTTTCAAGGAATAGGAACAGCTCGAACGAGCTCCGGGGCCGAGCTTACGTCGAGACGTCAATGACCGTATGGACGCCCAAATAGCAAAACGGGTGCCCGCTGAATGCCGCTTTTGAAGCCTCTTGCATCAAAAACGGCCCACAGTGCAATTCAGTATAACCTAACCCCCCTGCTTCGTTGAACAGGTGTTGCGCAACAAACGCCTTGTTTGAACACATGTCTCAAACGGAGCTTGTCCGGGAATTGGAAGGATTTGCTTTTGGGCAAAAGGAGCCGACGGGATCAAGGTCCTATCAAACGCAAAAAGCCACGTCCGAAGACGTGGCTTTAATTGCGTTGGCGGGAAGTACGGGGCTCGAACCCGCGACCTCCGACGTGACAGGCCGGCGCTCTAACCAAACTGAGCTAACTCCCCAGGCAGTCGT
>JAHYYK010000022.1 GCA_019425005.1 Collinsella sp.
CTCCGCTCAGGAGCGCCAGATTTCCGCTGCCCTGATCGCTGCCCAGCAGACCGCTGAGACCATCGTCAACGACGCCAACGAGAACGCTGATCGCATCCGCAACGAGGCTGACGCCAAGGCCCGCGAGGTTATCCGCCAGGCTCTGACCGAGAAGCAGGCCGAGCTCGAGGAAATCGACCGTCTGAAGGCTTCCCGCGAGGAGTTCAAGGCCGAGTATCTCAAGCTCATCCAGCACTTTATGGACGACGCCCAGAACTCCTTCCCGGCCGACCTCATGGCCTCCACGCCGGTCGGTTCTGCCGCTTCTCCCGCGGTGACCGTTCCCGCCGCCGAGCCGCTGCCCGTCGCCGATCCGGTTGTCCCCGTAGCCGATCCCTTTGCCCCGATCGACAACTTTGCTGCCGACGACCTGGACTAACATTCGGCCTACAATTTAGTGCCTAGAAAGGACCCGCAGCTTGCGGGTCCTTTTTTATGACTGTGCCGGGGTGCGTAACATAAAAAACCGAGCCCTGCACATAGTGGCACAGAACTCGGCGAACGGGTGAGCGGTCAAGGGTAGGTTTTAAGGCATGTCCCAAAAATCTACTTGAGGAGGAAGTCGGAGAGGGGAATGGTGCGGGCCTCGCGATGCTCGGGGTCTGCGATGTGGTCGGCAGGATAGCCACAGACGAGCATGTGATAGGGATAGACACCCTCGGGCAGGTTGAACTGCTCGCGGGCTAGCTCGGGCTTAAAATGGCATACCCAGCACGTTCCCAGACCTTGCTCCTCGGCCTCCATCATCATCTGATCGCAAACAATCGAGGTGTCGATGGCACTCGAGTTCATCTGGTCATAGGGGCGAACCCAAGCGTCGCCGGTAACGCTGCAAATAAGGAAGACAAGCGGAGCCCCAAAGATGGACCCATCACGAGCAAACCGAGGCTGACAAGCAGCAGCCTTCTCCAACAGCTCAGGCGTATCCAGCACCATCACACGGGCTGGATGATTATTACAAGCAGAAGGAGCAATACGCCCAGCCTCAACAATGGCATCCACCACAGCTTGCTCAACAGAACGATTCTCAAACTCGCGACAAGAATACCGAGACCGAGCCAGATCCAAATAAGACATACAAGCCCTCCAACAATTAAAAATCAAACAAACCCAAAGTAACCCAAACAGTACCCAAAGCAGCAATCAGCCAAACGCTCATCAAGGGCCAAAGTGTCCGAACGGGTACCATAGGTCCCTTCAGGCAAACCCCCATCGCGCTAAATCTATCAGCCAAAGTTCCCAATGGTGGTACGTAAGGCGAAGGGCCGGCCACGGTTTACTTTCGAACGACTCTGCAAAGCAGCCGGAGTGAGAAAGCAAACCGTGGCCGGCCCTTCGCCGCCGGGACACGTACCCCCAATTAACTGTTCTTCATGACAATCGAATCCACGACATCGGCCACATTCTCGCAGCAGTCGGCGCAGTACTCCAGGAAGGCGTACACGTCACGCCAAGCGATGACCTCGAGCGGGTCCTTGCCGTTAACGTGCAGGTTACGCATGGCGTTGATATAGAGCTCGTCGGCCTCGGACTCGATGGTGTTGATCTGGATGACGAGCTCGCGCAGCGTTTTGGACTTGCGGTAGTTAGGCAGCTCGACCATCAGGTCTTTCATGGCGCGGCAGGCGTCGGTCACCTTGTGGGCGATCACGATGGCATCGGGATGGATGCTCTGGATGTTGGTGAAGTAGACGCGCTGCACGACGCCCTCGATGCGGTCGAGCACGGTGTCGAGCGAGCAGCTCATCAGGTCCAGATCCTCGCGCTCAAGCGGGGTGATAAAGGCGGTGAGCAGGGCGTCCTCAAGCTCATGGTGCTTCTTGTCGGCCGCATGCTCGATCGCATGCATCTTGTCGAGCATATCGTGAATCTTTGCGGGATCGAAGTTCTCGAAAATCTTGGTAAGCAGCTCGGCGGCCTGGACGGCGAGGTCGGCGCAGGCGACGTAGTTGTCAAAGTAGAACGAATCGGGTTTCTTTGCCATGAGTGGGTCCTTTCGAGGCGAAGACGGGTGGGCGAGGTGTTACGGTCCGGATGGACGTTCGGTTTGACTAGATGAACATCATGAACAGCTTGGCCATGACAAAGCTGATGAGTCCGCAGGCGGGGAAGGTGAAGAACCAGGTGAACATCATGTCCTTGACGACGCCGAAGTTGATGGCCGAGAGGCGTTTGACGGCACCGACGCCCATGATGGCGCAGGTCTTGATGTGCGTGGAGGACACGGGGATGCCGGTAAGGGTGGCAAGCAGCAGGTTCGCGGCGCCCGCCAGGTCGGCGGAGAAGCCCTGGTACTTTTCGAGCTTGACCATGCTCTGGCCAACGGACTTGATGATGCGCTCGCCGCCCACGCTGGTGCCGATGCCCATGGTGGCCGAGCATAGCAGCATAATCCAGATGGGGATGCCGGCATCGCCGACGCTCGTCTGGCCGCTGGCAAAGGCCACGCCTAAAAAGAGCACGCCGATGAACTTCTGTCCATCCTGCGCGCCGTGCATAAAGCTCATGGCCGCAGCGCTCGCGATCTGAGCGTATTTAAAGAAGACATTGGCACGTCGCCTGTTGGCGGCGGCGAAAAGAATCGAGACGAGCTTGCACAGGACCCAGCCCATGACAAAGCCCAGACCGATGGAGAGCGCCAGGCCGTAGATGACCTTCATCCACTCGTGGACGTTGACGCTGCTCGCACCGCCGAGGGCGATGGCGGCACCGGTCAGGCCGGCGATAAGGCTGTGGCTTTGCGAGGTGGGGATGCCAAAACGCGACGCTGTGGCGCCGTAGACGACGATGGAGAACAGCGCCGCGCACAGGCAGGCGAGCGCCATGGTGCTGTTTCCGCCAAAGTCGACAATATGGGAGATGGTGTTGGCGACGCTCGCGTTAAAGTGCGTCATGATGAGCACGCCAAGGAAGTTGAATGCGGCACTCATGAGAATAGCGGCGCGGGCGGGCATGCAACGCGTAGTGACGCAGGTCGCGATGGCGTTGGGTGCGTCGGTCCATCCATTGACGAAGATGGCGCCGAGCGCGAGGATCACGGTGACGGCAAGGACTGGGTTCGACACAAGTTGGCCGAGGAAGGTTGAGAACGTTACGTCCATATATGGGCTTTCTCGAAGTTTGCAGGCACGTTACAGAAACATGATAAATCGTATCACCTCCTGCGGGTTTCTTTACCGAGTTCTGATGGGAGCAGTGATTTTTTGGCACTAAAAATGAATATTAGCCCTGTTGACCGTGGGTGTTCTTTTTGCTAACACGTCGTGCGGACGTGCACATGCGGTCCGACACGCCAAAAACACAGCCTGTTCGCTTTACAATATGCAAACATGCGTTCGATAATAGGAGCATGGAATATCGACAGACAGATGGCAAAACTCGGCGCGTGCACAAGCAGTATGTGGACGTCGTGGCCCGCATCCTCGCGGGCGGACAAGTCGTGCCGGTCACCGTCTGCTGGGTCGACGGTCGCTGCTTTACGATTGACGAGATTGTCTCGTCCACGGGCTTTGGCTTAACGGTCCACGGTGTTCGTACGGCAACGTATAAAGTTCGTTTTGGCGGGCATGCGACCGAGTTGTATCTGGAGGACCAGGCGCGCGAACGGCCGGACGGCTCGCAGGCCCACGTGATGCGTTGGTGGGTCTGGGCGTTTGACCGCACGCTCGAGGGCGAGCGCCGTAGGTAGGGACGCACGGCGTTCGGGTACAATGGTAGGAATCTTGTCATCTGCTGCGCCGTCATTCGCGGCGCTTTTTGAAAGGACGAAGCTATGAACGATATCCAGGGCTATCAGAACGGCCCCGTCGAGACCGGCGCAAGCCGCGCCAAGGAGATGTCGCCGCGCGCGTACAATCTCGCCATGTCTGCCCTGATCTTCTTGGGCTTTTGCGCCATGGGCGCCGGCGCCTACTTTACGAGCACCATGTCGTTTGCGCGCATGATGATGAGCGGCGCCGCTTTGCCGCTGGTCTTTGGCTCATTTATTTTGACCATCGTCGGCATGGTCATGATGTCGGCTGCTGCCAGCAAACAGTCCGTGGGCCTGTCGCTCGTGGGCTACGTGGTCTTTGCGAGCACCTTTGGCCTGACGGCGTCGTTTGGTCTTGCCAACTACGACCTGCCTACCATTAACACCGCCTTTATCGCCACGGCCGCCATCACCTTTGTCTTTGGTGCGCTGGGCGTGACCTTCCCCAAGTTCTTCCAGCGTGTGTATGGCATTGGTTTTGGCATCTTGCTTGCCACGATTCTGGTCGAGATCGTGCTGATGTTCATGGGCGTTTCGCAGTCCATCACCGACCTGATCGTGATTGTGGTGTTTGCCGGCTTTATTGGCTACGACACCTATGTGGCCACGACGGTGCCGCCTACGCTGCCCAATGCGGTGCTCATGGCGTCCAATCTGTTCGTGGACATTATCAACGTGTTCCTACGCATCCTGAACATCCTCGGCCGTCGCGATTAAAGCGCGGCATTGCGATGCTTCCTGCCGGACACGGTAAAACGATGCGAAAGGCGGTCCTTCGGGGCCGTCTTTTTTGTGCGCGGCGGGGTATCATGGATGGGAAAAGCCGATAGCGGCAGCGACAGGAAAGGTGGCCATGTATGGCAGACGTCGACAACAGGAACCGTAACCGCAGGTCCAACCGAGCGGGTCAGCCCAATCCCAAGCGCGAGGCCCGTGCCAAGGCCGCCGAGCGCCATGTGATGACTGTGTCCGAGGCCTGCGCCAAGGATATCGAGCGTTCGCTTGCTGGTGTTCGCGAGTTTGACGGCATGCCCGCCGGCTTTGTCGCGGCGATGAAGGCCAAGGTTCAGACTGCTGTGGCCCCCGAAGAGCAGGTCGCCGAGGACGTCGAGAACGCGGAGACTGCCGAGGTCGAGGCGGCGCCCGAGACCGAGGCGGCGCCCGAGCCCGTCGAGGAGCCTGCCGAGGAAATCGCCGAAGCTGAGTCCGCGCCTGCTGAGGAGCCCGCTCCGGTCCTGCCCGAGGTCACTGTGCTTGATGCCTCCGCCACGCAGGCAATCCTCGATAACGGTCGCGGCTATGCGCAGTTCTGCGACATGGCCGTGCTCGCCTTTGCCTCGTTTACCAATCCGGGCGGTGGATATATTCAGGGTTATCTGGGCCAGGAGGCCACGCTGTGCGCCGATTCGTATCTGTACAACGTCCTCGATAAGCAGCGTAAATGGTACGGTGAGAACCGTCGCCGCAACATCAACTGTGAGCTGTACCGCAACCGTGCGCTGGTGGTGCCCGCGGTGCGCTTCGAGCGCAAGCATGTGCACGCCTATGCCGACGTGATCGTCGCCGCTGCACCCAACGCCAAGCGTGCTCGCCAGGAGTACCGCGTGAGCGACGATGCCTTGCTTGACGCCCTGCGCGACCGCATTCGCTTTGTGCTTGCTATCTGCGATGAGCTTGGCCGCGAGAAGCTCGTACTGGGTGCTTGGGGCTGCGAGAACAACGGCTTTGACGCAGAGGCCGTGGCCGAGCTCTTCCGCAAGGAGCTCGCATCGGGCGACTTCAAGGTCAAGCAGGTCTTCTTTGCCGTGCCCTCTACGCGCTGGGACGAGGACTTCGCCAAATTCGAGCACGTGCTGGCAAACTTCCCCGAGCGAAACGAGGAGTCCTATGCTCAGGTTGCCGCCCGCGCCGCAGCCGCCCGTGCCGCCGAGCAGGCTCAGGCCGCTGCCGAGGATGACGAGGATGGCGACGACTGGCGCAAGTACCTGTAAACGGTGCTCGTGATGCGATATACCGAGCCGACGGGAGAGGCTGCTCCTGTCGGCTTTTTATTGAGTGGGGAGCTTACGATGAAAAACGTTCTGTGCTTTGGTGACAGCAACACCTATGGTTACGATCCGGCGGGCATGCGCGACGGTACCGCGGTGCGCTATGCGCAGGATGTGCGCTGGTGTGGCGTGGTCCAACGTGACTTAGGCGAGGGCTGGCATGTAATTGAAGAAGGCCTCAACGGCCGCACGACGGTACGCGACGACATGTGCCATCTGGACACTAACCTCAACGGCATTCGCGCGCTTCCGATGCTGCTCGAGGCTCATAAGCCGCTGGACGCCATTGTGATCATGCTGGGCACCAACGACTGTAAGACGGTCTTTAACGTGACAGCTTCCGATATCGCCCGTGGCGCCATGGCACTGATTCGCGCCGTCCGCGCGTTTCCGTGGACCGACGCTGCGCCTTGCCCGCGCATCCTGCTGATGGCTCCTATCAAGATCAAGCCGCAGATCGCCGATGTATATATGACCGATTTTGACGAGCGTTCCGTCGAGGCATCTGAACATTTTGGCGAGTACTATGCGCACGTGGCCGAGCAGTTTGGCTGCGACTTTTTGAATGCCGCCGAGTTTGCCGAGCCGGGCGATATCGACTATCTGCATATGATGCCCGAAAGCCACGAGAGCTTGGGACATGCCGTGGCAGCCAAGCTCCAAGAGATGCTCGGTGAGTAGCGCAGCCTCAAGCCACCACAAAGGGGACAGACGCCTTTGTGGTGGCTTTGCCCGGGTAAACGAACGGCTTGGCTCCCATATGGGCATGGACGAGCTCATCGACCTCTTTGCCGAGGGCGATGAGCTCGTCTCCAATACCGCTTTCGAAGATTTGGATCTTGCCTATGACGTTGCGAACGGCGCGACCTTCGATGGCGTCGTGTTCCGGTCTTGCGAGTTCGATGGTGTTGACTGGAGCGGCTCGACGTTTCGCGACGTGGTGTTTCGCGGTTGCCGCTTTATCCGCTGCAACATGGAAGGCTGTTGGCTCAATCGCTGCGACTTCGTCGATTGCTCGGCACCGGGACTCAACTTGCTCAGGGCGCGTCTGTCGAGCGTGTCGTTTACATCGTGCGATTTGAGCTATGCGAACCTTTCGGAGGGACGCATTGGCCCCATGGCTGCGCATGACACGCGTTTGACCGAGGCCGCGTTTCAGGGTGCCAAGCTGGGTCAGATACGCCTGGATGGCTGTGACCTGACGCGTATGGATGTGTTTAAGACGTCGCTTTCCGGCGTGGATGTATCGCGTTGTACATTCGCGGCGCCCGTTGTTTCGGGCGATTACCATGAGCTGCGTGGCCTGACGGTCAATGCCGAGCAGGCGCTGGCACTCTCGGGTTTGTTGGGAATTCAACTCGCCGACGACTAGACGCCCCGGCCCTTTGCTCGACCGCTATCTAAAATCAAACCGTCGCAACATCCGATGATTTTTCGCGTTTGCACGATTTTCATCGAATGTTGCGACGGTTTTTGGTGCAAGGTAGCCTGTCTCTTTTTGGCAGGTTACTGGCTATTTAGTACTGCCACATGTGGTTGACGGGGCCGGAGCCTTTGCCCATGTTCAGGCCGGCGGCCAGAGCGCCGGTTAGGTAGGCCTTGCCGCCGTTGACGGCGTCGGCAAGATCCATGCCCTGGGCCAGCGCGCAGGCGATGGCGGACGAAAGCGTGCAGCCGGTGCCGTGTGTGTTGTCGGTCTCGATGCGCTTGTGGCGGAACCACGTGGTGAGCGGATCGCCCAGATGGTTGCCCTCGTCATCGAGTGGCGCGGGTTCGGCCAATACATCGTTAGCCTCGTTGACAAGATGCCCACCCTTAACGAGGGATGCGCAACCAAAGCGGCGGGTGAGGAGCATGGCAGCATTTTGCTGTGTGCGCTCGGAGTCGACCTCGTAGTCAAGCAGGGCCATGGCCTCGGGAATATTGGGCGTGATGACGGTTGCTAGTGGGAACAGGCGGCGGGTGAGCGCCTCGGCGGCATCTTCGGCAATCAGCCGTGCGCCCGAGGTGGCTACCATGACGGGGTCGACGACCACGTTTGTCGCGTTCCAGGCGCTCAGGCGGTCGGCGATAACCTCGATAATCTCGGCAGAGGAAACCATGCCGATCTTGACGGCGCTGGGGCGGATATCGTCAAATACGGCGTCGATCTGCGCAGCGACGATATCAGGGGAGATATTCTGCACGGCGGTGACACCGAGCGTGTTTTGTGCGGTGATGGCGGTGATGGCCGTCTCGGCATACAGGCGGTGCGCCGTGATGGTCTTGATGTCGGCCTGAATGCCGGCGCCGCCGCTGGAATCGGATCCTGCGATGGACAGGACGGCAGGTACCTTACTGCGATCCATGTTTGCTCCCTTGTTCGGTCGGAATCAAATGGGTCTTTAAGCCAGCATTATAAAGATGCCCGGGCCGACTCTATGTCGAACCCGGGCGGGCGATGCAATCTTTACGCAAATGTAAACAAATGTTCACACGTCAACAATTGACGAACACCATGTTACCGATTGCGGCTCCGGTGACGCGTTAATCCTCCATGCCAAGATCGATCGTTGTGCCTTCGAACACCTTGTTAACGGTACGGACGGCGCACATCTTGCCACACATAGTGCAAGTGCCCTCGGTGGCGGCGGGAGACTCCTCGTAGCGCTTCTTGCCCGTAACTGGGTCGAGCGCGCACTTCCACATGGCGTCCCAGTCGAGCTTGCGGCGTGCCTGGCCCATCTTGTCGTCCATGTCGCGGGCGTGCGGCACCTTCTTGGCGATATCGGCGGCGTGTGCGGCGATCTTGGTAGCCATGAGGCCATCGAGCACGTCCTGGGCGTTGGGCAGGCATAGGTGCTCGGCCGGCGTCACGTAGCACAGGAAGTCGGCGCCGGAGCTGGCGGAGATGGCGCCACCGATGGCGGCGGTGATGTGGTCGTATCCCACACCGATATCGGTCACCAGCGGCCCGAGCACATAGAACGGGGCGTTGTGGCACAGGCGCTTCTGCAGTTTCATATTGGCGGCGATCTCGTCGAGCGCCATGTGGCCCGGTCCCTCGACCATGACCTGGACGCCGGCGGCCCATGCGCGCTTGCACAGCTTGCCCAGCTCGATCATCTCGGCGGTCTCGGTGGCATCGTTGGAGTCGTAGAGGCAGCCCGGGCGGCAGGAGTCGCCGAGCGAAATCGTCACGTCGTACTCGTGGCAAATCTCGAGCAGCTCGTCAAAGTACTCGTAGAAGGGGTTTTCGTTGCCGGTGACCTCCATCCAGCCAAACAGCAGCGAACCGCCGCGGCTGACGATGTTCATCAGGCGGCCGGTCTCCTTAAAGGTCTTAGTGACCGACTTGTTGATGCCGCAGTGGATGGTCATAAAGTCCACGCCGTCCTCGGCATGCGCGCGCACGACCTCGAACAGGTCGTCCTTGGTCAGCTTGACCAGCGGCTTTTCCATGTAGCCGATGGCGTCGTACATGGGGACGGTGCCCACCATGAGTGGCGTCTCGTCGATGAGCTGCTGGCGGAACTGGCGCGTCTTGCCCGAGTTGGAGAGGTCCATGATGGCGTCGGCGCCAAAGTCCTCGGCGATCTTGACCTTCTTCCACTCCTCGGCGGCATCGGCCTTGTCTCCCGAGATGCCCAGGTTGACGTTGACCTTGGTGGACAGGCCCTCGCCGACACCAAAGGCGTGCATGCCCTTTTTGATATGCACGATGTTGGCGGGAATGGCGATGCGGCCGTCGGCCACGCGCTCGCGGATGTACTCGGGGTCGCGATGCTCGCGCTCGGCAACCTCCTTCATCTGCGGTGTGATCTGCCCGGCGCGGGCGAAGTCGATTTGCGTGACGAGCTTGGGCTCGGTCTGTGTGCTCATTGGCACGGCTCCCTTCGTTGGCATTACCCATATCAGGTTTGCGGGTCAGGGCGGGCGCGCCCAATCTCAGCCTGCCGTCTTGTCCTGCAAGCTCCCCGTTATGTCATGGGCTCAAGTATAGCCTGAATGGGTACGATTGGGCCAACGAGCGTGCCTGTGGGGAGGCGAACATGGAAGACAAGCATCTATATCGAGAGACGCAATGGGATGTATCGGCCGAGGAAAGCCGTGCGCACCATGGCCTTGTCGCGATTGGCTTTGCGGTGCTTGCCGTGCTGGTGATTGCCTTTTGTATCTGGACGTTTGGTGGTCGCGGCGGCGCTGCCTGGGAGTTTGAGGCCGACGATGCCCTGCCGATCATGACGGTGAAGGTTACGGGCGGCAATACCGTTGCCGCGCCGGGCGATTATTGGTACCCGCGCGATGAGTTTGTGCAGTTGCAGCTGAGTGGTGGGTCCATTCCAGGTGAAGAAATCGAACGCGTGACGTTTGACGCGGCGCTCAAAACGCTCACGGTGAAGCTCAAAGATCAAGGAGATGTGCCCACGACCATGGATATCGCCCTGACGGAATGGCGTCTGGAGCCTCCGACGGGTGTTGCGGTGTCCGAGGTGGAGCATGTCAAGATTACCTATCAGGACGGCTCGACAAACGAAGTTGCCAAAGCCGACGGCTTGGCGGAATAGGCGCTGTGCCTAGGCAGCACATTCAAAAGTAGCGGTGGTCCTACAAGGGCTGTTCGTTCAGGAAGACCAAAGTGCTCTTATTTGAAAGCTCGGGAAAGTGGCGATAACCAACGTCGAACGCGGTGAGCCCGCTTACATCCTCGAGCTTGTTTTCTGCCATCCAGCGCACCATGGAGCCGCGTGCCTTTTTGCTGGCGGTCGAGCGCTGGATGGGCTTGCCGTTGCGGATGCCTTCGCCAAAGAGGCATGTGACGACCGTGGCATCGGTGGTGAGGCGGGGCAGAACGGCTTTGGCGTATTCCGCGCTCGCGAGGTTGACGATCGTAGCGTTGGAGCCCGCCGGAGCGATGGCCCGTGCGAGCTTGTCGCCCCAAAACGCATAGAGGTCTCGGGCATCGTCGACGGCAAGCTTCGCGCCCATCTCCAGCCGATACGGTTCGACGGCATGAAAGGGGCGTACGCATCCGTAAAGGCCCGAGAGGATCCACAGATTGTCTTGCAGCCATGCGAGCTGCGCGGAATCCATCACCTCGGGCGCCATGCTCTGGTATTGAATGCCGTGGTAGGACATGACGGCAGGGGAGAGGTGACAGGCGAGTGCGGGATTGTCGAGATCGCCGTTTTTCAGGATGGGCCCGAACTCATGCAGGGTGTTGAGGCAAGGCCCCAGCAGTTTGTCACTCACGTTCCATAGCGCCTGCAGGCCGCCGCTGCCTTCATTTCGTTCGATATCTAGCAGTGCGCGGTGGAGGCGAGTCGTCTCGCGCGCAAAAGGTGGAATGCCCAGGACTTCAAAAGCATCTTGGGCCGCACGCATCTGCTTGGCGGGCGAAATGATGACCTGCAGCATGGACTCTCCTCTGCCAAAAAAGAAGTTGCGGTGGAATACGGTCTGTTTTGGCCGTTTAGGGGCCAGTTTAGTCCGTATTTCACCGCAACTGATGAAGGGTTGGTTAGGCGCGCTCGATGAAGGCCTTGTAGCCGCGATAGGCCTCGTAGATGTCGGCCTTGTTGGCGACCTCCCACAGGGCGTGCATGGACAGGACGGCAACGCCGGAGTCGATGACGTTCATGCCGTACTTGGCCATGATGTAGGCGATGGTGCCGCCGCCGCCCGCGTTGACGCGGCCGAGCTCGCAGGTCTGGAAGTCCACGCCTGCCTCGTCCATGATGTCGCGGATGAGGGCCACATACTCGGCATCGGCGTCGTTGGAGCCACCCTTGCCGCGGCTGCCCGTGTACTTGTTAAAGCACAGGCCACGACCCATAAAGGCTGCGTTCTTGGTCTCGAACTTGCCGGCGTAGCCCGGGTCGAAGCCGGCGGACACGTCAGAGGAGAGCATGCGGCTGTGGGCGAGTGCACGGCGCAGGGCCAGCGGGCTATCCTCGCCGGCGAGCGTCATGATCTCGGCGACGGTGTTCTCGAAGAAGCGGCTCGTCATGCCGGTGGCACCCACGGAACCGATCTCCTCCTTGTCTACGATGAGTGTGATGCTCGTGCGCTCCACGTTGGCGACGTTGATCTGGGCGAGCATGGACGGATAGGCGCAGACACGGTCGTCGTGGCCATAGCCCAGAATCATGGAGCGGTCGAGGCCCATGTCACGGGCGGGGCCGGCGGGCACGACCTCGATCTCGGCGGAGAGGAAGTCCTCCTCCTCGACGTCGTACTGCTCCTTGAGGATATCCAGGAACATCTGCTTGACGGGCTCCTTGGGAGCGTCCTTGTCGTCCTCGTCAAACTTGACGGGGCGGCCGCCCACGATCACGTCGAGGATCTCGGCGTCGACGGCGTCCTTGGCGGGCTTGGCCATCTGCTCGCTCGAGAGGTGGATCAGCAGGTCGGAGATGGTAAAGACCGGGTCGTCGGCCTTGTCACCGATGTTGATGTCGACGGTGGTGCCGTCCTTTTTGCAGATGACGCCCACGAGTGCGAGCGGGGAAGCGACCCAGTGGTAGCTCTTGACGCCGCCATAGTAGTGCGTGTCGAGATAAGCCATGTCGCCGGCCTCGAAGGCGGGGTTCTGCTTGAGGTCCAGGCGCGGCGAGTCCACGTGGGCGCCCAGGATGTTAAAGCCCTGCTCGAGCGGGGCGGTGCCCAGGTTGACGAGCATGAGGTCCTTGCCGTGGTTGGCGGCGTACACCTTGTCGCCGGCCTTGAGCGCGCGGCCCTCGGCGATCACGGTCTCCAGATTGACGTAGCCCGCCTCCTCGGCCATCTTGATACCGGCCTTGACGCACAGGCGCTCGGTCTTGTTCTCACTCAAAAACTGCTTATAGCCGCGGCAAAGCTCCTCGAGCTCCTCGATCTGCTGTGGCGTGTACTTTTTCCATGCGCTGGGACGCTCCATGACGCAGGCTCCTTTCGGATCGATCGTGCTGGTTGATGTACCGTGAGCCATCGTATCACGCGCGGGCCCGCGGCGGCAGGGAAGCCTGATGTGCGGTGGCCGCGGGGCGGGGAGCGTGTAAACTGGTGTGAGCAAACCGTGCCCAGCCCAAAGCGAGGTATTCAATATGTCTGAAAAGCGCCGTACCTTTGCCGTCATCGACGGCAACTCGCTCATGCATCGCGCCTTCCACGCCGTGCCGCCGACCATGAACGCGCCGGACGGTCGCCCCACCAACGCGATCTTTGGTTTTCTGAACATGTTCCTCAAGATGATCGATGCCTTTAATCCCGACGGCGTTGTCGTGGCGTTTGACAAGGGCAAGCCGCGCGTGCGTATGGAGATGCTGCCGCAGTACAAGGCGCAGCGCCCGCCCATGGACCCCGACCTGCACGCGCAGTTCCCCATGATCAAGGAGCTGCTCGCCGCGCTCAACGTGCCCATTTTGCAGTCCGAGGGCTGGGAAGGCGACGATATCCTGGGAACCATGGCGCGCCTGGGCGAGGAGGCCGGCTGCGACATGCTGCTGGTGACCGGCGACCGCGACATGTATCAGCTCGTGACCGAGCACGTCAACGTGGTCTCGACTCGCAAGGGCCTGTCCGACGTGGCGATCATGACGCCCGAGAGCGTGGACGACCTGTATCACGGCATCACGCCGGCGCTCGTGCCCGATTTTTATGGTCTTAAGGGCGACACGTCCGACAACATTCCCGGCGTACCGGGCATCGGCCCCAAAAAGGCGAGTGCGCTCATCGCGCAGTACGGCAGCCTTGACGAGGTCATCGCGCATGCTGACGAGGTCAAGGGCAAGATGGGAGAAAACCTGCGCGCACACATCGACGACGCGCTGCTGAGCCGTAAGGTGGCGACCATCCGCACCGATGCACCCGTTGAGCTCGATTTTGAGGCGACGTCCTTCCCGGCGTTTTCCGCCGATGAGGTTTCCGCGGCGCTGGGCACGCTTGGTATCACCGCCATGCAGAACCGTTTCTTGGCGCTGATCGGCGGCGAGGGCGGGGCAGCTGCCAGCACGTTTGAGATTCCCGCCGTTTTGCGCGCAGCCGCCGGCGATGCTGGCGCGCTTGGTGCCGTTGCGGCTGAGGTCTCCCGCGTGATTGATGCCGGCGAGTGGGTCGCCGCCGTGGTGGACGATGACAAGGAAGAGGGCGCGCTCTTTGGGCTGACGCGCACGCTGTGGTTGGCGACGTCCAAGGGCCTGTTTGCGCTCGAGGAGGGCGACAGCGGTGCGGCGGCTGAGGTTGAGGGCTTCAACTTCGCCCACGGCGTGATTGCCGGCGTGCTCGCGCGTCTGTTTATGGAAGGCCGTGTGGCGAGCCCGGATATGAAGGCGCTTTTGCATGAGCTTTCGCCCATCGATTCTTCCGAGCCCGAGCTCATGGATCCGCTGGCAGTCGATTCCACGCGCATCTTCGACACCGTGGTCGCGGCCTACCTGTTGGATTCCGACCGCTCCGAGTTTGACGAGGCGTATCTGGCCGATACCTATCTGCAGATGGCGCTGCCTGCGGCGCGCGGTGCAGAGGGCGCCGGCGAGGACGCTCCTGCGCCCGCCGCTCGCACGGTGGCCTTGACGTTGGCGCTGGTCGCACCACTGCGCGACCGCATGGCCCGCGAGAACGCCGCCAACGTGTTCGATGGGATCGAGATGCCACTCGTGCCGGTGCTTGCCAAGATGGAGCGCGCAGGCATGCTCGTGGACCCCGACCGTCTGCATAGTCTGTCCGAGGGACTTGCTACCCAGATTGCCGAGGTCGAGCGCAGCATTCGCGACCTGGCAGGTGACGAGACCTTTAACATCGGTAGCCCCATGCAGCTCTCGCACGTGCTGTTTGACGTTATGGGGCTTCCGACCAAGGGCCTCAAGAAGACTAAGCGCGGCTACTATTCGACCAACGCCAAGGTGCTGAGCGACCTTGCGCGTGACCACGAAATCGTGCGTCTGATCTTGGACTGGCGTGAGAAGTCTAAGATCAAGTCCACCTATCTGGACACGCTGGGCCCGCTGCGCCGTGGTGACGGCCGTGTGCACACCACGTACAACCAGACCATCACCGCGACGGGGCGTCTGTCTTCGAGCGACCCCAATCTGCAAAATATTCCGACTCGCTCGGAGCTGGGGCGTACCGTCAAGACGGCGTTTTCGGCAGGCGAGGGAAGCGTCTTTTTGGCGGTGGACTACTCGCAGATCGAGCTGCGTCTGCTGGCACATCTTTCGGGTGACGAGCACTTGGTGCGCGCCTTTAACGAGGGCGAGGACTTCCATGCCGAGACGGCGGCGCGCGTGTTTGGTGTGCCGGTGTCCGAGGTAACGCCCGACCTGCGCAGTCGCGCCAAGGCCGTGAACTTTGGCATCGTGTATGGCCAGCAGGCCTACGGCCTGTCGCAGTCGCTGCATATCTCGATGGCCGAGGCGCGCGACATGATCGACCGCTACTACGAGGCCTACCCGGGCGTGCGTACGTTCCTCGACAACGTGGTGGCGCGCGCCAAGCAGACGGGCTACGCCGAGACCATGTATGGCCGCAGACGCCACATTCCCGAGCTCAAGGCCAAAAACCCGCAACTCCGTGGCTTTGGTGAGCGCACGGCCATGAACCACCCCATGCAGGGTACCGCGGCGGACATCATCAAGATTGCCATGGCCCGCGTAAGCCGCCGTCTGGAAGAAGAGGGCTTTGCCGCCCACATGATCCTGCAGGTGCACGACGAACTGGACTTTGAGTGCCCCATCGACGAAGTCGAGCGCCTAACCACCATGGTCCGCGACGTCATGGAACACGTAGTGGACCTCCGCGTCCCCCTAATCGCCGAAGCCAGTACCGGCATAACCTGGGCCGACGCCAAATAGCGAGCGACGAGCTTGCGGGCGATGACCTTGGGTGCGACGCTTCTAGTCGCCCGATGGTCGCAGGTCGCCAATGCCGATGCCGCGGGACGTTTCCAGGCTTGGTAGCGTCCCGCGGCGTCTTTCTGTACAGTTAGCAGCTCCTGCGGCGCACGAGCTCTACGGGGATCATGGTCTCCATGGCGGGGGTGCGGCCTGCGATGAGGTCGAGAAGCGCCTTGCAACCCTCTTGCGCCATGAGCTCGGGGTGGCGCTGAACCGTGGTGATCTGCGGCATGGTGAGCTTGGAGTAGATGGAGTCGTCGTAGCCTACGATCTTGATGTCTCCGGGCACGTTGAGACCTGCCGCCTGCACGGCGCGCAGCGCTCCTACGGCCGAATGGTCGCTTGTGGCAAAGATGCCGTCGAGCGGCATGCCCGCATCGATCATTCCGGCAACGATATCCTGAGCCTCGTCCATGCTAGGACGCTGGCCGGTGACGTAGGCCATGTACTCGCGGCGAAGCGGCAGGCCATGATCGGCGAGCGCATGCATATAGCCCGTGAGGCGTTCGTTGCGGTCGTAGTCTGCGGTAAAGCTCGAGATGGTGAGGATGTTTTTACAGTCGCGGACGATGAGTGCGCTCGTTGCCAAGTAGGCGCCGCGCTCGTCGTCGGTCCCCACGTGGGGGATGGCGAGGTCCGACTGCGGCATGCGGTCGATGCATACCACGGGGATACCGCGCGTGACGATGTCGTCCGTGAGCTCACGCAGGCCCGAGATGCATATGATGCCGTCTGCCTGCTTGCCGGCAAGGCTATGGAAGTAATCGCGCTCGCGCTGCGGATCGTTGCCGCTGTTGCAGACAAAGACAGAGTACCCCTGCGCCGCAAGCGTGCGCTCTACGTGGTAAGCGATCTTGGAAAAGAAGTCGTTGGATATATCGGGCACGATCATGCCTATGGAGCGCGACTGCGCCTGGCGAAGCGTTCTGGCGGACTGGTTGGTAACGTAACCGTACTGGTCGATAACATCCTGCACGCGTTTGCGCGTGTCCTCGGAGAAGCGGCCCGCGTTGTTGACAACATGGCTCACGGTGGCAACGGAGACCCCGGCAAGCTGGGCGATCTCTTTCATCGACGGTGGCTTTTGTGCCATGACAGACCCCTCTTTTTGGTTAACAAATTGGTTAACAATTATAGACTCAGTATTGTGGTTAACAACTGATTATACGTTTAACCAAGCATTTACTACCGTTTACGGGACCAACAGATACCGTTCATCGATTATCTAGGCATAACTTGCTAGATTCCAAACTGGTTATACGATTAACCGCTATTAACGTCCAGACTATTATGTGAGGAATCTCCTATGCTTCTTTGCCCCAGTATGATGTGCGCCGATTACGGTGAGCTTGCCAGCACGGTGCGTGAGCTCGACTCCGCGGGTGCCGATATCTTCCACTGCGATGTGATGGACGGTAGCTTTGTACCTAACTTTGCGATGGGCCTCGAGGACATCAAGGCCGTGCGCGCCGCCACGCAAAAGCTCGTCGACGTGCATCTGATGATCGAGAACCCGGCGGCCAAGATCGACCTCTTTGCCGATGCGGGCGCTGATATCATCTACATTCATCCCGAGTCCGAGCGCTATGTGGTCAAGACGCTCGCCGCCATCAAAGCGCTCGGTTGCGCTGCGGGCATCGCCGTCAACCCCGATACCACGGTGACCCAGCTTGAGGAGATTCTCAACCTCTGCGACTACGTGATGGTCATGACGGTCAATCCCGGTTTTGCCGGGCAGGCGTTTATCGAATTCACTAAAAAGAAGATTGAACAGCTTGCGGCTCTCAAGGATGAGTACGGCTTCAAGATCATGATCGACGGCGCTTGCTCGCCCGCGCGCGTCAAGGAGCTCTCGGCCATCGGTGCCGACGGCTTCATCTTGGGCACGAGCGCACTGTTTGGCAAGGACATGACCTATGCGGAAGCGCTTGAGAAGCTGCGTCAGGGGGAGGAGTACTAACCGCGGCAGGCCAGAGGCTGTCAGTTAATAGCAAAGAGCCATGTGGCTCGATCGAAAGGAACCAGTATGAAGATCGCAATCGGTAACGACCACGTGGCCGTTGGGCTCAAGAACATCATCAAGGAGCACCTGGAGGAGCGCGGCTACGAGGTCGTGGACTTTGGCACCAACTCCACCGAGCGTTTCGACTATCCCATCAGCGGCTACAAGGTCGGCTGCGCTGTCGCGGGCGGGGAGTGCGACCTGGGCGTACTTATCTGTGGCACAGGCGTGGGAATTAGTCTTGCGGCCAACGCGGTCAAGGGCGTGCGCGCCGTGGTGTGCTCCGAGCCCTATTCGGCTAAGCTCAGCCGCGAACACAACAACACCAACATCGTGGCTTTTGGTGCCCGTGTGGTGGGCGAGGAGCTCGCCAAGATGATTGTGGACGAATGGCTCGACGCAAAGTTCGAAGGCGGCCGCCACCAGCGCCGCATCGACATGATCGCCGAGATCAAAGACACGCAGCATCTTGAAGCGGCTGAAGCCTAGCCATATAGACCACACAGAAAAAGGGCCCGTATCAACAACGAGCCCTTTTCAATTCAAACAAATTCAGCCAAGCATCTAGACGCCAAGACGCCATCCAGGCGGCAAGCAAGTCACCGCAGGATCTGGCCGGGCGACACGGGTAAGTTATTCTTAGAGTCCGCACGAGCCGAAGAGCACTTAATGTGCTCTTCGAGCGAGCCCAGGACCTGACCGAACGAAAAACTTACCCGTGCCGCCCGGCCAGGTCCGATGGGACGGCTACCGAGCCGCCAAGATGGCGTCGATGAGCGTCAGTACGCCCCCGTCGTTGTTGCTCGGAATGCGCCACTTGGCGTGCGCGTTCATGTGCTCCTCGGCATTGTCCACGATAAAGCTGTGACCGACGCGCTCCAGCATGGGGATGTCGTTGTAGGTATCGCCCACGGCTGCGGCGTCAGCAATATCGATGCCGAGCTGCTCGCACAGGTGCGCCACGCCCGAACCCTTGTCGACGCCCAGGTTCATAAAGTCGATCCACTCGCGGCCCGCATTGGTAACGTAGAGCTGGTCCGAGAACGCGGGGTTATAGTCCTCGCGAAATGCAGGCTCGGCATCGTAGGCGGGGAAGAAGATCGAGATCTTGTTGGACTCGACGTCAAGGCCCTCAAAGGTATCGACGTAGTTAATGGCAGAATAGTAGACGCTGATCTCGTCATGGTACTTGTGGTCGCGCGCCAAAACGTAAGCATCGTCATAGCAGCACAGGACGGGAACGGCGCGCGGATCCTGCGCGGCATGCGCCAGGACCTTGTGATAGAGCGCAGTATCGATATTGCTCTTATAGATATAGTTGCCGCGATAGATTACGCAGGCTCCGTTATCGGGGCAGAAAGCGATGCGGCCCTTGATGTCCTCGAACATCTCCTCGAGCTTGGGAGCGGGGCGTCCGCTGGCGGGGCAGAACACGATGCCAGCCTCGGCGAGCTTGTCCAGGCGCTCATCGAGGCCCTGGGGCAGTACGCGCTCGTCGGTCAGCAACGTCTTGTCCATATCGACGGCAAGGATCTTGATGTTGCCGATAGCGGCGTCCGATTCGTAAGTTTGCATAAAAGCGCCTTTCCGTTTCTTAATTGTTTCGGGCGGAATAACCCTACGGTTGGTAATCGAGCGTATTTTCGCAGGGTTGACGCGTAATTGCATCACGATTCACAAACTAATGAAAAAACTTTTCAGAAATTTGAATTTGTCGCTTGTGCCGCGGGCACTTTAGCGTAATATAGCGAACATCGAAAACGGAGACGGAAAAACAACCGCTTACCGAGTAAAAGGTACCGTTTACGATATTAGAATTGCGCCCGGCGATAGGTGAAAGGAGAGGCAGATGCAGTTCGTAAAGATCATCACCACTGCAGACAATGCCATCCGACGCCAGCGCGCAATTTCCCGACGACGATAACAATCGTCTCTGTCCGCATGGGGCGAATTGCCTCAACAGAGTCATTTTGAGGTCGTTGGGTTTTAGCACGACATTGCTGCATGTTTCTAGGGCATGTATGTGCTGATTTTTGCTATTTAACCTGATATTGCACGGTATTTGACCTCGAAATGACTTGCAACTGACCGATGTTCTAACTAGCTACCAAGGGCGAAAGGAAACAGCCATGAGCAAGGAAAAAGTCGTTCTCGCATATTCCGGTGGTCTTGATACATCCGTATGTGTCAAGTGGCTTCAGGACGAGAAGAATCTCGACGTCGTTTGCGTCTGCGGCAACGTGGGCCAGGAGGAGACCGGCCTCGATGCCAAGAAGCAGAAAGCGCTCGACCTGGGCGTTCTCGATTGCCAGGTGCTCGACCTGCGCGACGAATTCTCCGATGAGTTCCTGACCAAGGCCATCGCCGCCAACTCTATGTATGAGAACAAGTATCCGCTGCTCTCCGCCCTGTCTCGTCCGCTGCTCGCCAAGAAGCTCGTCGAGGTTGCTCACGAGTTTGGTGCGACCTATGTTGCCCATGGCTGCACCGGCAAGGGTAACGACCAGGTTCGTTTTGAGGCTGCCGTCAAGGCCCTTGATCCCGAGCTTAAGGTTATCGCTCCGGTTCGCGAGTGGGACCTGAAGTGCCGCCCCGACGAGGTCGCCTATGCCCACGCCCACAACGTGCCGGTTCCCGAGGGTGCCAACGACAACCCCTATTCCATCGACGACAACCTGTGGGGTCGTGCCATTGAGTGCGGCCACCTTGAGGATCCCTGGAACGAGCCGCTCGACGACGCTTGGGTTATGACCAAGAATCCCGAGGACACGCCCGACACCCCGACCTACACCGAGATTGAGTTTGAGGCCGGCAAGCCCGTCGCCGTCGACGGCAAGAAGATGAAGCTCTCCGAGATCGTCATCGCCCTCAACAAGATCTCCGGCGACAATGGCTTTGGCCGCCTCGATTTGGTCGAGGATCGTCTGGTGGGCCTCAAGAGCCGCGAGTGCTACGAGGTTCCCGGTGCCCTGACGCTTATCACCGCCCACAAGGCGCTCGAGGACATTTGCGTCGAGGGCGACCTGCTCAAGACCAAGATCAAGCTTGAGCAGGATTGGGCCACCGCCGTGTATAACGGCCAGTGGTACAGCCCGCTCAAAAACGCGCTCGATGCCTTTATGGCCGACACCCAGAAGTTTGTGACCGGCACCGTCCGTCTGAAGTTCTTTAAGGGCAACTGCCATGTCGTCGGCCGCAAGAGCCCCTTCAGCCTGTACGACTACGGTCTGGCTACCTACGACCGCGACACTACGTTTGACGAGAAGGCTAGTGCCGGCTTTATCGAGATCGATACGCTGTCGCTCAAGACGTGGGCAAAGGTCCAGGGCCCCAGCTCTGCTGCCGCCCAGGCCTAGCGCCTCCTTCCCTTGGTATCCGCGCGGCCCATCCGCGTGATACATAACGGGCGCACGGGGTCCCTACCTTTCGTTATGCTTGCTGACACTTCTTAACATCGGTGGCCCCTACGTTCCGCCCGCATATATGATGCCGCGTCTGCGGCTGAGTCCGAGCCCCGCCGGGGTTGTCCGGCGGGGCTCCTTCTATCAATTTGACGGCCCTGCGCCTATATATATCTGAGGAGTACCTACTATGTTTGACGCTATTGCCCACTCTTTGCTTTCTCTTGCCCCCGAGCTCGATACCGCCAAGGTGGAGGAGGTCCCCATGAGCCTGAAGGCTTGGATTGACGGTTCGCAGGGTAACCTCAGGAGGGAGTCCATGGGCGCCAAGTGCATGGTGCGTCACTTCTTCGCTATTTAGCTTGTCAGCCTCGCGTGCGGCGGGGGATGTGCAAAACTAGCTGTTGATAAATCGCTTTAACGACATGGCGTAACGCTTCGTGCGCCGATGTTTTGATATTTGATGAAAGGGGACGGTTCCATGGCTCTTTGGGGCGGTCGTTTTGAGGCGGGCGTGGCCGAGGTCACGCAGGAGTTTGGCGCGTCGCTGCCGGTCGACAAACATCTCTATAAGCAGGATATCGCCGGCTCTAAGGCGCATGCCAAGATGCTGGCGGCTCAGGGCATCATCAGTGCCGAGGATGAGCAGGCGATTGCCAAGGGCCTGACCGGAATCGAACAGGATATCGATGCCGGTAACTTCACCTTCGATATCAACGACGAGGACATTCATATGTCCATCGAGAGCGAGCTGACGCGTCGCATCGGCGAGGCGGGTAAGCGCTTGCATACCGGACGTTCGCGCAACGACCAGGTGGCGACCGACACACGCCTGGGCGTCAAGGCGCTCGCCAAGGAGCTCATGGAGGCAAACCTGCAGCTTCGTCATGTGCTGGTGGATGCGGCTAAGAAGTATGACAAGGTGATTCTGCCGGGCTACACGCACATGCAGCACGCTCAGCCGGTTCTGCTGTCGCATCATCTGCTGGCGTATTCCTGGATGTTCGCGCGCGACTTTACGCGCCTGAAGGCCGCCTTCGATGCCGCCGACAACTGCCCGCTGGGTGCTGCCGCGCTTGCCGGCACGAGCTATCCGCTCGATCGCCAGATGACGGCTGCCGAACTTGGCTTTGCGGGTGTGATCCCTAACTCGCTCGACGCTGTTTCCGATCGCGATTTCCTGCTCGATCTGCATTACGCTGGCTCCGTTATGGCCATGCATCTGTCGCGTCTTTCCGAGGAGATCGTGCTGTGGTCGAGCTCCGAATTTGGCTTTATCACGCTTTCCGACTCTTACTCCACCGGCTCGTCCATCATGCCGCAGAAGAAGAACCCCGACTTTGCCGAGCTTATCCGCGGCAAGAGCGGTCGCGTGTATGGCAACCTGGTGCAGCTACTGGTGACCATGAAGGGCTTGCCGCTTGCCTATAACAAGGATTTGCAGGAGGATAAGGAGGGCGCGCTCGATACCGCCCATACGCTCATGCAGTGCATGTCCGTTATGGCCGGCATGATTTCGACCTGGACCGTCAACGAGGATGCCATGGCGCACGAGTGCGGCGTGGGTCACCTTGCGGCTACCGACGTTGCCGACTACCTGGCTAAGCGCGGCCTGCCGTTCCGCGAGGCGCACGCCGTGGTGGGCCATCTAGTCCTGATGTGCGAGAAGCGCGGCTGCAATCTTGAGGACCTGCCGTTCGAGGTGTTCCAGGAGGCAAGCCCGCTCTTTGAGCGCGATATTACCGAGGCGCTCGATATCCCGTCGATTGTCGCCGCGCGCACGACCGAGGGCGGTACCGCTCCTGCCGCCGTTGCCCTCCAGCTGGAGCGTGCCGAGGCACAGCTCGTGGCCGACGAAGGCACGTTTGGGTCGCTGACCAAGGTCGTCGAGATGGGCCACGGGGCAAAGTAAGGGTTTGCTTGAGGCTTATTAGCCATTTATTGATAAATCGTTTTTGCTTCTTACGGGCGTCTGCTGATGTAGGCGTCCGTATTTTGTTGTAATGGGGGAGGGGCTTGTCGAGAACTTCTGTAGGACCTTTGGGCAGGTTGTGAAGGGAGTACGTTCACAGGTGGCAACCGACCGTCTGCTCTGCTCGATGCGGTTGATGGGCAGTCGGATGGTACTCTAATCGAGCTTCGAAACAGAAGTGACACATATGGAGCGCTTTAATAAATTGTAGCGTTTCAATAAACAGCTTTTTGTTTAACTGCAGCTAAAACTCTGTTACGATGCAGTCCAGGCGGGTGCCGGAATGGGACTTGGGCACGCGCGAACCTACTTGAAAGGCTACCTTATGGCTATCGAGAAGACCTTCATCATGATTAAGCCCGACGCGGTGCGCGATCGCAAAATCGGCGAGATTGTTGCTCGCATTGAGCGCAGCGGCCTTGTCATCGAGCGCATGGAGATGACCACGCTCGAGCGCGCTACCGTCGAGGAGCACTACGCCCATCTGGCCGACAAGCCCTTCTTTGGCGGTCTCTGTGACTTTATGACGAGCGGTCCGGTCGTCAAGATGGTCGTTTCCGGTCTCTCCGCTGTTGCTAAGATGCGCACCCTCATGGGCGCTACTAATCCGTTTGACGCTGCTCCTGGTACCATCCGCGGCGACTTTGCCGTCGATGTCAACGCCAACGTGATCCACGGCTCCGACTGCCTGGAGAACGCCGAGATCGAGATCAAGCGCTTCTTTGGCTAAACCAGCTTTGACTCCTTAAAGCTGTTAGCGTGTGGCTTGGGCGCCGCGGAACTCCATCCGCGGCGCCCTTTTTATCCCCGTAGATTTTAAGGCACGTCCCAAAAATCTACTAAAGAGCCCCCGCCTGGATGTGTGTTCCGAGCGGGGGCTTTGGTTAGCGTATGGCGTTGTGGGTCTTTAGGCCTCGTCGACGACCTTGAGGCCGCGGGTCTGGTCGATCTCGTTGAGGAGATTGACGCGACGCTCGTGGCGGCCGCCCTCAAACTCGGCGTCGAGCCACTCGTCGACGATCATCTTGGCGAGCTCGGAGCCCACGACACGGGCGCCAAAGGCGAGCACGTTGGTGTTGTTGTGCATGCGCGAGAGCTTGGCGCTGAAGGGCTCGGAGCACACGACGGCACGAACGCCCTCGACCTTGTTGGCGGCCAAGCTAATCCCGACGCCGGTGCCGCAGATCAGGATGCCCAGATCGACGTCGCCGTTGGCTACGGCTTTGCCCACCTTGTAGCCGGCGATAGGGTAGTCGAAGCTCTCGGAGGTGTCGGTGCCAAAGTTCACGACCTCGCAGCCGCGATCCTTCAGGTGCTCGGAAATGATGTTCTTGAGCTCGACGGCGGCGTGGTCGTTGCCGATACCGATCTTCATGAGTGGTTCCTCTCTGGTCCGTGCGGCGGAATTGCTAAAGGTTTTACCGCGTTCGACTGCATGATAGCGCGTCTTTTGCCTAAACGCTCGGGCGTTTTTTGGTCAAACGCTTTAGCGGACGCGAACATCAGCTCATCACGAAAAATGCCGCCAATTTGCTTCTGGCGGCCGTCTGCCGGAACTCGACTTGCGGTTTTTGGTGCCTTGTTATCAAATGGAGAAGTTGATACTTGCGAGAGCAACCCGCTATACATGTAGGAGATGGCTATGCCTACCGATTCCATTCGTGATACCGCGTTTTGCGATGTTTTGAACCGCGAGCTTGTCTGTGCGCTCGGCTGCACCGAGCCCATTGCCGTTGCCTATGCGGCGGCGCTGGCGAGCCAGACGCTCGGTTGCGAGCCCGAACACATGGATGTTGCCTGCTCGGGCAACATCATTAAGAACGTTAAGAGCGTGACTGTGCCCAACTCGGGCGGTATGCACGGTATTGAGGCCGCGGCCGTGCTGGGTGCCGTGGGCGGTGACGCCAAGAGCGCGCTCGAGGTGCTCGAGAGTGTTGGCGATGAAGACCGTGCTCGCGTGACCGAGCTGCTCTCCGATGCCGACTACTGCGATGTGTCGCTTGTCGAGGGTGTGCCCAACCTTTATATCAAAGTGACTGCCGTGGCCGGGGGCCATACCGCGGTCGTCGAGATCACCGATCACCACACCAATGTTACGTGCCATACGCTCGATGGCATTCCGGTGTGCGGCAAGTCGGCGGGGGAGTGCGCTGCCTGCGCCGAGCGCGTCGTGGCCGAGCGTGCCGCCGATAACGCCGATACGCCCATGTCGATTGAGTCCATCATTGACTTTATCGAGGGCGGCGACATCGAGGGCGCCCGCGCTGCCGTTGAGCGTCAGATTGAGCTGAACGGCGCTATTAGTGCCGAGGGCCTGGCGCACTCTTGGGGTGCCGAGGTGGGTCGTACGCTGCTGGGTGCTCGTGCCGATGACGTCGCCTGCCGTGCCCGTGCCCGTGCGGCCGCCGGATCCGACGCTCGCATGAACGGCTGCGCGCTGCCTGTCGCCATTGTGTGCGGCTCGGGCAATCAGGGCATTACCTGTGCATTGCCCGTCATGGAGTATGCCGAGTACCTGCGTTGCGACCACGAGCGCCTGGTGCGCGCCGTGATGCTGTCCGACCTTATTGCCGTGCATATCAAGAGCTATATTGGAGCGCTCTCGGCGTTTTGTGGTGCCATTTGCGCTGCGTGCGGTGCCGGTGCAGCGATAACCTGGCTGTGCGGTGGCACGCGCGAGCAGATCGGTGCGACGGTCTCCAATACACTCGGTAACGTGGGCGGCATCGTGTGCGATGGCGCCAAGGCAAGTTGTGCCGCCAAGATCTCCGCTGCCGTTGATGCGGCAATTCTGGGCCACGATATGGCCATGCAGGGCCGCGGCTTCCGTGCCGGCGAGGGCCTGATCCAGAATACCGTTGAGCAGACAATCGCCAGCATGGGCTACGTGGGCCGCGTGGGCATGAAGGATACCGACATCGAGATCCTCAACATCATGATCGGCAAAACCGTCGTCGACTGCTAGGGGCTCTGGGTCACTGCGTCTTGCTGTTGTAACCGCTGTCTTGTGGCTGTAAAGCACCTGTCTGCAAAGTGGGCAGGTGCATTTCTTTGCCGGCAAACGGTTGATATTTGTCGGTAAACGGTAGTTATATTCGGGAATAGTCATCCAGTTTCAAGTAGTGTCAATAATTTGCATCAACTAAAAGTGCAGGTAAAAGCCGGTTTCCTGTTTATTTACTTTGAAAATCTATGAATACGCATGAAAAACCATGATTGCGAATGAGAATTACTTGCAATAGACTGTAGTTACGGAAGAGGCGCCTGCCCAAACGCGCGCAACGGTCGGGGCTTTCCGCTTGAACGTTTCCTTACAGGAAAGGCAGCACAGCGATGAAATTCGCAACCCGCATCAACTCTTACTACCGAACCGGTGAGAAGAACATCGACAGCGTCTTCGACCAGTTCCAGCACGTCGGCCTCACCCATGTGGACCTTAATTATCCTGAGCACGTGGTGGGCATCCCCGCCGAGGAGATGAAGGCCAAGCTCGACGCACACGACCTTAAGCTCAATGGCACGGCTCTTCGCTTTCGCAGCGATTTTATCAATGGTGACCTGGGCAACCAGGATCCCGCGCTCGCTGGAGAGGCGCTTAAGCTTTGCTATGAGGCCTGCGATTACTGTCGCACCTGCGGCGGCGATACCGTGACGATCTGGCTCGGCCACGATGGCTTTGACTACAGCTTCCAGATCGACTACACCCACGTGTTTGACAACCTCGTTAAGGCGTTCCAAGCGGTCTGCGACTATGCGCCCGACCTGCATATCTCCATCGAGTACAAGCCCTATGAGGAGCGCAGCTACGCCTATATTGATACGATGGGCCTCACCGGCATGATCCTCAACGCGGCGGACCGCGAGAATCTGGGTGTCACGCTCGATTACTGTCACATGCTCATGAAGCACGAGAACCCCGCGATGGCTACCGATATCTTCGGCCGCGCCGGCAAACTCTACGGCATTCACCTCAACGATGGTTACGGCGTGATGGACGACGGGCTCATGATTGGCATGGCTACGCCTGTCAAGACGCTCGAAATGCTCTTCTATCTCAAGAAGTACGCCTTTGACCACGCCGTCTACTTCGATACGTTCCCGATTATCGAGGATGCGGAAGGGGAGTGCGCTCATAACCTCGCTATGATGAAGCTTATGAATGACGCCCTGGAAAGCGTGGGCCAGGAAAAGATTCAGTCCGTGATCGATGCAAACGATGCGCTTGCAGCGGCCGCGCTCGTGCGCGAGCTTTTCTGCGCGATGGGGAGGTAATCATTATATGAAACGCGATTGGGAAGCTACTGCCAAGGGCATTCTTGCCGCCGTGGGCGGCCCCGAGAACATCTCGGGCATGACGCACTGCGCCACTCGTCTTCGCCTGAACCTACGCGACGATTCCAAGTGTGACGACGCGGCCGTCAAGGAGGTCGACGGCGTGGTCAACACCGTCAACTCAGCCGGCCAGTACCAAGTGCTGATCGGCACCGAGGTGCCCAAGCTCTATGAGAAGTTCGAGCCGCTCGTCAAGGGCTCGGGCGCCGAGGTCTCCACGAGCACCTCCTCCGATGAGGGTATCGTCTCCAGGATCTTCTCTGCTATCTCGGGCGTCTTTGCTCCGTTGCTGCCCGCCATGGCCGGCTCCGGTATCCTCCGTGGCCTGCTAATCCTTGCGGTTCAGCTTGGCCTTATCACCGAGGGCACGGGTACCTACACCATCCTCTACACCCTCTCGATGAGCGTGTTCTACTTCCTGCCGGTGCTTCTGGGCTTCTCCTCGGGCAAACGCTTCGGTGCGAGCCCGTACCTGTCGGCTCTGATCTGCGCTTGTTTGCTCTATCCCGATTTTATCGGTTTGATGGGCGATGCGGGCAACGGCGCCATGAGCGAGTTCTTCGGCATCCCCGTGGTGCTCATGAGCTACAACTCCACCGTTATCCCGGCCATCATCGCCATCTGGGTTTACTCGTTCCTCTATAAGTTCCTGGATGAGCATGTGCCCGAGACTCTCAAGCTCGTCGTGCTCCCCGCGGTCTCGCTGATCATCATGGTTCCCGCCACTATGCTCGTGATTGGTCCCTTGGGCGTCTATGCCGGCGAGGGCATTGCCTTCGTGGTCAACTGGCTCATCGCCCGCTCCAACGTACTTGCTGGCATCTTGGTGGGCGGCGGCTGGTCCGTGCTCGTCTCGATGGGTATTCACTGGGCTGTCAACCCCATCATGATCAACAACATCGCCTCCAACGGCTTCGACTACATTTGCCCGGCCACCTTTGCCTGCAACTTTGCCGTTATCGGCTGTGCCCTCGGCGTCTTCCTCAAGGCCCGCGACCAGAAGCTCAAGAGCTTTGCCATGACCGGTGCCGTGACCATCTGCCTCTCTGCAATCATCGAGCCCACGCTCTTTGGCATGCTCGTCAAGAACAAGAAGCTCTTCCTGGCTCAGATCATCGGCGGTGCCTGCGGCGGCGCGTTCCTCGGCCTTTTCAAGGTCGTCACCACGGCCTTTGTCTTTGGCTCCGTCACCACGTTCCCGGCCTTCGTCTCCTCCGATCCGATGAACTTCGCTTTCGCCATGATCGGTATGGTTATCTCGGCTGTTGTCGCCGGCGTGCTCGGCTACATCTTCACCGGTAAGGACGATCAGCTCGCCTAGTCTTGCTTTGAGTCCCCACACCATGTGCCCAAGGCTAAGACCGACTTCCATCTAATAAAGGGTCGCTGTTTATATCGCAGCGGCCCTTTTTGCTTTTGATTGGCATGATTGGGGTAAACTTTGAAAACAGATGAAAAGGAAGGAACGCCGATGATTCCGTATGAGCGCCATGAACTGATTCTCAATAAGCTTAAGGAGGCCGATCTGCTCAAGATCGACGAGCTCGCGGCCTTTATGCCCGATGTGTCGATGTCTACGCTTCGCCGTGACCTCAAAGAACTTGAGAGGCGGGGGAGCATCGAGTATCTGACCGGCGGCGCGGTTAAGTTGCATTCCGCGGCCCACGAGGCGAGCGTTTTTGAGAAGGGTGCGCAGCGGAGCAGCGAGAAGGACCTGATCGCGCGTCGTGCGGCGGCGGAGGTCGAGGACGGCGAGACGGTCTATGTCGACTCCGGTACCACCGCGACGGCGCTCCTGAGCCTGCTCGTCGACAAGCCGGTGACTATCTACACCACCAACGGCTATGCATGTCGGTTTACGGGCGAGCTTGTTGCTAAGGTGGTGGTAATTGGCGGCGACTTCAACCCCGTTACCTGCTCGCTCACCGGTCCTATGGTTGAGAGCGCACTGCGCGAGCTGTACTTTGACCGGGCGTTTATAGGCGTCAACGCGGTGGACGAGGACCGCGGCATCATGACGCCGGGTTATCCCGAGGCTATCAAAAAACGTATCGTGATGCAGAATTCTCAGGCGAGTTACGTGCTCGCCGATAGCTCCAAGTTCCACGTGTTTTCAAATGTAAAGGTGTGCGACCTGGAGGGCTTTACTGTAATTTCCGACATACGCGACGCCAAAATCGGCGAACGCGTCAAAATGATCACGGCCTAGGACGCCGGGGCATCGCATCTTGCCCTCAAGCCGTTGCCCACGTAACGAAGCGTGGGGCAAACGTACCTAACGTTTGCCCCATTCCGGATTTGGGGACTAGCTTAGCTCGTCGGCTACTTGGTGCTCGTAGAAGGCCTCGACTACGGCGTTAAAGTCGTGGGCGAAGTCTTCCATGGTTCCACGCCAGGTGGCTCGGCCGGGCTTTCCTTGGCCCACATAGGCGGTTTGAATACCGCAGTCGGGGCTGGGGAAATCGCGCTTGGGGTCGTTGCCCACCATGAGGACCTCATGTGGCTCGAGCCCCATGACCTGCAGCTGCTCTAGATAATATGTGGCATCGGGCTTGCAGCGCGTGGCGTTGCCCATGTGCGTTACGAGCTCGAAGGGCGCGTCTGTCAGCTCGCCCCAGCCCATGCGGCATTCGATGGCCCCCTGCGGAAAGCTGGGGTTGGTGAAGAGCGCGCAGCGCAGGCCCGCGTCCTGCACCGCCTCGAGCGCGGCGTGTGCACCCGGCATGGCGTGGGCGTTGATGACGTCGTCATTCTTATGCGGGAGAACTTCGCGGTCGTAGTAGGTAAACGCCTCGTAGATGATAGGATCGGAAAGGCAGATGCCGCACCTGCGCTCGACCTCGGTGCGGTAGAACTCAAGATTGGTGCGATTATCCGTGCCGCTTCGGCGATTGGCGTTGAGGTCGACCAGGATGGTGCCGAGGCGCGCCATCGTGCCACCGCGGCTGCGGCGACCAATATCCGCGAGCATCGACGAGACATCCTTAAAATAGCGAAGGATGAACGCGTTGAGGTTGATGCTAAGAAGCGTCTCGTCCATATCGAAAACGACTGCTTTGAGCACGCGGGCACCTTTCTCGAAAAATCGTTCCAGAATCGTATGTCTGGGATACTTTACCCCAAAGCAGTATGCTTCACTGCTTATCGTTAACTTGTGGAGACAGTCGTTCACAAGATTGCGAAAAAGTCTCCATACGAGTAAAAAATCGCAGTTCACGCTTGAAATCGAACTCATTTCCCCGTAACCTATACGAACGTGATTGCATAAGCGTCACATTAGTATCTGTCGGCTCCCGAGTGTTCCTAAACGTTGTGTGCTTGTCGCACCCTTCTGTAGGTCCTAGCAATCGGGGCCCCGTAGTTCGAAAGGGGTCCACCTTTGAGTGAGATTCAGAACTCGTCCATTTTCTCTCTTGACGATGTCAACGAGGAGGAGATGAACAACCTCATCGACGGTACGATTACCGACTTTGATGAGGGCGATCTCGTTAACGGCACTGTCGTTAAGATCGAGCATGACGAGGTGCTCGTTGACATCGGATTCAAGTCCGAGGGCGTTATCCCGGTCCGCGAGCTGTCCATCCGCAAGGACGCTAACCCTGCAGACATCGTTGCACTCGGTGATCCCATCGAGGCTCTGGTTCTCCAGAAGGAGGACAAGGACGGTCGTCTGGTCCTGTCCAAGAAGCGTGCCGAGTACGAGCGTGCTTGGAACCGCATCGAGGAGAAGTTCAACTCCGGCGAGAACGTCGAGGGCGAGGTTATCGAGGTTGTCAAGGGCGGCCTGATCCTCGACATCGGCCTGCGTGGCTTCCTGCCCGCTTCCCTCGTCGACCTCCGTCGCGTCAAGGACCTCACCTCTTACATGGGCACCCGCATCGAGGCCCGCGTCATCGAGATGGACCGCAACCGCAACAACGTCGTCCTCTCCCGTCGCGTCGTGCTCGAGGAGTCCCGTAAGGCCGAGCGCTCCGAGATCCTGTCCAAGCTCAAGTCTGGCATGCGTCTCCAGGGCACCGTTTCCTCCATCGTCGACTTCGGCGCCTTCGTCGACCTCGGCGGTATCGACGGCCTCATCCACATCTCCGAGCTCTCCTGGAACCACGTCAACCATCCTTCCGAGGTTGTCAAGGTCGGCCAGGAGGTCGAGGTCGAGGTTCTCGACGTCGATCTCAACCGCGAGCGCATCTCCCTGGGTCTCAAGCAGACCACCGAGGATCCGTGGCGCGCACTGGTCAAGAAGTACCCCGTCGGCGCTATCGTCGAGGGCACTGTGACCAAGCTTGTCCCGTTCGGCGCTTTCGTCGATCTGGGCGAGGGCATCGAGGGCCTGGTGCACATCTCCGAGATGGCCAACAAGCACGTCGATCAGCCTTCTCAGGTCACCCATGTGGGCGACAAGGTTCAGGTCAAGGTCATGGAGATCGACCTCGACCGTCGTCGTATCTCCCTGTCCATGAAGTCCGCTGCTGAGACTCTGGGCGTCGAGATCGAGGTTACCCCGCTGCCTTCCGAGAAGAAGGACGAGGAGACCGACGCCGAGTAAATCGGTTTGACGATCACTTGTTTTAAGGGATCCGTCCACAATGGACGGGTCCCTTTTTGCATTTGGCACCGAGATGCGCAATGCTGCCGGGCTGTCCACAGGCTATTGGATTGTCGGTGCATGAAAAAAGCCGACATCCCGCCTCGGGGAGGAGGCGGGAACACACCGAGTAGACGGAGGGGTGCGGAGCGCGGTCGCATCTCGACTGACGACGTTGCCCATCGACAGGACCATTGTAGCGCATGGCGGTTCTTGGTTTATCGTGTCGAGCGTTTGCGTTGTGCCATTGCCTGCGGCAACGGTGTGTTACACTCTTGCACTGCTGAGTGGGCCAGACGGTCGCGCGATGTGCTGCTTGCAGTACGCGTGAGGAAAGTCCGGGCTCCAGAGGGCGGGATGCCGGCTAACGGCCGGGCGGAGTGATCCGACGGAAAGCGCCGCAGAAAAGAAGACTCCCACCTGCGCCGCAAGGCGTAAAGGGAAAAGCTGAAACGGTGGTGTAAGAGACCACCAGCGTCGTGGCAACACGGCGGCTTGGCAAGCCCCATCCGGAGCAAGCGCGAATAGGAACGCTATGGGCCGGCCCGGTCCGCGTTCGGGTAGCGTGCGTGGAGCTGCACGGTAACGTGCAGACAAGATAAATGACCGTTCACGACAGAACCCGGCTTATAGGCCCACTTGGCAACTATGTTGACGCTGCGAACCCGTCAGCGCGGCAATCTGCCTTACAAGCCTTCGGGCATGCCCATAAGGTCAATGCCCTCGTCTTTCAAGGCACCTTGCTCGCGCTGACGGGTTCTCGCTGTTGGTGACGGCATTATTGGCGTTTCCGTTCTTGTCGGCGAGGACAACGGTTCTGTCTTTGCCGTATTATTGAGGCTGTTTGTTGCTTTGCTTGTTGTTGAGGGGCTTTGTTGGACAGCTATTTTACTCTGCAATCGAATATTGAGGCTTCGGGCGAGTTTGTGGACCGCAAGAGCCGTTTTATTGCCCAACTGGTCCATATTGAGTCCGAGGATGAGGCGAATGCCTTTATCGAGATGGTTCGCAAGCGTCATTACGACGCTCGACACAATGTTCCCGCGTGGATTTTAGTCGATGGACGCGAGCGCCAGAGCGATGATGGTGAGCCGAGCCGCACGAGCGGTATGCCGACGCTCGAGGTGTTGCGTGGCGCGGAACTCAAAAATGTTTGCTGCGTAGTGACGCGCTATTTTGGTGGCACGCTGTTAGGGCCCGGTGGCTTGGTGCGCGCCTATACCGCGGCGACGCAGGCGGCGGTGGCCGCGGCTCAGGAGGCCGGACAGATCGTTGAGATGACGAGCGTTGTGCCCGTTGATGTTCATGTGGCCTATCCGCAATACGAACAGGTGCTTCGCCTGGCGCAGGATTCGGGCGCCAAGGTTTCGGATACCGATTACGCGGATGCCGTGACGATTCATTTGGTGTTTAAGGCGGGGGAGCAGGAGCCGTTTTGCGCTAAGATGCGCGAGCTTATGGCGGGGCGCGAGGAGATTGAGGTCGGCGCCCCCGAATTTGCCGAGTTCTAACGGCGACGGCCAGCGTACTTTTGGATGGATCCCAAGCGCACGCCGGCCTTTGTTTTTCCGTTGCTGCCGTTTACTCGGCGAGCTGCTTTAGCACATCGCAGGCGATCGCGACGGCATCGTCGATGCAGCCAGGGCAGCTGCGGAGCGGACCCTTGTCCGATCCGATGCCCTTGAGCGTGCCGCAGACGGTCGTCGTGTTCTTCTCGCCAAATCGCTTGGCAATCTCGCGCGACAGCTTGTAGGTCTGGCCCTTGGTCTTGGGGTTTTCCATGCCGTCGCTCATCACAAAGCCCATGATGGCCACGGCGCCCGAGATGGCACCGCAGGTTTCGGTCATGCCGCCCATGCCGGCGCCAAAGCCCTCGGTGAGGGTAAAGGCGGTCTGGGGGTCGAGCCCGACGGCAGGTGCGAGCGTGCAGGCGACGGCCTGGGCGCAGTTAAAGCCACGGGCGTGGTATTCGGCAGCCTGAGCCTGACAGGCGGTGATGTCGAGCTGGGCCGTATCGATTTGCTTCATCGTTGTCTCCTTGGTCACGGTGTACCTGCCTATGGTACCCGTGACGGGGCATGCAATCATCGAGAGCTTCATGTATGCCTCGTTTTTATCTATCGAACAAATGCCCAAGGCTTGAGATAAATACCCCTGATCAATTTGTCCCTTAACCTACCTTGGGGATGGGTTGAGAGGGGTGCAGGGTAGCGGTATTGTGAACCGAATAAAACTAAAACCCAGGCAAGGGAGCTAGATATGAGCGAGCAGACCATCGGTACTACATGTGTCCAGGGCGGCTATCACCCGGGAGATGCCGAGCCGCGCCAGGTGCCCATCTACCAGTCCACCACGTGGAAATACGACACGTCCGAGCACATGGGCAAGCTGTTTGACCTAGAGGAGTCGGGCTACTTCTACAGCCGTCTGCAGAACCCCACGTGCGATCTGGTTGCCGCCAAGATCTGCGAGATGGAGGGAGGCACTGCCGCGATGCTCACGAGCTCGGGCATGGCTGCGAATTTCCTCGCGATCTTTAACGTGGCCGGTGCCGGCGATCATGTGGTCGCGAGTTCTGCCATTTACGGCGGTACGTATAACCTGCTCGCCCACACCATGGGCCGCATGGGCGTGACCTGCACGTTCGTCGCCCCCGACTGCACTGATGAGGAGCTCGAGGCAGCCTTTGAGCCCAATACCAAGCTCGTCTTTGGCGAGACGATCGCCAATCCCGCCCTCGCCGTGCTCGATATTGAGCGCTTTGCCAAGGCCGCGCACGACCACGGCGTGCCGCTGATGGTCGACAACACCTTCCCGACGCCCGTGATGTGCCGTCCCTTTGAGTGGGGCGCCGACATCGTTACGCACTCCACCACCAAGTACATGGATGGACATGCTGCCTACCTGGGCGGCGTGATCGTTGACCACGGCCAGTTTGACTGGATGGCCCATGCGGATAAGTTCCCGGGTCTCACCACGCCCGACGAGAGCTACCACGGCGTGACGTATGCCAAGAAGTTCGGTCGCGAGGGCGCCTTCATTACCAAGGCCACCGCGCAGCTCATGCGCGACCTCGGCCCCATGCAGAACCCGCAGGCGGCCTTCTTCCTGAACAGCTCGCTCGAGAGCCTGCATGTGCGCATGCCGCGTCATTGTGAGAACGGCCTGGCCGTTGCCAAGTTCCTGCAGAGTCATCCCAAGGTACGCTTCGTGAGCTATCCGGGCCTAGAGGGCGATAAGTACTATGACATCGCTCAGAAGTACATGCCCAACGGTACCTGCGGCGTTGTGAGCTTTGGCTTTAACGGTGGTCGCGCGGCGGCTGAGACCTTTATGAAGAGCCTTAAGCTCGCCCAGATCGCCACGCATGTGGCCGACGCCCGCACTTGCTGCCTGCATCCCGCTAATGCCACGCACCGCCAGATGAACGATGAGGAGCTCATCGCCTGTGGCATCTCCGCCGATATGGTACGCCTGTCGTGCGGCCTCGAGGACACGGCCGACTTGATTGCCGACCTTGAGCAGGCACTCGAGCAGTGCTAGGCTAGCGTTCGCATAAGGCGCCGATGCTGGCAGAAAGCTTCGGCGACCTTTCGTTCCGATTCCGTAGGCGGGGCCCCAATCGCGGCTGTTTGCTGGCGATTGGGGCCCCGTTTTTGCCTTGCGCCACTCGAAAGGATGGATATGGAGAAAACCGCAGAGCAGCTGCGCCGCGAGCACATTGCCCTTGAGGGCGACACCCATGGCAAGAACAAATGGGCGATTCTGTTTACCGTGCTCATCATGACGTTTATGTCGTGTCTGGATTCGACCGTCGTGACCGTGGCGTTGCCCGTGATGCAAAAGGAGCTGGGCGTGGGCCTCGACCGCATCCAGCTGGTGAGCTCGGTGTACCTGCTTGCGACATGCGTGGCTATGCTGCCGTTTGGCCGCTTGGGCGACGTGCGCGGCAAGGTGGGCGTATTCCAGCTGGGCGTAATCGTTTTTACGGCTGGCTCGCTGCTTTGCGGCCTTTCGAGTTCGCTCGAAGTTCTTATTCTGGCACGCATTGTGCAGGGCGTCGGCTGCGCAGCGGCCATGGCCAACAACATGGGTATCATCACCGAGTCGTTTCCGGCGCGCGAACGAGGCCGTGCCATGGGTATTCTCGCGACCTTCGTGGCCCTCGGCATGATGTGTGGCCCCGTACTCGGCGGCGTGCTGGTGGCAAGCTTTCCCTGGGAGAGCATCTTCCTCATCAACCTGCCCATTGGCGTCATCTCATTTATCGTGGGGCTCTATACGCTGCCGCATGTTAAGCCGGAGGCTGACGAGCGCCCCATGTCCCTGATCGAGGCCGCTCGTCGCTGCTTTGCAAATTCGGCCTTCACCATCAACCTCGCCTGCATGCTCATCGTGTTCGTTGGTATTGGCGCATCAGAGTTTATCCTGCCGTTCTATTTTCAGGACGCCCACGGCTTTGGTTCCGACATTTCCGGATTGCTCTTTTTGGCGCTGCCGATGGTGAATGCCTTTATCGGCCCGCTTTCGGGTACGGTTTCGGACCGTGTTGGCTGCGAGGGCCCCACGGCGGTCGGCCTAGGCGTGTACGTATGCGGTCTTTTTGCGGTAAGCACGCTCGACGAGCACTCTTCCATCTCTGTGATCGTGTGTTGCGTCGCGTTTATGTCGTGCGGTACGTCGATTTTCCAGAGCCCCAATAACTCGCTGTATATGGGCTCGGCTCCGCGCGAAGCGCTCGGCTTTGCGGGCAGCCTGGGTAGCCTGGCGCGCTATGCGGGTATGGCAGTGGGCATTACAGCGGCATCGCATATCCTGTATGGGCAGATGAGCGTGGCGATGGGCGAGTCCGTGACCAGTTTCGTTGCAGGCCGTCCGGATGTGTTCCTGGTCGGCTTTCGCTCGGTGTTCTATGTGCTCATGGCTGTGGCCGCTGTGGGTTTTGCGCTCGCCATGGTGCGTTTGGTGAGGATGCGCGCCCGCCATTAGTGTGTTGAGAGACTGTCTGCCACGATTCGCGCCGTCCCAAAAAGACCGGTTTGTGGTGCGATGCGGCTTGTGGGGCGGGCGGGGGTCGGTCCGTGGTAGACTATCGAACAACGTTTATTAATCGCGCGGCATCGTTGCCGCGAGAAGGGGTTGCGCCATGCAGGAGCTTGAGGATCGTATTCGCCATGACGGCATCGTAAAGGCCGGTAACGTCCTTAAGGTTGATGCCTTCCTCAACCACCAGTGCGACGTTGAGCTGTTCGACCACATGGGCGCTGAGTGGGCCCGTCTGTTCAAGGATGTCGAGATCAACAAGATTCTGACGATCGAGGCTTCGGGCATTGGTATGGCTTGCATCGCAGCCCAGCATTTTGGTGGCGTGCCGGTTGTCTTTGCCAAGAAGGCACAGTCCATCAACCTCGACGGCGAGCAGTATGCTACGACCATCTACTCCTTTACCAAGCAGAAGGAGTATCCGGTCATCGTGGGCAAGCGCTTCCTGTCCGAGGGCGACAAGGTCCTGATCATCGACGACTTCTTGGCCAACGGCTGCGCGCTCGAGGGTCTTATCAAGATCTGCGAGGCTGCGGGTGCCGAGGTATCCGGCATTGGCATTGCGGTGGAGAAGGGCTTCCAGGGCGGTGGCGATAAGCTCCGCGAGCGTGGCTTCCGCGTTGAGAGCCTGGCCCGTATCGCCGATATGGACTGCGAGACCGGCGAGATCACCTTCGCCTAAGCGCGCAACACAAGCGATTGGTATGCGATGTGACAAAGGGACTGTCCCTTTGTCACATTTTTTTGTATGAGGGGAGGTATTGATATGGATGAGAACAAGATGGGATGGTGCGAGTATGCGCGCTATGCCGCGATGGCGGCCGAAGAGTTGGCGCGCGATTGCGAGGTACAGGTGTTTCGCGCGACGGGTCCGGGCGGACAAGGCGTGAACACGACGGACTCGGCGGTGCGCATGAA
>JAHYYK010000023.1:0-26697 GCA_019425005.1 Collinsella sp.
ACATGCGCTCATATAACTTTCTTCCGATTATATGAGCGCATGTTCATATGTCAATACTATTTACGTTAATTTCGATGACTGCTTGCCGCCTCTGCGATTTTCTGCGGGTTGGGAGACATCGACGCAATGCTCGCCAACATATTTCGAGATGTTCGGCCAGCATGCTAAGAAAGCCACCTTGAGAAGCATTAGAACTGTTCATATTTGTACTTTATCGTGTTAAATACCGCGAGAATCAGTTCTTCCTCTACGGGAGTTCCTGCAGAATCAGTTTTATCTAAAGTTATATTGAGCATTGCTGCAGCCAATCTGGCACATCGGTGGCCGAATAAGTCGAAAAATGTAGGTGGACATCCGCAGAGATCGCCTTTAGAAGAGCGAATTCTCAATTAGATCAATAATCGTGTCGTCTTCCGTGCGGTTTTCATCGATTTTTGCGAACATGTCGCATTCCCAAGGCCCATTGATTTCCTCAGCAAGGGCCCCGACGTGTTGCATGTCGTCGGGTTCTGGCACATCGTTGATGCTCGGGTCATCAGCTTGCGGATATTGGCTTGCAATTTCGCGCTTGGCGGCCTCTTCTTCTTTGAGTGTCTCCAGGACGCGGCGACCGTATTCGAAGTAGCGCCGCAAGACAAATTGACGAAGAGTTTCTTGCAGGATGGCGAAGTTATCCGGGAGTCGACCGGGCCATATCTTCTCGCGAATGCGAATCGCTTCCATGACCCGCCTAAAAGCGGACTGCTTGAAAAACGAATGACGACTAACTGTGATAACGGCATATCCCATGTTTCGCAGCGTGTTTCGGCGTTCCTCGTCAATTGATTGCTGTTCGGGCTCATCGTGGTAAAAGCCGTTGTATTCGATATCGGTCATCGAATTTTCGAGCAGCGCGTCGAGGTAGAAAACCGTCCGTCGCGTTAGGGCGGCGTATCTTTTGGGGACTGGGATCGGATAGTCCGTTTTGATAGCGCGTATGGCTAAGCCACCCATTGACTTGGGCATTGTCAGCATCATGACAAACGCCGTTTCGAGTGGGGAGCGACAGCCTTCGCGTACATAAGAAAGTGCCTTAAGTGCTTTATTAGATCCACGATACCCCGATGCCTCTGAAAAGAAGGCTCTGAGCTCTTCAACGCTGGTTAGGGCTGGGCGCTCGCGATATTGAGTTTCGTCGGACGTTCCAAGCGCGTAGGAGCCGCAGATTTCAAAGTAATACTCAACGAGCTCCGAAAGGTTGAGGTCGGCTGTTGCTTCTAACGCGCACAGCTTGATGTCGACGATGTAGACGTTCGGCTCGAGTTCTAGGTAGCTTTCTGCATCAAACGTATAGCGCGTGCAGTGGCAGATGCAGCCCTTGCGGTGCCTTTTGGCATTATTGGAAAACGTCAGCACATGGATGCTTTCAGAATCGACATTCTTTCTGTTGAGCCATGCTCGCGCCGCTTCCAGGTTGGACGTGGTCGGCGCAGACACCTTGATCTTTTCCATAGATATGGGATCGGTCGCGTGGCTTGCGAGCGAGTTGACTGTTTGGTATACAGCGCGTGCCGTGGTATGTGACAGAACGATTCCCATACGCGCATGATGGCATAGCGGACGCCATATACGCTCGAAACTTCGGGCAACGGTATTGGGGCGCGGCTTATCTTCTGCGAACGGTGGGTTTTTGAGCTGTCGTATTGAGGGGGGGGCAGCTTCGGCTGGGGAGGTTTCTGTCGGCTGCCCCATTTTGGTGAACTTTAGTTGCGGATTCGTAGCTTCTAAGCGTTTTTGCCGACCGCTCAGATGCCTCACCAACATAATTTGAGTTATTCGGCCTTATCCTATACGAATGGTGTGATCGCAACGTCTTATTCGAATTGATTCAGGTAGATTTATAGGGCTTGGTTGCGAAATTGGGGCGACTATAGCGCTCGATTGCGGTTCAAGGGGCCTCGACTAGTGGTTCAGCTGGCCGAACAACTCGAAAAAAGTAGGTGGGCCAATCTGCCGACTATGTGAAGCATGCGTATTTGCTCGTTTTGATTAAAACTAGGGTGCAGCCATAAGACTGCGCCCTAGTTTACTGCGTGCCGGTGCGTCCAGACGGATTGCACTGTGCCTGGCAGGCGCTCCCGCAGATGGATCGGTTATTTCGCAAACAGGTTCTTGAGGTTGAACTCGGCCTGTACCGTGCGGAGCATGAGGTCGGTGTCGTCCAGACCCAGATGCTGCTCGTTGGCGTCGGGCGCGAGGGTGCCGCGACGGCGTGCCCAGTTCTCGAGCGCGGCGGGGGCGGACTCGCGGGGGAGCGAGCGCACGTCGGCGTCCAGGCTGCGGCAGATCTGGCGCGAGTCGATGACGATGATCTTACCCGCGCGGCGTGCCTCGGCGTAACCGTCCAGGTGAATCTTGAACCAGCTGTCCTCAAAGGCGGCGTTATGCGCCATGTACGGGTACTTCTTCATAAGCTTGAGCAGCTGCTTTTGCAGCTCCTTGTTCTCGCGGAAGGGCGTTTTGCCGTCGATGTCGTCCCAGGTAATGTGGTGGATATTCGACAGCGGCACATCTTCGCCGCGGTAGATGTCGGGCAGGCCGCAGTAGTGTGCCTCGGCGTCATGCGGGACGGCGTCGCTGGTGAGCTCCATGATCTCCCAGCCCACGTTGATGATATAGCCGCGCTCGGGTGCACGGCCGGTGGTCTCGATGTCGATACCGAGCACGGTGCCCTGGATGGGCTTGCGGGCGTAGGCCACGCCGAGCGCGTCGCGGTCGCCGCGGATTTCGCGCATAACGGACGCGGCGGTGCGCTTTTGCATCTTGCCGATGGCGGCGCAGGTGTCGGCATCGGACAGGCCGCGCGAGAGCGTCGCGGGCGTCACGTTGCGCAGACGCGCCTCGCCAATCTGGTCGCACAGGTCGCGGTTGCGGTCGGCCAGGTCGCGCACGGTGGCAAAGTCGAAGCCGGGGTCGCCCTCGGCGGTAAAGTACTCGGTCTCGAGCACCTTGAGGGCCTCCTCGCCCTTCTGGCGCTCGGACTCCATGGCGCCGTGGTCGCCGTAGATAAACATGGGGATAAACGGCTGGCGCTCGTATTCGAGTGCTTGCGATACGTTCATAGGCTGCTCCTTGGACGGGCCGCGTCGCGCGGCTCGGGGTTACTGAGTTGTGGCGAGATGATAGTTTACCATGGGCAACTATTGGCACCGCGCCCGGGACAACTACAATACCCTAGTTGACCGCTAGGACTTTTACAATGCTGCGGAAAGACACGAAAGGTTCCATCCGTCATGGATTTACTGATTGATATTCTGCTCGACGCCGGCAAGGACACGCTGTCGCTGGTGCCGTTTTTGTTGGTGACGTATCTTGCTCTCGAGACACTTGAGCACGTTGCGGGCGACCGCGTCAACGGCGCTATCAAGCGCGCCGGCGCTGCGGGTCCCGTGGTTGGCTCGCTGCTGGGCATTGTGCCGCAGTGCGGATTTTCGGCCATGGCAGCAACGCTGTACGCCGGCCGTGTCGTGACCTTGGGCACGTTGGTGGCGGTGTTCCTTTCGACCTCCGACGAGATGCTGCCGCTGCTACTTGCCGAGCAGGTTCCCGTGCAGACTATGGCGATGCTTTTGGCTTCGAAAGCGCTTATCGCACTGGTCACGGGCTTTATCGTAGATGCCGCCATTCGCGGTCTGCGTCGCAACGCCCGCGCGCATGCGGCGATTCGTCGTACCGTGTTGGGGACCACTGTCAATCCGGCGCACGTTAACTGCGCGCATGACGACCACAGCGGCGGTGACATCATCGACGAGGTGGCCGAGGCGGGCGTGAGCGCCGACCACATCCACGAGTTGTGCGAGCGCGACCATTGCGGTTGCGATGAAGACGAGGACGAGCACGAACACGGACATGGCCACGATCACGGTCATGAGGGCGAACATGAACACCATGATGGTCACGGTCACTCCCACTCCCACGAAGGGACGCCTGTCCTGTCGATCATCCGCAGCGCGATCTCGCACACCGTGCAGGTCTCGGTATTCATTTTTCTGGTGACGCTGATTCTGGTTGCCGTGCTCGAGACGTTCGGCGAGTCCGCGATCGAGCAGTTCCTGCGCGGCAACGAGATACTCGCTGTCCTGGGTTCGGCGCTTGTCGGGCTGATTCCCAATTGCTCGGCGAGCGTGGTCATTACACAGCTGTATCTGGAAGGCGCGCTGCAACTGGCGCCGATGCTCGCCGGCACGCTCATTTCCGCCGGCGTGGGCTATCTGGTGCTGTTCCGCACCAACCGCAGCGCCCGCGAAAATGTCGTGTTCCTGATCATGATGTACGTCATCGGCGCTGGCTGGGGCCTTATCCTTTCCGCCTTTGGGTTCTAAGTGGATGTTTGGGGCATGCCGTAAAACTAGGACATGCCATAAATTCCACCGCCATGACCTGGGCGTTGGATGCGCGTCAATCGGCAAAACAAAAAGGTAGATTATTAGGCATGTCCCAAAAACCTACCTTGGTTAGTGCAGCAACTCGGTGAGGTTGCGTTTAAAGCGGGCACGGTCTTCGCTGGTAAATGCTGCCGGACCGCGAGTGCGTCCGCCGGCGCGGCGTACCTTCTTTTCCTCGTGGCGAATAAACAGCTGCATATCGATAGTCGCCTTGTCGTACACGCGCCCGCGCACACCGATGGCGGCGGCATCGCGCCCGAGCACCATGCTCGCCAAGCCAATGTCCTGCGTCACGACCACGTCGCCCGCCTGCAGGCGTTCGACAATGGCAAAGTCGGCGCTGTCGGCGCCCACGCTCACGTCGAGCGTCGTGACCCAAAAGCCGCGACGCGCGTGCTCGGCATCGCGCGGGTCGTCGCGGCGAATGTGCCGTTCCAGGTTTTGCGTGCTGTTGCCGGCGATAACAACGGCGACGCCCGCCCGCCGCGCGCAGTCAATCGACTCGCGCGTGACCGGGCAGGCGTCGGCATCAATAAAGAGCGTTCGCGGCATCTAGTGCACCAGTTTGCCAAATTGAATAGCGCGAACAATCAGCGTTACGCCAAACAACAGCAGCGCGGCGCCGCTAAAGATGACGAGCATCTTGGCCGACCACAGCGGATAGATAAACACGAACATGCCGGCGATGATGGAAAGTGCGCCGCTCAGGATAGCGAGGGCGCGGTTGGACGAAAGCTCGGACTCCAGAATGGACATGACACCTTCGACAATCCAGCCAAAGCCGGCCACGATAACCACCATCGTGGTGAGCGTCGCGGTCGAGAAGGCCTGGTTGCGCAGGATTATGACGCCGCCCAGGATAATGAGTAGGTTGGAGATGATGCTCGTGACGCGCCAGCCGGTGGGCAGCAGCGGCTCAAAAATGGCAGTGAACAGCCTGATGGCTGCCGTAATCACAAAGTAGAAGCCCAGGACGGTCGTCAAAAAGACGAGGGACTTGGCGGGTGCAAAAAGCAGCGCGATACCAGCAATGAGCGCCACGACGCCCGTGATGGCGTAGATCCAGCGCACGGCCTTGACGGCTTTGCCTGCCATGCTTTTCTCGTCAAATCCAAACTGGCTCGATTTTTGGTCATCGTTCTTAAAGATGCCCATAATGTCTCCTTTCCGTGCAGCGTAAGCCTTGATCGTTACAACCAGTATCCCCTAAGGGCGCTGACGTATGGGTCGGGGAGGGCGAAACGTAACCCAAAGGCCCCGAATTGTTTCCGTTGTTCCCCACGTCGCGATTTTCTATTCAACAGGTGTAGAACATTGCAGCCCTGTTCGTTATTGCCTACGTTTTAGGTTAGATTTTCCTAAGGACAATTGGCTTGTATTGGGGGTCCCTATGAACGAAGCAGTTCCCGAGGCACCGTCGAGTGTCGAATCGATGGCAAAGCAAGGTTGCGAAAAGCTCGGTCTGGAAGCGTTTGATGCGCTGGTCCGTCGTGCCCGTACGTGCCGTCGCTTTGACGAGTCCATGCGCGTGCCGCGCGAGTTTTTGCTCGAGCTGGCGGAACTGGCGCACCTGGCTCCCTGCGGTGCCAATGCTCAGCGTCTGCGTTTTCATGTGGTAAGCGGTGCAGAGGACTGCGCGCGTGTATTTGACGAGCTTGCATGGGCCGGCGCGTTTAAGGATTGGCCGGGTCCTGCCGAGGGCGAGCGCCCGACCGGCTATATCGCGATTCTGGCCGAGCGCGCCGTTCCGGGCAAGCCTGCCGCTCCCATTACCGAGGTCGACACGGGCATTGCCGCGCAGACGATGATGCTCGCCGCCCGCAGCGCCACGCCCGAGGTGGCAGCCTGCATGTTCAAGGCCTTTACGCCCCGCGCGATCGATGCCATGGGGCTCGATAACGACAAGTATGAGCTCAAGCTGATCATGGCCTTTGGCGTTCCGGCCGAGACACAGGTGATCGATGCGATCGATTCCAACCCCGACGGCTCCATCAATTATTGGCGCGACGAGGCGCAGGTGCACCACGTACCCAAGCGTCCGCTTGCCGACGTGCTGCTGTAGTTGTGCGTCGTTGCGGTGCAATCCGGCGGCAAAATCACCACAAAGGCTCCTGTCCCCTTTGTGGTGGTACGAGGGGAGGGTGTGTGGCAGATCTGTATTTGGTGCGGCATGGGCAGACTGAGCTCAATGTGCAGAGCATTTTGCAGGGCTGGCACGATTCGCCGCTTACGGCGCACGGGCGCGAGCAGGCGCTGACGGCGCGTACGGCGTTTGCGGCGCGTGGCGTGGCCTTTGATCATGTGTATTCCTCGCCGTTGGGCCGGGCGCGGCATACGGCCGAGCTTATCGTTGGCGAGGGCCGTTCCATTGAGCTGGTCGATGACCTGCGTGAGTGGCATTTTGGCTCGCTGGAGGGCACATCAAATCGCGAGATGCCGCCGCAGCCCTGGGGCGATTATCCGGTGGCCTTTGGCGGCGAGTCGGAAGTGCAGCTTCAGTCGCGCATGGTCGCGGCGCTGTCCCGTATTATGGCCCGGCCGCAGCACGACTGCGTGCTGGCGGTTTCCCACGGCTCAGCCTGCCAGGAGTTTCTTGAGTATGTGACTGGCGGGGGAGAGCTACCCGACAACGGTGCCGTGCTTCATTTTGGCTATTGCGACGGGGCGTTTTCGCTCTTGGGTTGGTAACGAACGAAAGGACCCCTATGAATAAAGATCTGTATCTGGTCCGTCATGGACAGACGATATTCAACCTTAAGCGTATCATTCAGGGGTGGAGTGACTCGCCGCTTACGCAGCTGGGTTGCGACCAGGCGGCGCGCGCCGGCATGTTTTTACGTGCGCGCGGCATTGAGCCCGATCATGCCTACACCTCTACGCTTCATCGCACCGAGCAGACTATCGCCAACTTGTGGCCGGGCTTGGCGTACGAGCGCCTGGACGGCCTGCGTGAGTGGTTCTTTGGCGACTTTGAGGCCGAGCGCGTGATGCTTATGCCCGAGCGCCCGTGGCGCGACTTCTATCGGCAGTTTGGCGGCGAGGGCCAGATCCAGGTGCGCATGCGCATGGTGGCGACGCTGACCGATCTTATGCAGCGTCCGGACCATACGTGCGTGCTCGCGGTAAGTCATGGCTCAGCTATCAAGGAGTTTTTGGACCACGTGCGGGGCGCGGCGGCCGACGAGCGCGAACGCGTGCCGGGCAACTGCTCAGTGCTGCATTTTGCGTTTGACGATGCGGCCGATACGTTTGAACTGGTCGAAGTCTTTACGCAGGAAGACTACGCGCGCGAGCTGGGGCTAGAGCCGCTCGTGGCGGCGGCAGGTCCGCAGCGTGGATAACGCTGACGTTGCGGCCCGGTTTACCGGCGTAATTGTTTGATGCGAAAAGGGCGGAGGTGCATGCGTTTGCTGCATCTCCGCCCCTTGTTTGTTTGGATGCTGGGTTTTCCAGCTTAGCGTTTGAGTTCGCTAGAACCGTGAGACCTGGTGAGTGAGCAGACCCGTCGGAACCTGCGGCGCGCTGCCGCTGACCTGCGCGGCGGGGAACAGCACGGCTACAGCAAAGTTGAACGGCTCTTTGCCAGAGTAGGCGCCGGCAGCGCGGGCCTCGTCGGCCAGAATCTGCGATGCCCCAGCCAGTGCGGCGACATAGGCGGAGTCACCGGCGAACACCGGGTCGGGCGCCTGATCGAGCATGGCACGGATGGCGGCAACGGCGTCCTCGCGCTTGACCTCCCACACGCGATGTGTGACGCCCACGGGATCGGTGACGGCGTAGAGCGATGCGCCCTCTTTGGCAGCGCTCAAAATGATATCCATGACGGGCGACGCCTCGTAGGCGAGCGACACGGGGCGCGGCTGCACCTTGAGCTCGGCGATCGCGCGCGCGGTGGCGAGTGCGTCGATGCTCTCGGCGGCAGCCTCGTCGCCGCCCGTCAGCACGTTAACCGGGCAAATCGCCACGACACCCGTCACGCGTCCCGGCTCACCCGAGCATTCGTACACGTAATACGCCGCGCCTGGATCCTTGAGCATCAGACCATCGGCAATGGCTCCGCGCAGAGCATCGTTGCCGCTCAGGATGCTGCCCATTGCAGGCAGTGCCTCGAGCACGCGGTCCTGAGCCGGGCGGATGCAGGGAAACGGAAGTGCTTTCATGGGGCGGTCCTAACGCACGAGTCGGTTTGTTCGCGGCTTATTATGCCCCAACTTGGCCGCTCGCGTCCCAGAGCACGTTATCGGCGAGCGCGATTAGCACCTGCTGACAACGAACGATGTCGGCGTGGGGCACATATTCGTTGGGCTTGTGGGCGAGCGCGAGCGAGCCTGGGCCATAGCTCATGCAGTTACGGTTACCCGTCTTGCCGGCAATGACGGCAGTGTCGGTGTAGCCGGTAAAGAAGCCGACGGTCGTATCCGTGCCCGTTACATCGTCTGCTGCGCACTTGAGTGCAGCTAGAAGGGGAGAGACCGGATCGCGCTCGATGGCGGGGCGGTCGCCCGTCACGGTGTAGCTGCCATGGCAACCGGGAACGGTGGCTTCGGCGACGGCGATGGCATGCTCGACCATATTGATTGCGGCGGCCGTATCGGTCGGCGGGGTCAGGCGCATGTCGACCCAAACTTTGGCGCGGTCGGGTACGACGTAGGGGCGATATCCGCCCTCGATTTGGCCAAACGTGATGGTCGAAGGCCCCAGCTCATCGTGCGCGGGAAGCGCCGCAAACGCGCGACGAAGCGAACACACGACCTCGGCCATGGCGGCGACGGCATCCGCGCCCTTCCAAGGCTGGCTCGCATGCGCCGTCACGCCAGCCATTTCAATCTCGAACCACGTGCGACCCTTGTGCGCCACCTGGATCTGTCCGTCGGTGGGTTCGGTGTCCAGCACCCATTCGCGCGAGCCGACCCAGCCAGCATCGATCGCGGCCTCTGAGCCGCGCATGAAGTCTTCCTCGTCGACCGAGCAGATGAGCGAAAAGCCGCGGCGTGGCAGCGCGCCATCCGCCGCCACGCGCTCGAGCGTATGGACCAGTGCGGCAATGGCGCAGGCCAGGCCACCCTTCATATCGCAGGCACCGCGGCCATAGAGTTTATCGTCGCGCGCAACCGCCCCAAGCGGTGCGATGTCTGCGTCCCAGCCATCGCCCAAGGTGACGGTATCCATGTGGCAGATATAGATCAGCCGCGGCTCGTCGCTTTGGCCCGGCACGGTGACTTTAAGGTTGCGGCGCCCGGGCAGCACTTCGAGCTCCTCAATCTGCACGGCATCGAGCGCAGAACTATCAAGTTGTGCCAGCTGCTGCTCAATGAGCCTCTTAATGAAGCGCTCAATTTCATCCTCATACGCGCCCGGGTCTGAGCTGTCGATCCGCACAAGCTCCTGCGCAAGCCGCCAGGCAAAGTCCTCATCAACCATATGCAACCTCACAATCAGTTTGCTTTCCAAACCGATTGTAAGCCTCCTGAGAGATCCGCGACGTGGGCGTGGCAGTATTTACCGTTCGCAGGCCGAGCCAGCGCGTTTGCCGTCCGAGCGGGTTCACAAGCGACGCAGCGGGTACGTACCCTTCATGGACGACATGCTGTGCGACATATCTGCCTTTCGGTATCACCGGATACCTCCACAGGTCTTGGCAATAATGCCGGACCTGCCCGATTCTGCGGACGATCCGCGCAGGGAGCACCTATGTGAGCATCCGCTCGTCACGCATTTCCTGGGCACCCCGTTACACGTGTTGGCGCAGGGCAGCTGCGGACGTAAGGGCGATCGCATTGTCAGGCATGTTTGGAACGGGGAGAGGCCGTTTGATTCCATGCGACAGACAGAGTTTGGCCTCGATGTCGCGTCCCCGCTCTTTACCCTGCTGACCCTGGCTTCCTCGGTCTCAAACGAGCGTTTAATCATGTGCATGTATGAGATGTGCGGCACCTTTGCCGTGTGCAAGATTGCGCCTCAGGTAAAGTCGGCACTTGTGCAGGCATATGGGGACCGGTGGGGTGACGCACGGTTGGGTTGGGAAAATGTAAAGGATGTCTCGGGGAATCCAACGGACCTGTGGAAACGACCGCCCTTGATCGAGTTCTCTGAACTTACAGAGTACGTCGATAAGATCCCGGGGCTCCGCGGTGCTAAATCGTTCACACGTGCCGCGAAATGCATTACGGGGGTGGCGGCATCGCCGCTTGAGGTCCAGGCTTCGATGCTGTTTGGCCTTACGAGGTTGCGCGGCGGCGAAGGCCTGCGCCTTACCAATAACGTCGAGATTCGTATGACGCGCAGCGCCCGCCTGATTTCGGGGCTTGATAGGCGCTATGCCGATATCCTGCTGGCAAATAAGGACGGCAGCCGAGAGTGTCTGGTTGAATGCCAGGGTAAAGCCATTCACGGATCCATTGAATCCAAGATTTCGGACTCCGATCGAACGACGGCGCTGCAAGCGATGGGATATCCCGTCATTCTGATGACCTATGGTCAGCTGGCCGACTCCGATGCCTTCCGCGTGGTGATGGAGCTCATCATGTCCTATCTCGATGTGCCGCTGAAAGACAAGACGCCGCGACAGCAGGAGCTCGAACGGCGGCTTCGTGAGGAGATTTTTATCGATTGGGCAGGAATGTAGCCGCGCGGGTGGAAAACGGTCGCGCGGACTAGAGTTTTGGTCACAAAAAGACTTATATTTCGCCTTGGAGGGGCCTTAAAAATGCTATCTAGAATAAGTTGTTTCGGAAAATGGACAGTCAACTTACATTCGGCACATAGAGATCGATTTTTACCTACTAAAGTCCCTGATAAAGCTGTTTATCAAAGCGGGTGTGCTTAGCGACTTGAGCCTCACTATCGATTATCTGAAAAAACTTGTTCTGGGTATCATTTTAAAGTCGTCCGGAGCAACAAAATCGGCCCCCGTTTCGTGAAAACGGGGGCCGAATGGGCTTCGTGGTCTGTCTGGCAGGATTGGCGCCGGCGCTATTTAATCACGCGCACACGATACATCGACGGAATTTGCTTAAGTGCCTCGATCGTGCTGCCGTCCAGGTGCTCATCGGTGTCGAACATGGTGTAGGCGTTCTCGCCAGCGGACTCGTTGGTCATGCGCTGCACGTTGGCGTTGTCCTTGGCGAGAATGGCCGTGATCTGGCCGATCATGTTGGGCACGTTGGCATGCAGGCAGGCAATGCGGCTTGCGGCGCGCGCCTTGCCCATGCTGCAGGCGGGGTAGTTGACGCTGTGCGCGATGTTGCCGTTTTCCAGGTAATCCTTGAGCTCGCTGATGGCCATGTCGGCGCAGTTGGCCTCGGCCTCGCCGGTGCCGGCGCCCGAATGCGTGGTGATAAACGTGTTGGGCATCTTGACGGTCTTGGGCGTGGCAAAGTCGCAGCTAAACCAGCTGAGCTTGCCCGCGCGCAGGGCGGCGTCGACGGCGTCCTCGTCAATGATGGTCTCGCGCGCGTAGTTGATGAGCACGGCGTCCGGGGCCAGCAGGTCGATCTGCTCGGTGCTGATCATGCCGATGGTATCGGCCTTGCTGGGCACGTGCACGGTGAGGTAGTCGCAGCCGCGGCAGAGGTCCTCGAGCGTGCCCACGCGCTGCACCTCGCGACTCAGCACCCACGCGTGCTCGACGGAAATGAACGGATCGTAGCCGTAAACGTTCATGCCCAGGTCGACACAGGCGTTGGCGACCTTGGAGCCTACGTTGCCCAGACCGATGACACCGATGCGCTTGCCCTTGAGCTCGCGGCCCACAAAGGCCTTCTTGGCCTTTTCGGCATCGACCTGAATCTCGGGGTCGTCGGCGTTGTCACGCACCCAGTTCATCGACTGCACGACGCCGCGGCTCGAAAGCACCAGCATGCCCAGGACGAGCTCCTTGACGGCGTTGCTGTTGGCACCGGGGGAGTTAAAGACGACGACGCCCTTCTTGGCGTACTCCTCGACGGGGATGTTGTTGACGCCGGCGCCGCAGCGGGCGATGGCGCGGATGCCCTCGGGCAGCTCGTAGCCGTGCAGGTCGGTGGAGCGCATCAGAATAGCGTCGGCCTCCTCGGCGGTGCCCACAAACTCGTAGCCCTCGCCAAATTCGACTTTGCCGTCCTTGGTAATGTCGTCGATGGTTTTAATCTTGCGCATGAAAAACTCCTTAGCGGATTTGTTTATAACAAGTGGTTTGAAGTGGCTGGTCGGCCCGCTCGTTGCGGGCTAGTTAGATCGCGGACTCAAACTATGCTGCGCTTCGAAGTCCTTCATATACGAGGCCAGTGCCTGCACGTCTTCCATGGTGACGGCGTTGTACACGCTGGCGCGCATGCCGCCGACGAGGCGATGGCCCTTGACGTTTTGAATCTGGTGCTCGGCCGCGCCTGCGACAAAGGCGGCGTCGAGGTCGGCATCGCCGGTACGGAACGTGACGTTGGCGATGGAGCGACTGTCTGTCTGTGCGGTGCCGTGGAATAGTTTGCTGTTCTCGAGCAGGTCGTAGAGCAGGTTGGCCTTGGCCCAGTTGCGCTCGGCCATGGCGGCAAGTCCGCCGGTCTGTTCAACCCAATGGAACACCTTGCCGCACACGTAGATGCCAAAGGTGTTGGGCGTGTTGAGCATGGAGCCCTTGGCGGCTTGGGTCTTAAGGTCCATGTACTGCGGCGTCTGCGCATAGGCCGGGCCTTCGGCGATAAGGTCGTCGCGCACGATGACCACGGTGACGCCCGCGGCGCCGGCGTTTTTCTGCGCGCCGGCGTAGATGAGCCCGTAGCGTTCAACGTCGAGCGGCTGCGACAGAAAGCAGCTCGAGACATCGGCAACCAGCGGCACATCGCCGCAAGCGGGAAGCTCATGGTACATGGTGCCAAAGATGGTGTTGTTCTGGCAGATGTAGACGTAGTCGAGCCCGTCGCCCGCGGCCTCGGCGGCAATGCGCGCGTTGATGTCGGCCATGTCGGGGATGCGGTCGAAGTTGGTATCCTCGGAGCTCGCGAGCAGCACCGCCTCGCCGTACTTGGCGGCCTCCTGGTACGCCTTGCTGGCGAAGTTGCCGGTCACGACGTAGCCGGCGCGGCCGCAGCGCATAAGGTTCATGGGGATGCCCGCAAACTGCAGCGTGGCGCCGCCCTGCAAAAACAGGACACGGTAGTTGTCGGGGATGCTCAGCAGGCGGCGCAGGGTTGCCTCGGCGTCGTCGATAATCTGCTGGTACATGCTAGATCGATGGCTCATCTCGAGCACGGACATGCCGCAACCGCGGTAGTCCATCATCTCGTCGGCGATCTCGGCGAGCACGCTTGTAGGCAGTGCGGCCGGGCCAGCTGAGAAGTTGTGCACACGTGCCATCTTCTAGTTCTCCCTCATAGTCGTTTGAATGTTCGGGATACTTTAGCACAGTGGAGCGCTAGGCGCGACCGCATCACGGTAAAACTCGACTGCGCCGCTATGATTTACAGGATGGTTACATGGGGGAGGGTTGTCTTGAGGCTCGCATCTGATCCGCCTCGATCTTCGCTTGTTTCCAGGGTCGAATGCGACCGTTTACCAGATCGTCGTAGCCACGCGTGATGGCACGTTGAATGCGATACTCGCGTTCTTGGATGGCGGTTAGTGCGCCCGTCTGATCGGAAATAGGCTTTACGTCTGGCATATGAAGCTCCTTACATGGAATCATATGTATAACTCAATGTTGAGTGTAGTGGAGGGTGGGGGTCCGATGCGAGGTGGCTTTGGGCGTGTGCGTGTCTGCATTCGCAAGCGCGTTTATCTGGCAAGTGTGATTTGGGGCGATCTCGTCAAAGCTGCTGAGCTGCGAAAATAACCGTTAACCGGATTTAATTTTGTTGCTCAACATTTGACACGCTGGTCGTGGTAACTTTTTTACCAACAGGTATGATTATTGTCATGTGCGCCGCGCCTGCCTGCCGGGCTGCGGCGCACTTGTGACAGCCTTTGACACCCTTGGAGCGTGCACTGTGGATGTAACCACAAAAAGCGTTCGGGGGGGGGGTGCTCACCCGCGAGCAATTCCTCCCGCATGAGATGCGCATCGTCGCTGTTCTGCGCACGCAGGGCGCAAGCGACGAGCAGGTCATTGTACGCGTAAAGAGCGATAACCTCTTTCAATATCCTACGGAGCGCATGGTTGCCAACCGCGCAACCGTGTGCCTTCGCCGCCTCGACGCCATGATGCCCACGGACGCCGCGTGCGCCGCGCGCGGCATCGACCCCAATACTGCCGCCGAGGCTGCGTTATCCCTAACCGGCCTTATGGCATCTGGTACTCCCACGCAGGCGGACCAGGCCATCTTTTACAGCATGATCTGCCGCTACGACATCGTGCGCGAGCTCGTGCTCGTCGAGGTGGGGGAGCGCCTGCAAAACTTCGACTATGCCTTCACGGCGGCTGACCTCAACGCCTTTATGACGCGCTTTACCACGGAGTATCCGGACGCGGCCCGCTGGACCGAGGCCACGGTCAAGCGCATTAAGGGCTCGCTGCGCCAGACGCTCCGCCACGCCGGCCTTATAGGCGAGGGTCAGGGCCCGGAGTCCGAACGCCTGTCCCCGCTCTTTCTCGACCCCGAGGTCGAGCAGGGCCTGGTCCAGCTGGGCGAGCAGCCTCTTATCGCGGCCCTTACCGGCAGGGCGGTGATGTAGCGTGGCTTCCGTCAACAGCGCTTCCGATTCCGTAGTCACCCCGGCGACCGATCTCACCACCAATATCGGCATCCATTCCCGCCAGAGTGTCGTGGCGGCGCATGCCCGCTCCGAGCGCGCCCGCCAAGAATTTGAGCGCCGCGCGCAGCTCCTGCGTGAGTGCCTGTGCAGCGAGGACTTTTTGGCCAACAAGGGCATAGGTAACGAGATCGGCTTCCATACCTTCTGCTACGACCCTGCGCTCGAGTTTGAGGCGCGTGCGTTATTTGACGTCCTTTCACGCGATGCCGAGGCCGGCAAGCTCCCGTGCACGCTCAAGGTCGTGAATCTCTACGACGCCGTGCTGGCAATTCTCGAAAAGCGCCGCGTCCTCAAGACCATCCCGCGCCAAGAGGAGCGTCGCGGTACCCAGCGCGTGCTCGAGGACGTGGCCAAGTTCGCCTCGCCCGAGAAAGTCGCCGCGTGCATCCTTGAACAAACCGAGCCGCACGTGCCCAGAGACGTCATCCTCCTCACCGGTGCAGGTGAGGTCTTCCCGTTCTTTCGCATGCACACGCTTCTCCACTGCATGCTCGCGGATTTTGATGATGTGCCGGTGATCGCCGCCTATCCGGGCAGCTTCAACGGCTCTTCCTTTCAGCTCTTTAACCGTCTGCCGGCCGATAACTACTACCGCGCCATCGATATCTCGTAAGCACGGCTCCCCGCATACAAGGCCCTGCCGCCGGTAACAACCCTTTGCCATAACGTTCCCAAACCCAAAGGAGCACCCATGGACAACACGATCATTCGCGACCTCTTTGCAAAAGACATCAACCGCTCCATCAACGGCGTGGTCAAGGTCCAGGATTCAAAAGACGAGTCCATCCGTCAGGAGCTTGACGAGTACGTGGTGACGCGCGAGCTGCAGGGGCACTTTGCCACGTTCTTCAAGGCCTACGGCGATGCCATCGATGTGCGCACCGACAAGATCGGCGTGTGGATCAGCGGCTTCTTCGGTTCCGGTAAATCGCACTTTCTCAAGATGCTGAGCTACCTGCTCGAGAATCGCCAGATTGGCGGTAAGAGCGCCATCCGCTACTTTGATGGCAAGATCGTCGACCCCATGGTCGCGGCTGCCATGGAGCGCGCCTGCTCGGTGCCCACGCAAGCCATCCTCTTTAACATCGATAGCAAGGCGGGCCAGTGGAAGCAGGGCGATACGGCTCCCACGGCGCTGCTTCGCGGCTTTGAGCGCATGTTCTACGAGGCACGCGGCTTCTACGGCGAGGACCTCAAGCTTGCAAAGCTCGAGGATCACATCGATTCCCTGGGCAAGACCCAGGAGTTCCGCGAGGCCTTTGAGCGCGTCAACGGCGAGTCCTGGCTCCAGACCCGCGACACCTACAGCTACTTTGAGGACGACGTCGTCGAGGTGCTGCAGAGCGTGCTCGGCATGAGCGAAAAGGCCGCATGGAACTGGCTCGAGGGTTCTGAGGACGAGGTTTTGGCCCCCGATGTCTTTGCCAAAAAGGTCAAGGACTACGTGGACGCTCAGGCGGCGGCCCGCGGCGGCAACTTCCGCCTGCTCTTTATGGTCGACGAGGTGGGTCAGTTTATTACAAACGACCAGGACCCAAGCCTTATGCTGAGCCTTCAGACCATTGTCGAGGAGCTGGGGGCCGCCTGCGGTGGCCGCGTGTGGGTGATGGTCACGAGCCAGGAGGCCATCGACAACCTGAGCCTGCCCGTGGGCAACGACTTTTCAAAGATCCAAGGCCGCTTCAATACCCGCCTTTCGCTCTCCAGCTCCAGCGTGGACGAGGTCATCCAGCGCCGTGTGCTCGAGAAGACCGCGTCGGCGGCCGATATGCTTGCACAGGTCTACGAGCAAGACGCCGCCGTGCTCAAAAACAACTTTACCTTTGAGGGTGGCTCGCGCTCCGACCTCGCCGGCTACGCCAACGCCAAGGAGTTTGTCGCCAGCTACCCGTTTGTGGGTTATCAGTTCAAGCTTCTGCCCGATGTCATGACCGAGGTGCGCAAGCACGGCGTCAAGGCCAAACACATGTCCACGGGCGAGCGCTCCATGCTTAGTGCGTTCCAGGAGAGCGCTCAGGCCATCCAACTTGAGCAGACCGGTGCGCTCGTGCCGCTCTGGCGCTTCTTCGACACTATCTCCAAAGATCTTGAGACCGGCATCAACCGGGTGGTCGACCGCGCGGTCCGTGCGGCCGAGAACGCGGAGGGTCTTGAACCTTACGACGTCCGGGTGCTTAAGCTCCTGTACTTGATTCGTTACATCGGCTACGTCAAGGCCACGGTCGAGAACATCTCCATCCTTATGATCGACGGCCTCGACGTGGACAAGCGCGCCCTCAAGGACCGCGTCAAGGAGTCCCTTGCCCGCCTGGAGCGCGAGAACTACGTGGCGCGCCAGGGCGATACCTATAGCTTCCTCACCGACGAGGAGCAGGAGATAGCGCAGGAGATCGCACGCACCCCAATCGATAGCGCGCAGGTAATCGAGTCTATCAAAAAGCGCCTGTTCGACAGCATCTACACCGCGCGCAAACTCAACCGCGGGGCCAACGACTTCCCGTTTGACCGCTATGTGGACGGATCAATCCACGGTGGCAGCATGGGCGGCATGGAGCTTTACGTGGCGACCATGGCGAGCGACCTGGGCCGTGCGGACGATACCGAGCTGGCCTTGGCTTCTTCGGGCAAGGCCATCGTGGCCTTAAGCGACGAGGCGGATTATTGGGAGACGCTCGTCAACGCCGCCAAGATCCGCAAGTACGCCAAGACGCGAAATCTCCAGGAGCTTCAGCCGAGCACGCGCCAGATCGTCGAGTCTAAGATGCGCGAGGCGGCCTATAACGAGAAAGAGGCCGATGCCCTTTTGAGCGAGGCCGTGCTCCATGCACGTTGCGCAGTCAACGACCGCATGGTTGAGATCCGTGCTGCCAAACCCGCCCAGGTCTTTGAGCAGGTGCTGGCGCAGCTGTGCGATGTGGTCTTTGAAAAGGCCGGCTATATCGGCGCGCCGGTCACGAGCGATTCCGATATCCGCTCCACTCTGGCGGGTAACGTTCAAGCGGGGCTCGCTGGCATGAACGCGGGTAACACGCGTGCGCTCAAGGAGGTCGAGGACTACCTCAAAGTGCAGCACCAGCGCCATCTGGATACCGCTATGGGCGATATCCAGCGCCAGTACCAGCAAAGGCCCTTTGGCTGGCGCGAGGTCGACATCGCAAATGTGGTGGCGCAGCTTGTGGTGGAGCAGCGCGCGCAGGTGTTGTTTGGCGGTCAGACGGTTCAAGCTAACGACAGCCGCATGGTGGCGCTCCTGCGCAAGGATGCCGATAAGGCCCAGGTGCGCTTGCGCATGCGCATGAGCGACCGGTTGCTACGCGTCGCGGGCGAACTCATGTGTGACCTGTTTGATCTCAAGACCGTGCCCTCCAACGAGGATAAGCTCGTGGCCGAGCTCAAAGAGCGCCTTGAGGGCTTGCGCGAGGCGTGTCTCGCCATGGCACGCGACTACTACACGGGCATCAAGCCGGCCTACCCGTATCCCGGTGAGGACGAGTGCGAGAAGATGCGCTCGGAGGTGGCCGACGTCCTTAAGGACCAGAACGAGGCCGAGGCGTTCTTGACCACGTTCACCAAGCATGAGGAGCGTTTGCTCGATGCCAAGGAAGACTTTGACAAGGTGGTTGAGTTCTTCGAGTCCAACCAACGAACAGCGTTTGACCACGCCAAGGATTTCTTGAGTCGCACTGAGGGCATTGAGTATGCCTCCGATGACATTCCCAGCGCGGTGGAGAACGTTGCAAAGGTGCGCGAGATCATCAGGGATCCCAAGCCCTACGGTCGCATTAAAGACCTGCAGCCGCTTATGGATCCCGTCGAGGACGACATGAAAAAGCTGCTGGGCATCCGCCGCAATGAGTTTTTGTGCCGCATCGAGAGCGATCTGCAAGACCTGCAGGCACAGGCTGAGAGTCAAAAGGGCTTTGTTAATCAAGCCAAGGATGCCATAGCAGACGCCGGCGCCAAATACGAGTCGTTCAAAAACCGTGCCCACAGTGCTCAAAGCCTCAACGAGCTGAGTGTTGCCGCGACTAACTGGGGCAACTGGCTCAGCGCAGCAACCAACGGGATGTACGACGCTGTGGATGCGGCCCGCATGCGTATGGACAACGAGCGCCGCACCACCGAGGTCACGAGTACGGGTGAGGTGGTCAAGAAGATCTCCAACAAGGGCGCCGCATCGTCTGCTCCCGTGCCCGCGCCCAAGCCCCAGCGCAAGATCAAGACCGTGCGCCGCGCCGATCTGGTCAAGCCGAGTCGTCTCTTGTCCGCAGAGGACGTGGAGCGCTACGTGGACGACCTGCGCTCCCGCCTTATGCAGGCGCTCGCTGCAAACGACGAGATCCGTATCAACTAACCCGCGGAGCCACCGGTGCCAAAGCGCGCACCGGTGGCTTATGGCGTTTAGAAAGGCTCATCAACCATGAACGATTCTGCTCTTAAGAGCTTCTGCACCTGGGCCCGTACGGAGCTCATCAAAGGCGTGGAGGCGCAGATGGTGCGCTACGGCATCACCGAACCTGCACCCGCGCCCGTTGGGTCCGAGACCGTCAACGGCCTGCCCCTAAGTCCGGCTGAGATTGAGCAGCGCGATGAACTGCTGCGCATGCAGGCGGAGGTGGGCCACGAGGCGCTGCGCGACCGTGCGGCCTACACCTGGTTCAACCGTATCGTGGCCATTCGCTTCATGGATGCATGCGGATGGCTTCCCAGCCGTATGCGCATGCTAAGTCGTGCGGACGGCAGCCATGGCAGCGAGGCCGTGGAGAACGCACTGGACGTGGAGATAGCGACGGCCGATACCGATCGCATAGCCGAGCTCAAGATGGCGGGCTTGGATGAACCGTTGTGGCGCTACCTGTTTGTTGCTCAGTGCGAGGAGCTTGCCGATTGCCTGCCGGGCGTCTTTGAACGCGTGGGCGGAGCCATGGAGCTGCTGTTGCCCCAGGGCCTCATGATGGCTGACAGCGTGGTGGGCAAACTCAATGCCGTCCTCACTGACGAGGACTGGCGCGAGGGCGTGACCGTTCTGGGCTGGATGTATCAGTACTACAATGCCGACGTTAAAGACGAGTTCTTCAAGTCCAAGCGCAAGGCAGCGGCGGCGGACATCGCGCCCGCCACGCAGCTCTTCACCCCCGAGTGGATCGTTCGCTATATGGTCGAGAACTCGCTCGGCCGTCTGTGGATGCTCAACAATCCGGGGAGTTCGCTACGCGAGCGCATGGAGTATTACATCGAGCCCGATGCTGAGCACGAGGACTTCATCCGCATTTCGAGTCCCGAGGAGATAACCCTCTGCGACCCCGCATGCGGCTCGGGCCATATCTTGGTCTATGCGTTTGAGCTGCTCTTCCATATGTACGAGGAGCGCGGCTATCGTGAGCGCGAGATTCCCGAGCTCATTCTTACTAAAAACCTTGCAGGCATGGAAATCGATTCCCGTGCGGCGCAGATTGCGGAACTGGCGCTTGCTATGTGTGCCCGCGAGCACGATCGTCGCTTTTTCAAGCGCGCCGTGCGCGCCGACGTTACCGTGCTCTCGAGCATTCCGCTGGGGGAGGATGAGCTGCCGGGTAACAAGAAGCTCGCCGAGGAATTGAGCCATTTGGGCGAGATTGGCTCGCTGCTCAATCCTTCAGAGGACGAGATTGATGAGCTCAAGGCTGCCGCCGCGAGTTGTTCCGACGACCTTTTTGCTTCTGCGACCAAAACTAAGCTCGAAAGCGCTGCCGTCATCTGCGAGAAACTGTCCCGTCGTTTTACCTGCGTCGTGGCGAATCCTCCGTATATGGGAAGCAGCAGCTTTAACCCCTTCACGAGCAAGTGGATCAAGAAGAACTACCCCGACGTGAAGGGCGACCTCTTCTCCAGCTTTGTCGTTCGCATGTTCAGTCTCGCCAAGGACCACGGCGAGTGCGGAGTCATGTCGCCTTTCGTCTGGATGTTCATCGGAAGCTATGAGAAGCTCCGCAACGAGATTATCGACAACAGAACGCTAACCTCTCTCATCCAGCTTGAGTACTCGGGCTTCGCTGGCGCGACCGTGCCCATCTGTACCTACACGTTCCACAATTCGTTCGTCAAGGGCTACAAGGGCGGCTATGTGCGCCTTTCGGACTTCGTTGGTGCTGCTGTCCAGGCCCCGAAGGCCCTCGAGGCGATCCGAAACCCCGGCTGCGGCTGGTTCTACCGCCGCGACGCCGAGACCTTCAAGCAGATCCCCGGCACCCCCATAGCCTACTGGCTTGGAGAAGGGGCAAATAACTCCTTCGGGGCTGGGCAGCCTTTGGCAAAAATTGCGAAAACGCGCAAAGGAATGTTTACGGGTAATAACGACTTGTTTCTTCGGCAGTGGTACGAGGTTTCTTGTTCATTGATTGACATTGATTATAAGTTTTACTCCAAAGGCGGCCCCTATCGTCGTTGGTATGGTAATCGCGATTATGTTGTGCGTTGGAAGGACGATGGCAAGGAGATTAAAGCGTTTCCAGGCTCGGGTAATATCAACGAATCCGATTACTTCAAATCATGTCTGTGCTGGTCGCTAATTACCTCGGGTGACATTAGTTTTAGGGCTTTAAATACAGATGAGTTCGTCATGGGCGATGCCGGCCCAGCCTGTTATCCCAATCCGGAGATGTATTTCTACCTCCTCGGCCTTTTAAATTCATCTTCGATTCAGCTACTTTCCAAAGCGATAAATCCGACATTGAACTGGAGTGCTGGAGTCGTTGGCTCTTTTCCAGTTTTATTGCCGCGCGAATCGCTTGACGGCATCAAGTCTCTTGTTGCCGAGCAGGTCGTTGAATCTGAGGTGGATTGGGACTCGTTTGAAACCTCCTGGGATTTCAAGCGGAATCCTTTGGTGTAGGTGATTAGGATGGCAGGAAAAAAGAGCTACAACGAGAATTATCGTCATGAATGCCAGAATGAAGTCATTGGGCTTCCAGAAGCCGATATGAGCTGCCTATTTGACGGATTCTTTTCAGCGGAGGAGCTATCGGCTATTTTCGATTTTTACCTCGTGCATACGCCAGTCAAGAAAAGCAAAGAGGCGAAAAGTGACTCCGAGCGTTGGCTGGGCGAGTATGGATGGGCTGGTGCAAGCTCCTTGAGCAAACTCGAGGGAGAACTGCTCAAGTCCTCCGGTATTTCCTCCTTTTGCATTTTAAAAAGCGGTTCAATAAGTCAGACGGCAGAGGCAATGCGACTGAATGAGGAGATATGCCCATCCTGCCCGCGAGCCCTTTTCCGCATTAGTTGCAAACCAAAGCTTCGAGAGGACGGTTCTCTAGACGCCTCTCCTTCAGAAACGAGACTTGGATGCGTTTTTCGCCACATGCGAAATTGCATTGCGCACGGGCAAGTATATGGGCTGGATAACAGAATGCTGTACTTACGTGACAAAGACGAGGACGGTGCCATAAGCGCTGCCGTGGTTATCGGTCAGCAGACATTATTAGATTGGATAAAAGTGGTCGATAAAGATGGCGTTTTTTATCCAGCCGTTTGCAAGGGTTAGCGAACTAGCTTTCTATTTGGGAAGCGGTGGACAGCGAGTTCCAAATAGAAAGCGCGCTCAGTGAAGAGGGGTGTGCATAGCCCAATGTGGACCGACTTGCCATCTAAGTTAACTGATGAATTAATATAGATTGGAATTGTTTGCCATGGCAGTGTTTCTCGCCGATAAATACGAGACCCGCAAGGCCGAGGTCAATGCTCGCTTTGAGCAGCTTCGCGCTAACGAGGAAGAGCTCAACCGAATCTTTGCCAAGATCTACAACATGGAGGGGGAGGTGCCCATCGAGGTCGAGGATAAGTACGTCTCGGTGGCGCGCATCTTCGACACCGCCGACGAGATTCCCGAGAGCTATAAGGGCAACAAATACGTGCGCACTAAGCGCGACGAGATCACCTCGCTCATAAGCTATGCCGTGGGCTGCATGTTTGGCCGCTATTCGCTGGACGTGGACGGTCTGGTCTTGGCCGATCAGGGTGCCACGGTCAACGACTATCTGGCCAAGATGCCCGACCCGGCGCATGTGGCCTTTATGCCCGATAGCGACAACGTGCTGCCGATTACCGACGACGAGTACTTTGATGACGACATCGTGCGTTACTTTATCGACTTTGTGCGCACTGTGTATGGCGAGGAGACGCTCGAGCAGAACCTGGCCTTTAGTGCCGAGGCGCTCGGCGGCAAGGGCACCTCGCGCGAGGTAATCCGTTCCTACTTTTTGAAGGACTTCTTTAAGGACCACTGCCAGACCTATAAGAAGCGTCCCATCTACTGGCTGTTCGACAGCGGCAAGAAGAATGGCTTCAAGTGCCTTGTTTACATGCATCGCTACCAGCCCGACCTGTTGGCTCGCATCCGCACCGACTATGTGCATGAGCAGCAGGAGCGCTATCGCTCCCAGATCGGCTATGCCAACGACGCCCTTGCCAGTGCCGAGCGCGGCGAGCGCGTGTGTTTGGATAAGCGCGTCAAAAAGCTCAATGACCAGCTCAAAGAGACCATTGCCTACGAGGAGAAACTACACCACTTGGCAGACCAGATGATTAAGATCGACCTGGATGACGGCGTCAAGATCAATTACGCCAAGTTTCAGGATGTGCTGGCGAAGATTAAATAACTGCAGATACGGTAAGGATATTCATGCCCAAGATCGATGTAGAAGAACAGCTCAAGCTGCGATTTTTGCAGCCGTTGACCGCATGTATGCTGCGCCGTGTGGTGATTTGGCACGATGCGGACGGCGAGTTTGCTCCTGAGTTTGAGCGATTGGCTGCCGAGGGTTTCGACGGCGCGGGGGCCGATGACGGCGTTATGCCCGCTCACGGTGACTTTGAGCGCCCGGTGCGGTTTGTTGAGGCTTGCGAGGGCTGCATGTTTGCCGTAAAGAAGCTCATCAACCGCGATGACCTTGCGAACGATATCTTGCTGTATCGTCGTTGCCCGCGCGGCAGGCTTGAGGGCGATTGGCTTGCCGATGTTGAGCTGTATGCCGATCAGTTCCAGGCTGACTATCTTTCGCTTTTGGCCGATCAGCTGGGAATCGAGAATATCGACGCCGTGCGCGAGAGTCTGCGCGAGCACAAGACGTTCTTTGATGCCAAGACCCGCTGCGTTAAGTTTGCCGCGTGTGTTCCGCATGCTTCGGGCGCATCAGATATCGAACTCGGTATCCTTACGGTGATTTTTGGCGGTAAAGAGGTTGGCGACGCGCGCCCCGCGTTTGTGCTGCGCGGCTGTATGACCACGCTGCTGCACGAGGGCCCCGAAGCGCTGGCCGAGTTGGTGGACAAGTACTGCGTGCGCGATGTCCTCGCTGCCTTCATTGTACGTTGCTATGGGTTTGAGGGACCGCTGTATGAGCGCGATTCGCTGCTTGCGCTGGCATCTCATGTGCTCATCACGGCGGCATCCACCGTGCTTCCCGAGGGGGCGCTCAAAGGACTCGAAAGCTATGTGGCTCCCGCCTACGGACCCTATTGCCTTGAGGCGGTGCGTACGTGGGACCAGACTTCCGATGCTCGGGCGTCGAGCGAGGATTTATTTGAGATCTGCCGTTTGGTGGAGGATGCCCGCGGGCTCTTTGCACGGTTTGAGGCCCTGTCGATCGATGTGCTGACCTCGCTTGATGTGTTCCCGTGCGTCAATGAGGCCGTACTCTCGCAGCTGTTCTGCTCGTTTGCTCAGGGCGCGGACCGTGTCGCGGATGCGCGCGCCTTTGCGGCGCGTCGCTGCGACCTAAGCTGGTACCGCCGTGTCGAGAGCTACTTTGACCTGCTTGTCGCTGTGGCCGATATGTGTGCGTTTAGGCAGGCGCACGCGGGCGGGTTCCATCTGGCGCAGCCCCAGCAGGTGTGGGATGCCTACACGTCCGATTGGTATGCCATGGACGCTGCCTATCGCCATATGTGCACCGCGTATCTGCGGGCGCGCTCCGTCGAGTGCGATGTGCTCGAGGAGCCTGCCCGAGCTGTGGTGGACTGGGCGGAGAATCTCTACAGTAACTGGTTCTTGGCCGATGCTAATGCATGCTGGGCGACCGCTGCGCAAGGGGAGTGGGCCGATTGCGGCTACATCGATGGCCCTGCACGGCAGGATGAATTCTACTGGCATGTGCTGCCCACCTTTGTGGGGTCTGCCAAAACGACGGTCGTTATCGTAAGCGACGCGCTACGCTATGAGGTGGCCCGTGATGTCGCGGCGCTTCTCGAGCGCGAGCGCGGCGGCAACGTCAGGGTTTCTAGCATGCAGGCGGTCTTTCCCTCCATCACCGAGGTGGGCATGCCCGCGCTGCTGCCGCACCAAGCGCTTGAACTTGCAGCGGATGGCTCGTTTGTGTTGGCTGACGGCATGCCCACTGCGACGACTCCGCAGCGCGAGGCCGTACTAACCCACGTTGAGCCCACGGCCCGCGCTTTGCGCTCGAGCGCATACCTCAACATGGCGGGAGTCGAGCGCAAAGCGCTGCTCAAAGACTCCAGGCTCGTTTATCTCTACCACAACAAGATCGATACCACGGGCGAGAAGGCAGCTACGCAGGATGACGTTTTCGATGCCTGCGCGGACACCGTGGAGGAACTTGCCGCGTTGGCACGCCGCGTGTGCACCGACGCCCCGGGCGCGCGTGTTGTTATGACGGCGGATCACGGCTTCATCTACACGCGTCGTGAGCTCAACGAGTGCCAGATGCTCGGCAAGCCAGACCTTCCCTTCCTGGACGCTCCCGTCATGCACGGCAAGCGTCATCTGGTGGTGCCCAACGAGGCCGTGGCCAAGCTTTCGGTAGAGGCATGCGGGGTGTTTGTTAATGTTGACATGGGACGTTTGGGTGCCGGTTTTGAGGGGTTTGCCCCGCGCGAGAACGTGCACTTCAAGCGTCCCGGCGGCACTAACAACTACGTCCACGGCGGCATGAGCCTGCAGGAGCTCTGCGTGCCCGTTATCGGATTTTGGCGTGCGCGCTCGGGTTCCAAGGACTTTGTCGATACGCGCGCAGCGACGCTGCGCGTGCTGAGTGAGGGACGTCGAGTGACCAACTCGCTCTTCTCGGTCAACTTGATCCAGGAAGAACCTGCCCAAGGTAAGGTCTTGCCGTGCGAGTACGAGCTGGTGTTTACCGATGCAAGTGGCAACGAGGTAAGCGATACGGTCAAGGCGCATGCCAACAAGACTTCTGTTAACTCGCAGGAGCGCGTGGTGCATGCCAAGTTTGCGTTGCATGCAGCGGATGGATTCTCGGCCAAGGGTCCGTACTATCTGGTCTGCCGCGAGCGCGAAACGGGCAAGATCGTTTGGCGCGAGACGTACACCATCGCTGTTTCGTTTGCCCCTGTTGCTGACTTTGGTTTTTAGGAGTGTGCCCTATGTTTGATAGCCATGACGACGATCTGTGGGAAGTTCCCTCGATTGATGTGAATGCGCCGGTGCAGGCTGCGGTGTCTGCAGAGGAGGCCGTGCCCGCCCCGGAGGCTGAGACTGCCGCAGAGGCCGTGGCTGCCGCGCCTGCCCCGGAGCCGACGGTGGCCGCGGTAC
>JAHYYK010000023.1:26707-37613 GCA_019425005.1 Collinsella sp.
CCGCCGAGGACGAGTCCTCGACCGATGGCTATGCCCAGGCCGTGGCCGACGCTCCCGAGGACGACGGTTGCGACATGGATGTACTGGACGGCAAGCTGCTCGAGCACTTTGGCGGCAAGATCGTGCGCAAGGACCTCACGGCCCTTATGAAGCGTGGCGCCAACGTGCCTACCTTTGTGCTGGAGTACCTGCTGGGCATGTACTGCTCAACCGACGACGAGGACGCCGTGGCGGAGGGCCTGGGGCGCATCCGCAAGATCCTCACCGATAACTACGTGCGTCCCGACGAGTCCGAGCGCATTAAGTCCAAGATCCGCGAGCTGGGTCGCTTTACCATCATCGATAAGGTGACGGCCAAGCTCGACGAGTACAAAGACATCTACGTGGCGTCGTTTGCCAACCTGACCATTGAGCCGTTTGTGATGCCAGCCGAGTACGTGCGCGACTATTCCAAGATTCTCCAGGGTGGTATTTGGTGCATTATGAGCATCGAGTATCGTCGTCCCATGGAAGAGGAAGACGAGTTTGGCATGGAAGTCTTTGGCGACGATGCGCCGCGCCGCTCCAAGGCCAAGCACAAAAAGCGCGGGCCCGAGGACTCTCCGTTTAGCGTGGCGTCGCTCACGCCCATCCAGATGCCCAACCTGGACCTGGACGCCATGATCGAGGAGCGTCAGTATTTCTCGCGCGACGAGTGGTTCAATATGCTGCTGCGCTCTGCCGGCTATGAGCCCAGCGAGCTTTCGGAGAAGGAGCGCCTGCACTTTATCGAGCGCATGGTGCCGCTGATCGAGCGCAACTACAATCTGTGCGAGCTTGGTCCCCGTGGCACCGGCAAGAGCCATATCTACAAAGAGGTTTCGCCCTACGCCATTTTGCTTTCGGGCGGGCAGACCACCACGGCCAACCTGTTCGGCCGTATGAACTCCATGCGCGCCGATCGCGTGGGCTTGGTGGGTCACTGGGACTGCGTGACGTTCGACGAGGTCGCCGGCATGCGCTTTAAGGACACCAACGCCGTACAGATCATGAAGGACTATATGGCGAGTGGCAGCTACGCGCGCGGCCGCGACCAGATTAACGCCGATGCCTCCATGGTCTTTGAGGGCAACATCAACGACACCGTGCAAAACGTCCTTAAGACCACGCACCTGTTTGATCCGTTCCCGCCGGAGTTTAACAACGATTCGGCCTTTTTCGACCGTATCCACTATTACCTGCCGGGCTGGGAGATTCCCAAGATGCGCTCGAGCCTGCTGACTGGGCATTACGGCTTAATCACCGACTGCCTGTCGGAGTTTTGCAAGGAGATGCGCCGCAAGGACTTCACGCATCATATCGACCGCTACTTCCGCTTTAACAGCGACTTTAACAAGCGTGACGAGATTGCCGTGCGCAAGTCCTTTAGCGGCCTGGCCAAGCTGCTGTTCCCTGACGAGGCTATGGACAAGGACGACGTTCGTTGGCTGCTGGACTACGCCATCGAGGGCCGTCGCCGCGTAAAGGAGCAGCTCAAGATTATGGCGGGCGTCGAGTTTATCGACGTCAACCTGGGCTATATGGATGCTGACAATCCGCAGGACGTGCACGTGGTGCGCGTGCCCGAGCAGTCCGAGGATACGTTGATTCCCGATGGCCCGCTGCTGTCCGGTCACGTGTTTGGCGTGGGTAGGTCGCAGGGCGGCGAGGTTGCCGTGTACAAGCTGGAGAACAAGGCTGTCGCCGGCGAGTGCAAGTTTAAGCACGAGGGCGTTGCCTTTAACAAGCCGGTGCGCGATACACTGGAGGCCGCGTTCGACAACTTTGTGAACCTGGCGAACCGTGTGGCGCCGGGCATGCACATTGGCTCAAAGGACTACCTGCTGTTCTATAACGACCTGCAGAGCAAGGGCCTGTCCGAAGAAGTCTCGCTTGCCGAGTTTGTGGGCCTGTGCTCCGCGGCGTGCAACCGCCCGGTGATGTCTGCGCTGGCGGTTCCGGGAATCTTGCGCATGTCGGGCTCTATGGATGAGATCCGCGGGCTCGAGGACATTATGCGCGTGGCCAAAAACGCCGGCGCCAAGCGCGTGATATTGCCGCTGAGCGCCATCGCGGGCCTGCAGAGCGTTTCCTCCGAGATTATCTCGGGACTGAGCCCGGTGTTCTACATGGATGGCGACCCGGTCGATGCCGCGAAGAAGGCGTTGGATCTATAGGGATGCGAGCGTGCGGGCTTGCGTGCGTGGCGTTTGGCGCGCGTGAGTCCGCGGGTGCCCGCGAGTGCCCGCGTGAGCCCGCGGGCGTGTTGGCGCGTCGCGCGTGAGGAGGCCTTGCCATGGCGGAAGAGCATTCTGTTGGCGAGTTGCTCGATGAGCTGTTTGGCTTTGAGTCGGTAGCCAAGCGTCAGACGGCGCTTGAGCAGTACGATCGCGGGGAGTTGTTGCGCAAGGCGCGCCCCCGCGAGCTGCTGGCCGTGATCGGGGGCGTCGAGGCTGCCGAGCGTGCTGCGCGTGAGTCTGCCGTGCGGGCCGTTGACGGGTATGTACGCCGCGTTGAATTTGATTCTCTTGCGCGCGCTCGCAAGCAGGTAGGCGTTGTGGGCCCGTTGCAGATGGAGCGGCGCTACGCTGCCTTTTTGCGTATGGAGGACAAGGCCGAACTGTTGGCCCGCTTGGAGCAGACGCTTGCGTTTATCGAGGTAAAGCTGCGTGCCAATACGGCGGACAGGGTTCGTGCGGCATACGATGCTGCGGGGGCTTTGGTGTTGCAGGGCGCGGCGCGTCTGAGTGACGCGCGCGTTGTGGATGCCGCACCCTTGGATGCCGATCTGCTATGCACGCAGCTGGAGCAGCTGCGTTGCGCCGCCGATACAACGGATCTTGCCGGCATGATCACGGCGACGTTTGAGTCCGAGCTGAGTGCGACCGGGCCGCAGGGTGCTGACGCGTTTGCGAGCGATGTGGCTGGCGATGTGGCGCTGGAGCGCGAGCTTACTAATGTGCGCGGTGCTGCGCAGCGAGCGCGCTTGGCAGCCCAAGCGTATCGGGCCGAACGCGCTGCCCGCGTTGCAGGGAGCACGGTGGAGCCGGTATCGTTGCCGGGGCTTGTTTGCATTACGTGCGAGACGGGGTGCGATGCCGGGGAGCTTGCCGAGTTGCTCGCTCAGGTTAAGAAGTCGTTTGAGGCCTATAGGCGCGTTGTTACCGACGGCGGGTTGTTCTGTGCCTTTGGTGCCGGTTCGCCGCATGGGATTTGCCGCGGCAGTAGCTATTTCGACTACGATGATCGGTTTGACGAAGACGTGTTGGTGGGCGAGTATGACGGTGCTACCAGGCACAATGTTCGGCGCGAAGTTGCGATTCCCGAGCTTGTGGACGAGGCCTCGGTCGACGGCGGCGACTCGCTCGAGGTTGCCGTGGCGCGCATGCGTGAGTTTAACGGACGGCGCTACGATGGTGTGCTGGACGAAGATCCTGCGCGCCATGTGAATGCGTTTTGGTATGGACTCAAAAAGCTCAGCCAGTACTGCGAGGCCGCCGTGCGTGTGGACGAGCGTGCCTGGGATTGCTTTATCGATAAGGTGCAGTTTGCCTACGACGAGCCCGTGGGGCGTTTGGCCACGCAGATGGATGACAAGCAGGTTGCGGCTTTTGTTGCTGCTGTGGACGCGCTCGGTGCTAGTGAGTAGGGGCCTGATCCGGTAGGGAGTTTCACCATGAAGATCGATGTTGATGTTGACCAGCTGCGCGAGAGTTTGCTCGACCGCGCGGGGAGTGCAGCCGGTGTGGGCTTTCCCGCTGCCATGCTCGATGTGGTGGATATCGAGGACGAGTCGCCCCAAGAGTTGCTAGCCCGAGCCGAGCGAGAAGGCCTCGATCTCCGCGACTTTGCTGCCGACGACGACGCTGAATGATGGCCACCTTTGCTATTGACGAACATATGTTTGTATTTTATACTCATGCTTGAATATACGCCCAGCTTCATGGTATAAATTAGGTGGTCATCTCTTAAGAGAGGGCTTCCAAGTGCCGGGGACGTTTTCCCCGGCTTTTTTATTAAGGATTGCCCATGCGAGATCTGAGTATCTTTATTGATGAATCTGGAAGCGATGATCTTCGTGAAAAATACTATCTTGTTGCCTTTGTTTTTCATGAACAAAATATTCCCATCGCTGAGGGAATAGAGAAATATGAAAGGGCGGTAGCCGATAGCGGATTGCCGCTCCTTCCGTTCCATGCTTCTCCTCTCATGAATGGAAAAGATCAGTTCAAGGACTTGGACATCAGTGAGAGAAAAAGGCTGTTTTCACTATTTCGAGTTATGTTTCGACATTTGCCCATCTCGTACAAGGTGTTTGTCTTCACGACGCATCGGTATCGAACTCTCCCACAGATCGCTGATGCGCTGCGGCGTGAAATCATCGATTTCATATTCGATAATTTGAGTTGGTTTCAGCAGTTTGATGCTGTGAAGATTTACTACGACGGAGGACAGGGTTCGGTTTCGAGTGCGCTTCACAAGGCAATCGATTACGCTTTGGCTAAAAATGCAGTTATCTATAAGCCGACAACTTCATCGGATTACTATTTGGCTCAGGCTGCGGACTATATCTGTACCATTGAGTTCACGAGTCTGAAATATCAGGCGAATAAGCAGACTAATACTGACCAGAAGTTTTTTGGTGGTAGTACTGCGTTTAAAAAAGGCTTACTAAAAGAAATGAGAAAGAAGGCTGTCGTCTAATGGGCAGGCCTCGTATTGCATAAAAAATGCCGGAGGTAAGACCCCGGCTCTTGGAGGCCCCTCTATTCGAGGGTACCGACATCTTTATAACAGAAACCGCATGTCGGGTCTACACGAGACATTTCGCTCGATTTCCTGTTGACCTAAAAACAAAAATGCCGGGGGAATCCCCCGGCCCTTGACTGCCCTCCATAAAGGAGCGCAATCCATTTATACCATGGTTGCGATGCGAGCGGTGGCTCATTCGGTCTTCTTTTTCCTCAGCTTCTTGCTGAAGTTCTATTTAATGTGACAAAGGGACTGCCCTTTGTCATATGGGGTGACGGGGTGTTTGTGCCCACGGCTGTGCGAAAATGCATGATAAACTGTCGCAACGGAGTCCAACGACGTCGCGGCGGTTCTATTATGGCCACCCGCCGGCTAAGTGAGTAGGCTTTTTTGGAAATGCTGAGCACCCGAAGTCTTTTCTTCAACAAACCTGCAGGTCACAGACTTGTGCTTTGGTGACGTGGTCGGCGATTCGACAAAAGCCTACTCACTTAGTCTTGAGAGACACTAACTGTCCTCAACGAGACCCCTGTCGGGGCGATTGATGCTCAAATGTAGCCAATACGGGACGGCTGTCCCTGGCCGCTACGACGCCAGCGTGGCGATGACGGCTTCGTCGCCAGCGTATATAAGGGTGTTGCCGTCGGGGATGATCGTTTGGCCGTCGCGCTTGAGCATCACGACGATAAAGGGGTGCTTGCCTTGCGGCACGTCGCGCAGACGCTGTCCAGCCAAGCGACCGTGGGGAGTCACGGTAACCTCGCACAGCGTAACCTCGGCACGCTCCTCAAACGTTGGAGCGGCCATAACCAGAAGGTCGCCTTCTTCGATCATGGTATCCCCGTTGGGCAGCACCGGGTGCGCGCCGTCGCGCAGTACCAGGACCACGAGCATGTCCGTGACGCTGCCAATGTCCGCGAGTGAGCGCCCGGCAAACGGATGACCCGCGCCCACCTTGAGCTTGACGAACGACATGCCGTCTTCGTCGCGGTAGTCGTTAAACGTGCGGCGCACGTCGCCTTCTGCGTCGATCATGTCGAGCTTTTTCGCCACCGCCGGCAGCAGCGAGCCCTGCACCACAATGCTCGACACGGCAATTACAAAGACCAGGTCAAATAGGTCATGTCCACCGGGAACACCGGCCACTACGGCAAAGAGGCTAAATACGACCGAAGCCGCGCCGCGCAGACCCGCCCAGCTTACGAGTGCGACCTGGCGAGGGTTGGTCCTAAACGGCGCCAACAGCAGGCCGACGGCGATGGGGCGGCTCGCAAAGAGCATAAACGCCATGAGTGCCAAGCCCGGTGGCAGCATTTGCGGCAGGCGGGCGGGTGTGACGAGCAGGCCGAGCAAAAAGAAGATGGTCATCTCGGCCATTTCGGTGAGGGTATCGAAGAAGTGCGCCATCTCGACCTTGCCGGTGATGTCGCTGGCACCCAGCACGATGCCGGCCAGGTATACGGCCAAAAAGCCGTTGCCACCCAGATAGCCCGGCAGCGCGTAGGCAACGATCGCCACGGCGAACAAAAAGATGGTCTGCGCGCCCTCGGCCGTTGCGCGTGCGCGCTCTATCAGGCGGCTGGATGCCCAGCCGATGGCAAGACCCAACCCCACGCCCAGGATGATCTGCTTGGCCAGCAGCATGGGGATGTCGATGTTGCCGCCGGCCGCGAGGGTCGCGAGCACCGCGGTGAGCATGTAGGCGACGGGGTCGTTTGAGCCCGATTCGACCTCGAGCAGCGAGTCGGTGCCGCCGCGCAGCGACAGGTTGTGCTCGCGCAGCACGCTAAAGACGCTCGCCGCATCGGTCGATGCTACGACTGAGCCCAGCAGCAGGCCGCCGATCCAGTCGAAGCCCAGTACAAAGTGCGCAAACGCACCCGTAATGCCAGCAGTGATGACGACACCGAGCGTGCTCAGCAGCACCGCAGGCGCGGCGACAGGTTTGGCACGGTCGATGTTGGTGTTAAAGCCGCCGTAGAACATGATGAACAGCAGCGCCGTGCTGCAGACGGTTTCGGTGAGCGCATAGTCGCTAAAATCGATGTGCGCCGGGCCGTTGACACCCAGCAGCATGCCGAGCGCGATAAAGATGAGCAGGGTGGGGAAGGGGAGCTTTTTGCCGACGGGTTTGATGGTCAGACACAGAATAATGACGAGGCCGATAAAGAGAAGTATCTGGTTCATGGATGGTGTCCGTCCTGGGTGGTTGGCGTGGCACGGTCAGTTGTCTGCGGTTATTTGTACCCAAAGGTGGTGGGTTTATGGGCCTGGATTGCGGGCGTGCGCATTTTCGACACGAGGCTGCGATGCGAGCGTCGCTGGTCGGGGCGCTGGGCCAGACGGCGTGGCGTGAGCGGCGCGGGTTGGCAGGCGTGCGCTGGCGACCGTTGACGGTATGCAACCCTTTCCAGCTTTATTACAACGGAGTACAATGGGTAACGTTTAAGTTCAACTTGAAGTTTTAGTTGCGGCTCCGGGCTTCGGCCGCAATGTAAAGAGAGGCGTTCCATGGCGATCTATGTGACATCTGATGCTCACGGGCACGTGCGTGCGCTTGACGAGGCCCTGTCCAAGATTTCGCTGGCGTCCGACGATACGCTGTACGTGCTGGGTGACATGATCGATCGCGGGCCCGATCCGGTTGGCGTTATTAAGCTCGTGCGCTCGCTACCCAACGCTCGCGTGCTCAAGGGCAATCACGAGCAGATCATGCTCGATGCCATCATTGGCCAGGATCCGCTCGATGCCGAGACCTGGGATATCAACGGCGGTTGGACTACCCGTCAGCAGCTCAACGATATGGAATTTGAGGCGTACGAGGAGCTCGTGCGTTGGATGGCGACGCTGCCGCTCTACGCGGTAGCCGAGACTGACGAGCGCCCGTACCTGCTGGTACATGCCGGCATCCAGACCGAGGCGGCGCGGGCGTTTTTGCTTGAACATGGGGTTGATTGTGCCGATGGTGCCGGAGCGGTTAGCGCCGATCGCGAGCTACTACAGCAGATGCTTGCGGTGCAGTCGTCCGATGACTTGCTGTGGATTCGTCATGGCTACTGGGATGCGTCGACGGGGCTGCTTTCTGCCGAGGGCAAGGGTCCGGTCGTGGTGAGCGGCCACACGCCCACGGTGTCGCTTGGACGTTATTGCGAGGTCGGCGGCCTGGCGGGGCTCGATGAGGAGTCGGGCCGTGGGCAGATCGTGCGCCTGGGCGGCGAGGACACCGCCGGCGTGCCCGATCGCATCGACATCGACTGCGCCGCCGCCACTGGTTCCGAGTTCGGCCGCGTCGGCATCCTGCGCCTGGATGATGGTGCGGAGTTCTACGCAAATATCAAGCCTGGAGAATGATGGCGCAAGGGGTCGCTAATTTGGGACGGGCTTTTTTGACTGCTTTTGCCCTTCTGCCAACCAAATGATTTTTCTGGGACGGGGATTAAATAATCATTTGGCTGCCCGCTGGCTAAGTGAGTAGACTTTTTTGGAAATGCCGAGCAGCCGGCAAATTTGCCTCAACAAAACCGCAGGTCACTGACTTGTGTTTTGCCGGTGTGGTCAGGGATTCGGCAAAAGTCTACTCACTTAGTTTTGCGTGTCGCAAATCGTCCGCAACGAGACCCCCCCCATTGCGCCAATTAGGCGCCGTACGGGTTGCGGTCGCGTTCTATGCGCTGGCGAATGTGGGCGTATTCGACAATCAACAGCACCAGGAGTAGGGCCATGATGGCTAGGTAGCTCACCACAGCGCCCATCAGACCCAGTAGCTTAATCAGGATCACCGGCAGCACCACGCTTACGGCGAAGCAGATCAGGTAGATCTTGGTGACGTCTCCAGCGTGGCGCAGCACCGTGATAATGGCGTAGATAAAATCGATGGCCGCGGTTACGCCGCCGGCGACGACCATCAGCAGCGCCAGCGTACGGTAGCGTTCAAAGCTGAGGCCGTACATAAAGCTCATGAGGGGAATACCGGGACCTGCCATAAATGCGGCGCACACGCCGGTGATGACCACGATCAGCGCCATAACGGCAACAATAATCAGGTCAAAGCGACGACGCTTGCGAGGATTAGCCCAAATGCTCGACAAGCGCAGGAGCTGCGGTTTATAGATAAATCCAATGCTCAGCAAAATAGCCTGCGCCGGAAAGAACAGGGCATTAAAGTACAGCTGATATTTGTATGCCAGCGTGCCTTCCATCACAAACTTGGGCATGCTCTCAATAAGGTTGAACAGGAACAGTGCACCAAAGAGCGGGGCGCACTGGACAAACAGGTGGCCGACCTCGCGCAGGCTCACGTGGCGCGATTTTTCGGTCTCGAGCAGGGCAAGCGGCGCGGTGACCAGCACGAGCGAGGCGATGGCGGTGACACCCATGGCCATGGCCGCGATGGGCATGCTGCGCGTGAGGAACAGTGCCACGCTAAAGACCGCGATGACGCCGGCGGAACGCAGCGTTTGGCTCATGCCGGCCAAATAGAGCTTGTCGGCCTGCTGCAGGCGGCCCTCGTACACGTCGGCGATGCCGTCGATCACCTTATAGAGGTAGACGCCCAGGCCGATCGTGGCCATCTGCGCATCGTAGCCGCGGGCGCTGCTGTATACCAGGCCGCATGCCAGCGCGAGCGCTCCGCAGAGCCAGCGGTTGAGCTGGTAAGAGGCAAAGGACGTCTTTTCGTCGATGTCCGAGACCTGGAAATTGCGCACGCCGTAGTTGCACGCGATCATGATGAGCGTGCCGGTGACAAAGGCGATGGAGAATTTGCCAGCCTCCTCGGCGCCCGCGAGCTGTGTGGACACGATGGTGAGCAACGGAAACGCCATGCCCCACACGGCGGTGCCCAGGGTATTCCAAAGGTAGTCGCGACGGGTGGCGTGATCTTCGTACTCGGCTTCTTGCGTGGAGAAGCCGCCGCCGTAGACGGCTCCGAGCAGGCGGTTCCACCAGGCATTGACCATGCGGTGGATGGGGCCGGGCTGGCGATTGCGCTCGCGGCGACGGCGTGTGGCCTGGCTGCTGTCGGGACCGCCGGCGTTACGCTGGCTTAGCTCTTGGATTCGTGCGAGCTCCTCGGCGGTGTGCGATGCGGGGAACAGGCCGTTCTCGATGCGTCCGCCCTGCCCGTGCGCCCCGTCCGATACGGTGGGGTCGGCGACGCCATTGCGGCGGGCGATGGCGCGGCGAATGCTATCGATGGGCGTGATGCTCAAAGCGGAGTCCTTTCTATTGCTGCGCTCTAGTATAGACGCGACGGTGTTCGTTCGTGTTTTTGAACAGGTTGTTCGATAATTTCGGCGGCGCCATTCAGTAGCCGGCACTCGGGGACGTTCCTTATGTGCCGGCACTTTAGGAACGTCCCCGAGTGCCGGCATCCGGGGACGCTCCTTGGTTGTTGCCTGTTCAAGAGTGTCCCCAACGATTAGTCGTTTAAAAACGTCCCCAATGACTAGGCCGCTTGCCTGCGATTTTTGACCGTTGGGCGGGCTTGCCGCCCTTGCCGCAAAAACGTTTTTGCATATCGGGTACAACGGGCTTTACGTGAGTAAAGTGCGCGCCTCGTCCACGTGTCGCGCTTTTAAAGGAGGCCCCATGCCAGGTGTTACCCCTGCAGAAGTTCTGTCCAACTTTGGCATTACGCTGGTCGAAGATCCCGCCGAGAATCAGCCCCGTCTGCTGGTCGATCTACCCGCCGCGGAGCTCGTCGAGCACGCCATCCGCCGCGAAGAAGGCCGCATGGCATCCAACGGCGCGCTGGTGATTGAGACGGGGGAGCGCACCGGCCGTTCACCCAACGATCGCTTTATCGTTGACACCCCCGATGTTCACGACAAGATTGCCTGGGGCGCGGTCAACCGCCCGCTGTCCGTCGAGAGCTATGAGGCCATCAAGGCCGGCATCGTCGACTATCTCAACGAGCGCGACGTGTTCGTCACCCGCGGCATGGCAGGCGCCGACCGCAACCACACGCGTCGACTGCTCGTTGCCTGCGAGCGTGCCAGCCAGGCACTCTTTATCAAGCAGATGCTCGCCCGACCGCTTGCCCGCGAAATCGCGCGCACCGGCGAGCCCGACTTCTGCGTGCTCGCAGCGCCCGGTTACCAGTGCGACCCCGCCATCAAGGGCCTCAACTCCAGCG
>JAHYYK010000024.1:0-16350 GCA_019425005.1 Collinsella sp.
CGTCCGCAACCACCCGCTCACCACGCGTCGCTACTACCACCAGATGAACTACTAATCCTTTCAAATTGCTGCTGTTGTCTGCAGGCGAGCCGTGCTGAACGTCTCGCCTGCAGGCTTATTTCTAGGGTTAATCAAAATAGTTGCCCAGTACCTTCTAGTTGCACTGGTCGCATTATGGCGTCCATGGACGAGCAGTTATTTGGCATTACAATGCCTGGCCGTCCGTTGTTTACGAGCTGTTCGTTGGCTTGATTCTTGGTGACGTTCAACAGGGCGTTATCGTTGGTGCTGCCTTGGAGTCCATGTTCATGGGTGCCATTATGGTCGGCGCGGCGGTTCCTCCCGAGGTCTATACCTCCGGCGTGCTTGGCTGCGCGTTTGCCGTCATTACGGGTACAGGCACGGCAACTGCCGTCGCGCTCGCCCTTCCCGTCTCCGTCTTCCTTCTCTACTCCGTGATTAACTTTGCAACGCGTATCGTCGCCGCCCATCTGGGTTACGACCTGGGAACCAAGTTTTTGCAGCAGTCCGAAGAGAACAACCTTATGTCTCGCATGACGCATGCTGCCGGTGTCCTCGGAATGACCGTTATCGGCGCCATGATTGCGGCACAGGTCTCACTGTCCACTGCTTTGACCTTTGACGTGGGTGGTTCGGAGATTGTCCTGCAGGATCTGTTCGATTCGATCTTCCCCGGTCTGCTGCCCTTGCTGGCAACCTTTGCCTGCGTCGCCCTGTACAAATAGGGCGTCAAGACCATTTGGATCATCTTGGGCATCTTTGCGATCTGCATCATCGGAACGGGCTTGGGAGTGTTCGCGGCGGCGTAATGTTGACTGCTATGCTCGCGCGTTGGATAACTAACTGACCGTTTGAAAACGGGGTTCGGCGTAAGGCCGGCCCCGTTTTTTGTTTGAGGGATTTTCCGATCGTCCAATAATCCACGCCGATGCATCACTCACGTATCTCTCATTCGTCACTAATACGAGAGATAGCAGAAAGACGAGAGATAATTACGAGAGATAACTGAGAGACGAGGGAAATCTATCCGCGGCATTCTCCGCAGGACCGAGCGAAAGGACGTGCAGATGAACGAAAACGAGCTGATCGGTCTGCTTGAGTCTTTAAGGCGTATGGGCTCGGATGATCTTAACGTCGAAGTGAAGGAGAGCGCCACGACGCTTTCCCGCGACGTGTGGGAAACGGTGAGCGCATTCGCGAACACTGCCGGCGGAATCATCGTGCTCGGAGTGAGTGAGCGCGCAGGTTTTGTCCCGGTTGAGAACTTCGAGACCGAGAAAGTGCTCAACCAATTTGTGGCAGGCATGGGTGATGCGGGAGGTCGAGGAAAGCTGGCCAATCCGCCCAAATACACGATCGAGCGAGTGGAGCTTCAGGGCGCCATCGTTCTCGTCATTACCATTGAGGAGCTCGATCCGTCGAGCAAGCCCTGCTATGTCATAGAGCGGGGCGCCCAGGGCGGCAGCTACAAGCGCATCGATGACAAAGATGTGCCGCTTTCATCGACCGAAGTCCTGTCCTTGTCGTCGTATGAACGAACGAGCCCCAGTGATCGCGATGCAGTGCCGGGCGCGGGCGTGGGCGACCTCGACGAGGCCCTGATTGGCCGCACGATAGAGCGTGCTTTCTCGCTGACGCCCCGAGCTATGCGCGGCGCGACGGACAAGAAAACAAAGCTGGAGCGCCTGAGTTTCCTCGACTCCCAGGGTAATGTGACTAAGGCCGGGCTCCTGGCTGCGGGCACCTACCCTCAGCAGTTTTATCCCAAGCTCTTTATCGATGTGGCGGTCCATGCCGGAACGCAGAAGGGCGCCGCGGGTTCGTTGAGGTTCATGGACCGCACAATCTGTGAGGGAACGTCGGGCGAGATGATCTCGGATGCTGTCGTGGCCGTCGCCAAGAATTTGCGGCGAACCTCGACCGTCCAAGGCGTCTCGCGTGTCGACTCGCTTGAGATTCCCGAGGAGGTTCTGCGCGAGGCAATCGCCAACGCCGTAATCCATCGAGAATACGGGGATCGGTTCTGTGGACAATCGATTGCCGTCGACGTCTTTGACGATCGTGTCGAGGTGACGAATCCTGGCGGCCTTTACGGGGGAAAGACTCGCGAGAACTTGTTTGACGGCAGCTCCCGATGCCGTAACGCGACACTCGTGAAACTCATGTCGATTGTTCCACTGCCGGATGGCGCAGGCTCGCCGGCTGACGGAAATGGCTCGGGCATCCCGATGATGATTGATGCCATGCGCGCGCATGGTCTGGCCGAGCCCCTGTTCTGCCCGGGATTTGATCGGTTCAAGGTCGTACTTTACCGTTCAAAGATCGAGCCGGTCGATCATGGCGGGGGCTTAATTGTGACGGCACTCAAACACTACGGCGAGCTGGGGACGCGTGAGCTGGCAGAGCACACAGGGCTCACAATTTCCCAGGTTAGGTCGCGCGTCAACGCGCTCATTGCTCAAGGCGAGCTTGAGCCCACGGCGCCGGCGACGAGCCGCAACCGCAAGTATCGACTGTCGGAGCGCGTGGGATAGATGCGTTAGTGGACGAGGCGACCCAATAATCGACCCTCGATTGGCGTCCATTAAGGTAAAGCGGTTGTTGCCCAGTCGACGGTGATGCTAAAGACTCGGCTTACGCCGGCATGGCCCCGAACCCGTCTATCAAGAACAGCCTAAGAACCAGCTTGATGACATATCCCGGTTTGACTTCTGCCGCGTCAAAGACGTGGCGCTCGGCGAGCTCGCTGCAGTATGCATAGATGTTGCGGATAAGGCCCGCGCCCGAAAGCGTAAACATGTAGCCTGCGTCTGAAAGCGCATTGGGTGCGGCGGGCAACTTGGCTGTGCGGCAAAAGGTCAACAGGTCGGGCGTCATAACGTCCTGGTAGCCAAGATGGCTGCCGTCTTCTTGTGCGGCGAGTTCCAGCTGGTGTACTCGATCCAGCGCCGCTGCCAGCACAAAGCTCGGTGTGGGAGCATTGACGTCCTGAGTGGTCGCCACAAGCCTGCCCGCCGCCTGCGTGACAAGCCAAGCGACCTCGCGCTGGCAACGCACGGCCTTGCGCGTAACCGGCTTGATGGACGAAGAAGAAACGCTCCCCTTAGGCGGATTCGAAGCAGCCATAAGACCCTCCCATGAACAATTCGACCCAACAAGCCCGGATGAAACACGTGCTACATCAGTATACAGGGGAGTGGGGTAGCGGGGTACGAGCGAGCCAGCGGCAAACCGAGAGCATCAACGATGTGCCGATCGCGGGATTCAGGGATCTTCTGGCCGGGCCAGGATCGGGTGAAGCAAGATCCCAATAAGACGTTTGCGCTTTCGGTCCATAACTCTAAAAAGAGCTTCTACACCGATGTGCCTCCGCTTTATTTGGACGATGGTACGTGGGTCATTAAGTACTCGGTTCAAGCGCCGGGTACCGTTGGTTTTCGAGACCAGAATTACAACCGTAAAATGCTCAACTGCATGGAATGTGGCGTCCCAGTCGGAGTCATATTTGCAACCGTGGTGGGCTATAAGGTGCTCGGCCTTGCGTTTGTTGAGCGGTTCGAGCCAGAAAACGAATGGTTTGGACCCAATACGGTGTTTCTTGAGGCCCATCGCATTGAGTCCGATCACTCGGAAAAGAAGCGTGAAAAGGCGGGGCTTCTGCCGTATTAGCGTATTTGGCTTTGGCGGTCTTTTAAGATCGTGTTGTTTGATCGGATCGCGTGGCGATGCAATCTCGTGCCCGCCCGCCGGTGCATGCTCTTCCTGATTTGTATAGCGAGAGGGGAGCGTGTATGAGCTGGCGAGGCGATATTGCGATGGGGAAGTACGGAAAACTGCCGTGTGCCCTTATAGACAACAATATGTTTCCGAACGTAGAGGTTGATTGCGGGTCGTTTGCTGTCGCCTGTCCTTGCTGCGGCTCGCAAATACCGTGTCTCGACATTGGGTTCATCGATGCACGTGACAGGTTCAGCGACGAAGTGAGGAAACGTACGGGCGTTCATATGCCGGTGTATCCGGAGAAATGCCCTGTTTGTGGCCTCGATATCGTGTGCGACGCCGGCGACGAGGGATAGGTGATGCAGAGGAGCTGGCTGTGAAGGTATCTCCGTCTCTACAAATAAATCCCCTCACCGAGTTGCTTGTGAAACTTGGCGTGATGGTCGCGTGCCCAGGTAAAGAGCGCCTGGTCAAAGTCGGTGCGCGTGGCCGGGACGCCAAAGACGCCGGCAACTTCGACGCGTACAAACTCCAGTGCCGGCAGCTTGTTGATGGCAGTGAGGGCAAACGGGGACGAGGGCTCCTCGAACAGATAGCGGCTGCCTTGCAGCGCGTCGCAACTGGTGCACGTGTTGCCGAGCGACGGGGCTTTGGAGGCTCGCGCGCCTACGGGCTTGTAGCCGCAGCGCTTAGAAAGATAGTCGCGGATCTCGCCCGGCACGCAGCCAAGAGCGGGAACAATGGCGAGCGCGTTGGCATTGGCCGTGTCGATGGTAATGTGCCCGGCTTCGTTGGGCGCGTGCGCGATGGCGATGCCCTTGTCGTCATCGATTCGATAGGGAATGCCGAAGGCCGCGACCGAGGTCTCTTTGTGACACTTCCAGCACTCGCGCTTGCCCAGTACTAGATATATATACGGCGCTGAGGGGTCGGATCGGTCAACACCGGGCAGCCACTCGGCAAAGGGCTCGGGGTTGACGCCGCTGGGTACATACCAGATCTTCTTGGTCCGGTCCCATTTGGCGCCCAGCGCCTTGGCTTCTTCTTTGTGCGAAAAGGGGACATCGAGCTCGGTGCGCATGGCGGCTCCTTGGTGCTGCAGGTGCGAGTGGCTCAAGGATACCGCAGGGCGCAGACATCGCGGCGTTTTGTTGAGAAGTTGCGGCGCGGACTGCTTGGTTACGCCGTTAGATAAATTGGCAAGTAGATGGTCGGCTTTTGACCAGTTGGGCGGTTGGAGCAGCTTGCGGCGCAGTTTTGTGCCTGGCTATTGTTGATGTTGGGGTATTGAATATATTTGGCTGCCATTCGTCAGGTGAATTGTTGTTACGTTGCGATGACGGTTGGAACTGCCAGCGGATTTAGCGACAAAAAACAAAACAGCCCAGAGGACATAGCCTCTGAGCTGCGAACATTTGGTGGGCGTTAGAAGATTTGAACTTCTGACCTCTTCCGTGTCAGGGAAGCGCTCTCCCCCTGAGCTAAACGCCCGATCAAGGGTGCGCAAGCGCGCAAGGGATAATATAACGGAGCCTGAACTCGGTGGCAAGAACATTTTTAAAAATCGCTTACATTGTGGAATTCGGGGGCTTTGTCATATCCATTTCAAAAGAGCCTGCTGCCGCGATTTGACTGTCGCATAATGCAAGGCCATTGCGGTATCGAGCTATGGAAAGACGTCTGCGGAATTGTCCTACCGATAAGCGGACAAGCCTCCAGCTGGTGCCTTCGCCGTGGTAAGGTAAGCCGAATTGTTTCCAGGCTGCTTCGAGGGAATGGAATGAGCAAAGAGCGTGTCGAGCAGGTCGAAGGCGCAGGGGCTTCGGTGCCGATGACCGATATATCGAACATTGATGTGCCCGAGGGCACCGATGAGCTCAGCCGTAGCACCCGCCGCGCTTGGCGCGAGCGCCTGAACAGCGCTTCGACGCGCAAGATGATCACGGGCGTCTTGGCTACGCTGGTGGGCGGTTCGTTTTGGGGCTTCTCGGGCACCAGCGCGAGCTTTCTGTTCGATACCTACCACGTCGACACCTTGTGGCTTATGAGCGTGCGTCAGATTCTCGCCGGTCTACTCTTTATGGCCGTGGTTGTTACGCGCGACCGCGAGCGCCTGATTAAGCTCTGGACCACACCCGCCGATCGCAAGCAGCTGCTGCTCTTTACCGCCTTTGGTCTGCTGTTCAACCAGTTTTGTTATCTTTCGGCCGTGCGCCTGACCAATGCCGGAACCGCGACGGTGCTCCAATGCCTGCAACTGGTCATCATTATGGGCTACACCTGCGTGATCGACCATCGCATGCCTCGCGTGCGTGAGGCCGTTGGCATTGGGTTGGCCCTGGGCGGCACCTTTTTAATCGCTACCGGCGGCGACCCTACCAGTCTGAGCATATCGCCGCTTGGCCTGGTCGCAGGCCTTATGTGTGCGGTCAGCGCCACGTGTATGGCGGTGATTCCCGCCAAGATCCTGCCCGAATACGGCAGCCCCATCGTCACGGGCTCGGCAATGCTCACGGCGGGCGTGGTCTCGTGCGTCTTCGTGCAGCCTTGGGCGCATATGCCGGCACTCGACGCTGCCGGCGTCGAGGCGCTCGCGGTATTCGTGGTTATCGGCTCGTTTTTTGCTTACATGCTCTATATGCAGGGCGTTAAGGACATCGGCTCGGTGCGTGCGAGCCTCATCGGAACTGTGGAGCCGGTTTCGGCGACCATCACCAGCGCCGTTATGCTGGGCACGGTGTTTTTGCCGACCGACCTTATCGGCTTTGCCATGATCATCGTGATGATGTTCCTCACGGTGTAGCTGGCGCCGCCGCCAAGACGGAAAAGGCGTTGTGCCACATTTTCGCCAATTGATGTCCGTGTCTGGAGTTTAGCTGTCGATGCTCAAAATGCCATAAACTAGTAACGTTATGGACTTTTTCATTGCGACTCAATTGCGAGGATTTCTTTATGGCTGGTAATCACTTTAAGGGCAGCGATAGCGGCCGTCCTGCAGTTCCGCCGCGTCCGAACGGGGCTGGTAAGGCCGGCACGCCGGGCGGCGCTGGGCAGGGCGGTTCCGGTAAGCGCGTGTCCCCGGGCGAGACGGCGATGTTTACCGCTCTGTACGAGCAGTCTCAAAAGGCAAAAAAGACCGGCCGTGCAAGAGGGAATGTCTTTGCGGGCGGTGCAACCTCCACGTCGCAGCCGAGCGGGGCCCCTTCGATACCTGCGAACAACGCAGGTGCTGCCAACGCCGCGAATACCGCCGGCAACGTTAATGCCGGCAAGGCCGCCAACAATACTCCCTCTGCCGGTGGCGCGGGGCTTACGGGTAACCTTGGCACGATTTACACCGGCGCCTCCGAGACTGGCACGTTCGCCCGCCTGGATGATAGCGGTGCCGAGTTTGCGGGCTCGGGTTCCAAGGAAGATTATTACGATTTTGGCTTGAACTACGGTAGCGACGCTTCGTCGAGTTCGACCTCTGACGGTCTGGTCCGTCATCGCCATCGCAAGGGCGAGCGCAAAAAGCGTCACACTGGCGCCATTATTGCCGCTGTAGTCGCGGTGCTTCTCGTTGCGCTTGGCGCAAGCGGCTTTATGCTGCTTAACTCGGCAAAGACCGTAAAGAGCGAAGCGAAGGAGGCTGTCGAGATCGTCGGTGGCCTTAAGGACAAGGTCACGTCGGGCGATTTTTCGACGCTGCCTGACGACGCGAAGAAGATTGATGAGCTCTGCGACAGCATGAAGGCGGAGACCTCGAGCCCGCTGTGGACGGCGGCTTCGTTTATCCCGGTGTATGGCAGCGACATCAATGCTGCCCGCACCATGATCGACGCCCTGTCCGATGTCTCTAGCGGCGCGCTGATTCCCATGGCCGACAACCTCTCGCGGGCAACGCCCGGCAAGCTGTTCCAGGATGGCATGATTAACGTGTCCGCGCTGCAGGCGGTCGCCGATTCGCTTTCCAACAGCTCGAAGGTGTTCAAGAGCGCCAACGAAAAGATCCAGGGCATTGGCGATACTCATATTTCCCAGGTGACCGAGCTGGTCGATAAGGCCAAGGACGGCTTTGCCACCCTCAACGGCGCGGTTGACGCGGCGGAGAAGGTCGCCCCCGTCCTTCCCCAGATGCTCGGCGCCAACGGCCAGACGCGCAACTACCTTATGTACGCCATGAACAACGTCGAGATTCGTGCCTGCGGCGGCTTTGGCGGTTCGCAGGGCCTGATTTCGGTCACCGACGGCCAGATGTCGATCGGCGAGTTTGTTCCCCGCATTGGACTCAGCGAGGATGAGGCAGTCGAGAGCGTCGACGAAGAGGATGAGGCGCTGTTCGGCAACCACAGTAACCTGTACAACTCGGGCAATACCTATTCGCCTGATTGGCCCCGCAACTCGCAGCGTGTCGCAGCCCTGTGGAAATCTCAATATGGCCAGGACGTTGACGGCGTCGTGGGTATCGACCCGGTGTTCCTGCAGTATCTGCTGGGCCTGGTCGGTAACGTGTCGCTGCCCGACGGAACGGTTGTCGACGGCACCAACGCCGCAAAGGTCCTCATGCACGATGTGTACTGGAACTATCCGGTCGAGGAGTCGGACGGCATCTTTGCATCCGTCGCCAGCGCTGCCTTCGACAAGATCCTTGGCGGTATCGGCGATGTCGATGTTACGAAGCTTGTCAGCGCCGTTGAGCGCGGTGCCGAAGAGGGCCGCCTGATCGCGTGGATGAAAAACGATGACGAGCAGAACGCTATCAAGGAGATGAACATCGACGCCTCGCTGCCCGATCCGGATGACCCGAGTGAAGATCCCGTTGCTGGTGTCTACTTTAACAACCTGAGCTTCTCCAAGCTCGACTGGTACCTGAATGCCGATACGCAGATTGGCCAGGGCATCAAGAACGGTGACGGCACATGCTCGTATCGCATCACCGTTACCCTGACGAACATCATGACGCAGGAGGAGGCCGGCAAGCTGCCCGACTACGTCGCGGCGAGCGCGCCCGATGCCGCGCGCGACGACGAGCGTCTGAATGTCTCGTTGTTTGCCCCGACGGGCGGCAACATTACTGATCTGACCGTCGAGGGCACCCAGTTTGGTCTTGGCGCCGCTACGTGGCATGGAATCCCCTTCTATTCGGGCACCGTTGACCTGCATGCTGGCGAGACGACGACGATCACATATACGCTGACCACGTCAGCCGAGGCGGGGGACAAGCCGCTTACGCTGCGTCAGACTCCTACATGCCAGGCGGCTCGCGACAGCGCGTCGGCGTAGGGTTTTTCTGGTAGCGCAGATAATCGAGTACCATTTTGGGGCGGACAGGCAATCTGTTCGCCCCTATTTTGTAAGGAGAGCGCATGAAGTACTTTGGCACCGACGGCTTTCGCGGTGAGGCTAACGTTGGGCTGACGGTAGAGCACGCTTATAAGATTGGCCGTTTTGTGGGCTGGTATTACGGCGCCAACCGCGAGCGCAAGGCGCGCGTCATCGTGGGTAAGGACACGCGTCGCTCGAGTTATATGTTCGAGGCGGCGCTGGTGAGTGGCCTGGTCGCGAGCGGTGCGGACGCCTATATGCTGCACGTGATCCCCACACCGGGTGTAGCGCATCAGACCGTGGAAGGCTGCTTCGATTGCGGCATCATGATCAGCGCGAGCCACAACCCGTTTTGCGATAACGGCATTAAGCTCGTCAATAGCGACGGTTTTAAGATGGACGAGGACGTACTGGAGCTCATCGAGGACTACGTCGATGGCAAGAGCGAGGTGCCGCTGGCCACGGGCAACCACATCGGCGCCACGGTGGACTACATGCAGGGCCGCAACCGCTACATTGCCTCGCTCATCGCCAGCGCGAACTTTTCGCTGCAGGGCGTCAAGATCGGCATCGACTGCGCCAACGGCTCGGCGTCCTCGGTGGCCAAGCCGGTGTTCGACGCGCTGGGCGCCGACGTGCGCGTGATCAATGCCGCGCCTGATGGTTTTAACATCAACGTCGACTGCGGCTCCACGCATATGGAGCGTCTGCAGCGCCACGTGGTGGAGCAGGGCTTGGACGTGGGCTTTGCCTATGACGGCGATGCCGACCGCTGCCTGGCCGTGGACGAGCGCGGCCGCGTGGTCGATGGCGACCAGATCCTGTACGTGTGCGGCGTGTACCTGAACAAGCACGGTCGCCTTTCGGGCGGTACCGTGGTTCCGACGATTGCCAGCAACTTTGGCCTGATCAAGTCGTTGGAGCTTGCCGGCCTAAGTGCCGTGACCAGCGGTGTGGGCGACCGCCACGTGTATGCCAAGATGCGCGAGGGCGGTTACAGCCTGGGCGGCGAGCAGACGGGCCATACGATCTTTGGCGATATCGAGCGCACGGGCGACGGCATTATGACCTCGCTGCGCGTGATGGAAGTGATCCGCGCCGAGCGCGAGACGCTCTCGCAGCTCACGGCTCCGTGCAAGCTGCTACCGCAGGCGCAGGTGGCCGTGCGCGTGGCGGACAAGGACGCCGCGCTCGAGAACATGGGCGTGCAGAACGCCATCGCCGAGGCCGAGGCTGCGCTGGCAGGTGAGGGCCGCGTGCTCGTACGCAAGAGCGGAACCGAGTCGGTTATCCGCGTGCTGGCCGAGGCGCCCGACCAAGCATCCGCCGATGCCGCCATGAAGCGCATCGCCAACGCACTCGAGGCTCTGTAGTTACGCGGTTTTACCAAACCGCGTAACTGCTCGACGCTGCAAACGCCCCTAAGCGGCAATCTGACGTTCAATTTCAAGGGCGCGACCAGAAGGTCAGCGCCCTTTCATTTCACGTCACCTTGCTCGCTTAGGGTCGTTTTCGCTGACGTTGCCAAGACATTGGCGTCAACATAGTTGGCGTTGGCGATGGCGTGCTGGTCAATCCTTACAGCTCGTACAGCGTGGTGAACTTGTCCTGCAGGTAGCTGCAGTAGTAGCGGGCGTCAAAATCCATGCCGCAGGCACCCTTGATGAGTTCCGGCGCGTCCTTGGCGCGGCCCCACTGCCAAATGTGCTCGCCCAGCCACGCGCGGACGGGTGCCAAGTCGCCGCTCGCGCAGGCACCGGTAAGGTCGACGCCGTCGCGGCACATGGCCGGCACAAACATGGCATCGTAGGCGCTACCCAGCGCATACGTGGGGAAGTAGCCAAACGAACCGCCGCTCCAATGCGTATCCTGCAGGCAGCCGTGCGTGTCGTCGGGAACGGGAATGCCCAGGTACTCGTCCATAAAGCGGTTCCAAAGCGCGGGGATGTCCTTGGCCGCAGCCTCGCCGGCAAACAGCATGCGCTCGATCTGGTAGCGCACCATAATATGCAGCGGATAGGTGAGCTCGTCGGCCTCGGTGCGGATCAACGACGGCTGCGCGATGTTCACGGCGCGGTAGAGCGTGTCTTCGTCGACGTCGCCGTAGACCTCGGGCGCGTGACGACGCAGCACCTCGAGCAGCGGGCCCATAAAGGCGCGGCTGCGACCCACGGTGTTCTCGAAAAAGCGGCTCTGGCTCTCGTGGATGCCCATGGAGGTGCCGCCCTCCAAGCACGTGCGCGCATAGGCGGGATTGACGCCCAGCTCGTACATGGTGTGCCCCGCCTCGTGGATGATGCTGTAGACGTTGGAGATGCAGTCGTCCTCGTAGATGTGCGTCGCGATGCGCGCATCACCCACGGCAAAGCCCTCGCTAAACGGATGCTCGGTAAAGGCAAGCGTGGTGTCGTCCAGGTCCAGGCCGACAAGCTTCATAAGGTCGAAGCTCATGGCGCGCTGGGCAGCCTCGGGCACGTGGGCGTGCAAAAAGTCGGCAGCCGGCTGCTGGCCGCGCTCGCCGATGGCGTGCACGAGCGGCACGACCGTGGCCTTGACCTCATCGCAAAACGCGTCGAAGCTCTTGGCGGAAAGGCCGCGCTCGTACTGGTCGAGCCAAACGTCGTATGGATCGCGCTTGGGGTCCATGAGCTCGGCCTGATGCTTAAGTTGGGCGACGATTCTATCCACATAGGTCTCAAAGCTCGCCCAGTCGTTGGCAGCCTTGGCCTTGTGCCACACGGCGTCCGCCTCGCAGGTGAGCCTGGTCCAGGCCTCGGCTTCTTCGGTGGGGATGGCACTGGCCTCACGTTGATCGCGGCCGAGCACACGGATCTCGTCGAGCAGCTGAGGGTCGTCGATTTTGCCGCCGGCGACGGTCTCGCGCGCTAACGAGCGTACGAGCTCAACGGACTTCTCGCTGGTCAGCAGCTTGTGATGCTCGCCGGCAAGCGTGCCCATGGCGTCGGCACGCGCTGCTGCGCCGTTGGCAGGAGCAATCGTCGCTCCATCGAACTCGGCAATCTTGAGCAGGTACTCGCGAGTCCACAGCTTGCCTTCGAGCTTGCGGAGCTTCTTGATGCTCTTGCCCGCCTTGGCTTTCTTATCGAGTTTCTTTCCCATACCATATCCTTGATCTCGCGAGCCGAGCGCCACGGATGGGCGCACGGCCAGTTTGCACAGCTACCTGCCTTGTACCCAGCACGAACAAAACGGAACGCGGCGATATGCCCACACAATGTGGTATCCTGTAGCCCAATGCGTTGACGGAGAGGGTTTTGCCCGCCGCGTCGCCGGCAAGAGAGGGAAGGTCATGGGCTGTAAGCCTTCCTGCGGTGGCAAGGGCCAAGCGTTCACTCCCGAGCAGCGACCTCAACGGGCACGCGGCCGGCGGCGGCGATGTCCCCAGTAGGGAAGCCGTGAGCCTCGCGACAAGGGGCAAAGAGTGGGCGCGGCGGGCCAGACATCCGCCGGGTCAAACAAGGTGGTACCGCGGAATTCAACCGTCCTTGGGCAATGCACATGCCCGAGGACGGTTTTTTGTTACCGAACCGGGCCGCGTTTTCGCAACGTCAGACGGTGGCAGCCGCCTCGGCAAGCGGGGAGCGCGAGAGACGAAAGGGAAGACATGAGTCTGATTGATGATCTGGTCAAACTCGAGGAAGAGGCCAAGGAGCTCGTCGCAGGCGCCGACGACGCCGCAAAGCTCGAGGCCGCGCGCGTTGAGCTGCTCGGCCGCAAGGGCCGCATCACCGGCCTGATGCGCATGATGGGCAAGCTCGCCCCCGAGGATCGTCCCGTGATGGGCAAGCGCGCCAACGAGATGCGCCAGCTGATCGAGGGCATGCTCGACGAGCGCACCACCGAGATGAAGGCCGCCGCCCTCAAGCACGCACTCGAGCACGAGGCCGTCGACATCACGCTACCGGGTATCCGTCCGCAGATCGGCCACCAGCACCTGATCAAGCAGATCATCGAGGAGGCCGAGGACATCTTCTGCGGCATCGGCTACACCGTCGAGTCCGGCCCCATGGTCGACACCTCCTACTACAACTTCACCGCGCTCAACGCCCCCATGGATCACCCGAGCCGCTCGGCCCGCGATACCTTCTACGTGGTCGACAACAACCCCGGCAGCGTCGCGCACCCCGAGGCGCACGCCCATGGCGAGTCCGACGTACTGCTGCGCACCCAGACCTCGGGCGTGCAGATCCACACCATGGAGTCGCAAAAGCCGCCCATTTACATGATCTGCCCGGGCACCGTCTATCGTCCCGACACGGCCGATGCCTGCCACCTGCCGCAGTTCAACCAGATCGAGGGCCTGGTCGTCGACGAGGGCATCACCTTTGGCGACCTTAAGGGCACGCTCGACTACTTTGTTAAGTGCATGTTTGGCGAGGATCGTAAGACGCGTTACCGCCCGCACTTCTTCCCCTTCACCGAGCCCAGCTGCGAGGTGGACGTGAGCTGCCACGTCTGCGGCGGCAAGGGCTGCAACTTCTGCAAGCACAGCGGCTGGATTGAGATCCTGGGCTGCGGCATGGTCGACCCCAACGTCCTGATCAACTGTGGCATCGACCCCGAGAAGTACACCGGCTTCGCCTTTGGTATTGGCGCCGAGCGCGTCGCGGCCCTGCGCTACGACCTGCCGGACCTGCGTACGCTCATGACAGGCGATATGCGCTTCTTGAACCAATTTTAAGTTGACCTGTCCCGGCGGCTTCCCGAGCCACCGCACCTTGCCTTTCAATCGTCGGTTGCGTACCTGAGTACGCGGCCCTCCTCTTTCAAGGCAATCTGCGGCACCTCGGAAACCCGTTTCCGTAGCTGGAGTTTTCCGTCTGTTTATTGCAGACGTTACAGATGAAAGGAGACCAGTTAGATGCGCGTTTCTTACGACTGGCTCAAGACCATGATCGATATTCCGGAGGATCCCAAGACCCTTTCGGACGAATATATCCGTACCGGCACCGAGGTTGAGGCGATCGACACCGTGGGCGAGTCCTTCGACCACGTGGTGACCGCCAAGGTGCTCACCAAGACCCCGCACCCCGATAGCGACCACATGTATGTGTGCTCGGTCGATGTGGGCGACAAGAATCTCGACGCCGACGGCAACCCTGCTCCGCTGCAGATCGTCTGTGGCGCGCAGAACTTCGAGGCCGGCGACCACATCGTCACGGCCATGATTGGCGCCGTGCTTCCCGGTGACGTCAAGATCAAGAAGAGCAAGCTTCGCGGCGTCGTGTCCATGGGCATGAACTGCTCCGCGCGCGAGCTCGGCCTGGGCGGCGACCACTCCGGCATCATGATCCTGCCCGAGGACACGCCCTGCGGCATGCCGTTTGCCGAGTACGTGGGCTCGAGCGACACCGTGCTCGACTGCGAGATTACGCCCAACCGTCCCGACTGCCTGTCCATGATCGGCATGGCCCGCGAGACCGGTGCCATCTTCGACCGCGATTTCCACGTTGAGCTGCCCGCCATCAAGGTCGAGACCGGCCGCGCGACCGACGACGAGCTTTCGGTCGAGATTGCTGACGAGGGCCTGTGCGACCGCTATGTCGCCCGCATCGTGCGCAACGTCAAGGTCGGTCCCTCGCCCGACTGGATGGTCAAGCGCCTTAACGCCCTGGGTGTGCGCCCGCACAACAACATCGTCGACATCACCAATTACGTGATGATGCTCACCGGTCAGCCGCTGCACGCCTTTGACTTGGACACCTTTGCCGAGCGCGATGGCCATCGACGCGTGGTGGTTCGCGCCGCCCAGCAGGACGAGAAGTTCACGACGCTCGACGGCGAGGAGCGCATGCTCGACGCCGGCATGGGCCTTATCACCGACGGCGAGCGCCCCGTGGCGTTGGCCGGCGTTATGGGCGGCATGGATTCCGAGATCGAGGACGATACCGTCGACGTGATGGTCGAGAGCGCCTGCTTCAACGCCGGTCGCACCTCGCACACCAGCCGCGATCTGTCGCTGATCTCCGACGCCTCCATTCGCTTTGAGCGCCAGGTCGACGAGACCGGCTGCGTGGATGTCGCCAACGTTACCTGCGCGCTCATCGAGGAGATCGCCGGCGGCGAGGTTGCTCCCGGCTATGTTGACGTTTTCCCCGCGCCCAAGACCATCGACAGCATTAAGCTGCGCCTGGCTCGCGTGCATGCCATCTGCGGTGCCGACATCGAGCCCGAGTTTATCGAGCGTTCGCTCACCCGTCTGGGCTGCACCGTCGAGCGCGACGGCGAGGACTTCATGGTCACCCCGCCGAGCTTCCGCCCCGACCTGCCGCGCGAGATCGATCTGATCGAGGAGGTCCTGCGCCTGTGGGGCATGGGCCGTGTGACGGCGACCATCCCGGCTGCCAAGAACCACATCGGCGGCCTGACCCGCGAGCAGAAGCTCACCCGTAAGGTCGGCGAGATCCTGCGCGCCTGCGGCCTCAACGAGACCACGACTTTTGGCTTTGCCGCCCCGGGCGACCTGGAGAAGATCGGTATGTCCACCGAGGGCCGCGGTTGCCCCGTGGTGCTCATGAACCCGCTGGTAGCCGAGCAGACCGAGATGCGTCGTTCGCTGTTGCCGGGCCTGCTGCAGTCCGTGGCCTACAACGAGGCGCACGGTACGCCCAATGTGCACCTGTACGAGGTCGGCAGCCTGTTCCACGGTCGCGAGAACGCCAGCCTACCCAAGGAGACCAAGTCCGTGGCGGGTGTGCTCTCGGGCCAGTGGAGCGAGCAGTCCTGGAACATGAAGTACCGCAAGCTGCGTTTCTTCTTTGGCAAGGGCATTGTCGAGGAGCTGCTCGCCCAGCTGCGCATCGAGAAGGTTCGCTTCCGTCCCGTCGAGGGCGAGGGCTACGCTTTCTTGCAGCCGGGTCGTGCGGCCGAGGTTCTGTCCGGCGGCACCGTACTGGGCTGGGTCGGCGAGATTCACCCCGAGGCGCGCGAGGCGATGGGCATCGATGAGGTCGTCGTTGCCTTTGAGCTCGATCTGGACAAGCTGATCAAGGGCGCCCGCAATCAGGAGAACTACCGCGAGTTCTCGCAGTACCCGGCTGTTGAGCACGACCTTGCTATCGTGGTCGACAATGCTGTGACCTGCGAGGATCTTGAGCGCCGCATTACCAGCGCCGGCGGCAAGTTGCTCGAGGGCGTGCGCCTGTTCGACGTCTACCGCGATCCCATCCGCATCGGAGCGGGCAAGAAGTCCATGGCCTTTGCGCTTACGTATCGCTCCGACGACCACACGCTCACCAGCGAAGAGGTCGAGAAGGCGCACCAGAAGATCGTCACCAAGGT
>JAHYYK010000024.1:16450-37112 GCA_019425005.1 Collinsella sp.
ACACGCTCACCAGCGAAGAGGTCGAGAAGGCGCACCAGAAGATCGTCACCAAGGTATGCAAGGGCGTAAACGGCGAGGTCCGCGGATAGGGCTTGCGCTGGGGTATGGGTCAGCGGTGGTTGCCGCCGAGTCTTACGTGACCGCTATGCTCGATATAAGGCACCGTTGAGCCTTCATATATGACACGCGCATTACATAACGGCGTGCTGCTTTGTCGGCAGTGCGCCGTTTTGCTATGATAGCCCGCGGCGTGTTACGAATCTTACAATGCGTAACACTGACAAGGTGATTTAAGCGGCGTTGCAATTCTGTGCGCCGATAACCGGGAGGCGTACATGCACATTCCAGATAATTATCTGTCTCCGCAGACCGATGCCGTCATGGCAGTGGCGATGGTGCCCGTGTGGGTTCATTGCATCAAGAAGGTGCGCGCCACGCTCGACCGCGAGCACATGGCTTTCCTGGGCATCTGCGCCGCGTTCTCCTTCCTGCTCATGATGTTCAACGTGCCGCTGCCCGGCGGCACCACGGGTCACGCCGTCGGCGGCGCGCTCATCGCGCTGCTGCTGGGCCCGGAGGCCGCGGCCATTGCTGTCTCGGTCGCGCTGGCGCTACAGGCACTGCTGTTTGGCGACGGCGGCATCCTGTCCTTTGGCGCCAACTGCTTTAACATGGCCTTCGTGCTGCCGTTTGCCGCTGCTATCGTGTTCCGTGCGCTCAACAGCCGTCTGCACGACAAGAGCTGGGGTACCTCGGTTTCGGCCATCGTAAGCGGCTGGGTCGGCCTGTGCCTGGCGGCCCTGTGCGCGGCAATCGAGTTTGGTATTCAGCCGATGCTCTTTACCAACGCTTCGGGCGCGCCGCTGTACTGCCCCTTCCCACTGTCTATTGCCATTCCTGCCATGATGATCCCGCATATGCTGGTTGCCGGCGTGGTCGAGGGCGTGGCGACGGCTGCGATTTACGGTTTCATTAAGAAGACGGCGCCGAGCGTTATCGTCGGGCCCGAGGCCGTCGATGGCCAGCTTGCTGCCGAGGGCGCTGCTGCCAAGAAGACCTCGCTGGTCCCCACGCTCATCCTGGTCGCCGTGCTTGTCGTGGCCACGCCGCTGGGCCTGCTGGCCACGGGTGACGCCTGGGGCGAGTGGGACGCTGAGGGCGCCGCGACCGCCGTTCAGGAGGCTGGTGACAACAGTCTGCAGACTTCGGTCGGCCTCGATACCCCGACCTTTGCCGACGCTCTGCCCACGGGCGATTATCTGCAGGCCTATTCTGAGGAGCAGGGCCTTGGCTTTGCCGGCCAGGCCGCGATGTATATTCTTTCGGGCGTGATTGGCGTGGCGGTGCTCACCATCGCATTCCGTCTGATTTCGCTGACGGTCAAGGAAAGCGGTGCTCATGGCAATAGCCGAGCTGCCTAGCTGGCTTGCGGTCGAGCAGCGTTACGAGCCCGCGGGGGTTCGGCATCGTGTGATGCAAAAGAATGTCCTGCACCTGGCGAGCCTGCTTGAGCGGGTTCGCCTGGGTGGAGGTGCGCACGAGGGCGGGTCGATGGTCGACCGCGCCCTTTCTTGCGTTTCGGCTCCGGTGCGCCTGGTGGGGATGTTCGTTTGCGTTCTGTGCGTGTGTCTGACGCAAAGTCCGCTGTACCTCATGTTGATGGCGGCAATCGCGCTGGTGCTGGTCGCGGTGCGCCCCGCACGCGGGCTGCGCGCAACTTTTGTGCCGGCGTTGGCTGCCGCGGGGCTCGCGGTGGTTCTGGCGCTGCCCGCCTTGCTGCTGGACGCTTCTGCCGCGGGCGCCATGCTCAAGATTGCGCTCAAGACCTTCATTAATGTGTCGCTGGTGCTGGGTGTTTCGTGGACCCTCACGTGGAGCCGCATGTCAGCGGCGCTCAAGATGCTGCATCTACCCGACGAAGTTATCTTTACGTTTGATATGGCGCTCAAGCACATCGAGGTACTGGGTCGCACGGCGCACAATCTGTGCGAATCGGTCATGCTACGCAGCGTTGGCCGTGCGCCTGAGGGATTTTCGCGTACCGATTCGATCGCGGGTATCATGGGCATGACCTTTATCAAGGCGATGGAATGCAGCCGCGCGATGGACGAGGCTATGCTGTGCCGCGGCTTTGCCGGTGCGTATCCGGTGCCCGCGCGGAGCGGCTTTGGCTGGCGCGATGCCGTTTACGTGGCCGTTGTGGTGCTGCTCGCCATGTTGTGCGCGGTGCTGTAGCGCGGGCGACCGAGCCGTCGATGTGAGTAGGGAAGGGCGACGTTTTGGCAAACGATACGAATGACGCGATGGGCGCGAGCGGTGCTGCTGGCGCCGAGACAACGCCGCTCATCGAGCTGCGCGACGTGGTGTTTTCCTATGCGGGCCATACGGTTGTCGATGGTGTGTCGTTGCAGGTCGATCGCGGGGAGCTCGTTGCGCTGCTCGGCCCCAACGGCTGCGGTAAGACGACGATTATGCGCCTTATTAACGGCCTTGAACTCGCAGACGCAGGGGCATACCTGTTCGACGGGCACGTGATCGATGCGGCGTTTCTAAAGGATTCCGCGGCCGCTCAGCGTTTTCATCAGCGCGTGGGCTTTGTGTTCCAGAATGCCGACGCCCAGCTGTTCTGCGCTACGGTGGGCGAGGAAGTTGCTTTTGGTCCCGCGCAGATGGGGCTGCCGGCAGACGAGCTCGAGCGCCGCGTGCGCGATGCCATGGGGCTGTTCCAGGTTGCCGACCTTGCCGGCGCCTCTCCCTATCAGCTTTCGGGCGGGCAAAAGAAGCGCGTGGCGCTGGCCGCGGTTGTGTCGATGAACCCCGATATCCTGGTGCTTGACGAGCCTACCAACGGACTTGACGAGGACTCATGCGACATCGTGGTCAACTTTCTACTGGCCTATGTTACTGCCGGCAAGACGGTCTTGATGAGCACACATCACCAGGATTTGGTGCGACGCCTGGGTGCCCGCGCCATCTATATCGATCGATATCATCATGTGGTCGAGGCACCTTCGCCGTCGTATGGAACCGAAAGCGGTGCTACGGACTAGTTGCTGCGTAGAGCGTGCGTAGCCGCCCGCGTGGCTTTGCCGTGATGGTATAGTTATCCAGGTTTTTATGGGGGTGGCTATGCCAAGCTGGAACATTCATATCGCTCAAACGGAGCGTTTGCTGGAGCGCACCGGTGCGCTTGCCAATAGCGTGCGCGACCGCAATGCCTTTTTGTTTGGCTGCGTGGTTCCGGATATCTTCGTGGGCTATATGGTCCCTGGCATCGCCGATCCCATCCCGTACCGCATTACGCACTTTGCCAAGCCTGAGCCCATCCCTAAGCCTCGTGAGCATGAGTTCTGGGATACCTATGTGGCACCGTTGCTTAAAAGTTCGCCCACCGGTGAGCCGGCCGCGGCGACCTCGATTATCGAGGAGCGCGAGCGACTGAACCGCGTGCACTATCCCCAGCGCTACAAGGATGCCGAGCCGGTTGTCGCTCCCGGCGCCTGTGAGTTCTCGCTTGCGTCCGAAGATGTGGCGCAGTCGCTGCTCGATTTAACGCTGGGCGTCTGGTCGCATCTGGTGGCTGATACCGTATGGAATACGCGCGTGAACCAGTACCTGGAGGCGCACGGCGGCAAGCCGTGTGAGGAGTTCCGCATTAAAAAGCAAGGCGACTTTGACTGGTTTGGCAAGACGCTCGGCATTGTTTCGATTCCGCGCGCGACCGATCGCCTGTATACTGCGGCGACGCGTTTTGGGCAGTATCCCATCCATAAAGAATATGTGCTCAAGACCATCGGCGTCATGCACGAGATTGTGCGCGAAAACCCCGGCGAGCCCGATCATCCGCCGTATCGCCTGCTAACCGAGGAGTTTTTCGATGCAACGTTTACCGAGGTCATTGAGCTAACCGAGGCAGGCTTTGCGGCTCGCGTTGCTGCTTCTGACGTTCCCGCAGTCCCCCTGATCGCTAGCTGCTAGCCGGCCGGCTTAACGGTGAACAGTTCATTCCAATTGACCAACGGCTCCCGTCGCAGGGCGTCTTCGGTGGTGCGCTCGGCATCGGAGAGGCTTGCGACTGAACACAAATCGATGATGCGGCATACGAAGAAGGTCTAAAAAGGGCCCGGAAGGCAAAGCCTTCCGGGCCCTTTTGCAATGCAAGCGTGCTTGCAAGTGCGATTTAGCGCACCTGAGCGACGTAAGCGACGTTGGTCGAGGAGACCTTGTCCTCGAGCTGAACACTCATGCGGGGATCGCCGGCGGTAGCGACGGTCAGATCGCCGGCCTCGACGTAGCCGAGCTCCTTAGCGGTCTCGATCGCCTTGACAATCGTGCCGTTGACGGTGCCCTGGGTAATCTCGGCCTGGTGCGGGATAACGCCCCAGTACATGATCATCTGCTGGACGGCCCACTCGTGGCGGGAGAACGCGCAGATCGGCATGTTGGGACGGAAGTGCGAGATCAGGCGAGCGGTACGACCGGTGGTCGTCGGCACGGTGATGCACTTGGCGCCAACGGTGGTAGCCATGTTCACAGCGGACATACCCACAACGTTGTTGACGACGCGGGTGCCGTGAGCATCGGCCGGAACCTCGAGCGGAGCGTGAGCCGGGAGGTACTTCTCGGTCTCGAGAGCAATGCTGGCCTGCATCTTGACGGCCTCGACCGGGTACTTACCGGCAGCGGACTCGCCAGAGAGCATGACGGCGTCGGTGCCGTCGTAAATGGCGTTAGCAACGTCGGCAACCTCGGCGCGCGTCGGGCGCGGGTTCTGCTGCATGGAGTCGAGCATCTGCGTAGCGGTGATAACGGGCTTGTAGGCCGCGTTGCACTTGGCGATGATCTCCTTCTGGATGTGGGGAACGAGCTCGGGCTTAATCTCGATGCCCAGGTCGCCACGGGCGACCATGATGCCGTCAGAAGCCTCGAGGATCTCGTCGAAGTTCTCGACGCCCAGGGCGCACTCGATCTTCGGGAAGATCGTCACGTGCTCGCCGCCGTTCTCGCGGCAAAGCTCACGGATGCCGCGGACGGACTCGCCGTCACGGATGAAGGAAGCGGCGATGTAGTCGATGTTCTCGGTCAGGCCAAAGAGGATGTCCTGACGATCGCGCTCGGTGATGGCGGGGAGCGAGATGTTGACGTTGGGCATGTTGACGCCCTTGCGCTCGCCGATCAGGCCGTCGTTCTTAACGACGCAGGTCATGTCCTGGCCGTCGACGGACTCGACCTCGAGGGCAACCAGGCCGTCATCGATCAGGATGAGGGAGCCCTTCTCGACCTCGGAGGGCAGAGCCAGGTAGTCGAGGGAGATGTGCTCAGCGGTGCCGTGGAAATCCTCGGACGTGGGCTGAGCGGTGACGACGATCTTGTCGCCGGTCTTGACGGCAACCTTCTTGCCATCGACCAAAAGGCCGGTGCGGACCTCGGGGCCCTTGGTGTCGAGCAGGATGCCGACGGGCATGCCGAGCTCCTTGGAAATACGGCGGACGCGCTCGATGCGACCGTGGTGCTCGTCGTAGGAGCCGTGCGAGAAGTTAAAACGGGCGACGTTCATGCCCGCCTTGATCATCTCGCGGATGGTCTCGTCGCTATCGCAGGCGGGACCCATGGTGCATACAATCTTAGTGCGCTTGTACATTCAGACCTCCATCTGACATCGTCTTGCGCTGATAGATAAACCATAAGAAATAAAACCGAGATGATTATAACGAAATGCCGACCGAATACCCCAAAAAATCGACCGTATGCCGAAATGGAAGTTCATTTTTTGCGGGAAAAACGGTATATGAAAAATCTTTACCAACCACTCCAACCGCTGCTATCTGGGAGATATGTCAGTTTGGCGATGTGCCGAAGAAAAAACGTTTTACCAATGTTGAGCATCACACGGTCTGCACCGTTGCGTGCGGACCATATTTCCAAACCGATTGTTTTGGCTAGACGCGTCGCTTTGGGGTACCATAACTCCACTATCAACTGCCGCTCAGCACGGCAGCCTTGATGAGCCCTTGCCCTTCTCCTGGGAATTATGATCGGGCATCAATCTGCTGAGTGGCCCGAATCCCAGGAGGGGACTCTATATGCAAAAGGAATACCTGTCCGCCGCGGCGGAGGTGCTCAGCGACCAAGGTGTCGATGAGAACCTCGGCCTGAGCAACGACGAGGCGTCTTCGCGCCTCGCCAAGACAGGCCCTAACAAGCTCGAGGAAGCCGAGAAGACACCGCTGTGGAAGCGTTTCTTTGAGCAGATGGCCGACCCCATGGTCATCATGCTGATCGTTGCCGCCGTCATCAGTGCGCTCACGGGCATGGTCAAGGGCGAGCCCGACTTTGCCGATGTTGCCATCATCATGTTCGTCGTTATCGTCAACTCGGTGCTGGGCGTGGTCCAGGAAGCCAAGAGCGAGGAGGCCCTCGAGGCCCTGCAGGAGATGAGTGCGGCGCAGTCCAAGGTGCTGCGCGACGGCAAGCTCGTGCACCTGCCGAGCGCCGAGCTCGTGCCCGGCGACGTGATCATGCTCGAGGCGGGCGACTCCGTCCCGGCCGACTGCCGCGTGCTCGAGAGCGCCACGATGAAGATCGAAGAGGCCGCGCTCACCGGCGAGTCCGTGCCCGTAGAGAAGCACGCCAACGTGATCGAGCTCGCTGCGGGCACCGATGACGTGCCGCTCGGCGACCGTAAGAACATGTGCTATATGGGCTCCACCGTCGTGTACGGCCGTGGTCGCGCCGTCGTGGTCGGCACCGGCATGAACACCGAGATGGGCAAGATCGCCGGCGCCCTGGCCGAGGCCAAGGAAGAGCTCACGCCGTTGCAAGTGAAGCTCGCCGAGCTCAGCCGCATCCTTACCATTATGGTTATCGTCATCTGCGTCGTCATCTTTGGCGTTGATATCATCCGCCACGGCGTGGGCAACGTTCTTACCGACCCGACTGCCTTGCTCGATACCTTTATGGTCGCCGTCTCGCTCGCCGTCGCTGCCATCCCCGAGGGCCTGGTCGCCGTCGTGACCATCGTGCTATCGCTTGGCGTGACCAAGATGGCCAAGCGCCAGGCAATCATCCGCAAGCTCTCTGCCGTCGAGACTCTCGGCTGCACGCAGACCATCTGCTCCGACAAGACCGGTACCCTTACCCAAAACAAGATGACCGTCGTCAAGCACGAGCTCGCTGCGCCTAAGGAGAAATTCCTGGCCGGTATGGCCCTTTGCTCCGATGCCCAGTGGGACGAGGAGCTGGGCGAGGCCGTGGGCGAGCCGACCGAGTGCGCGCTCGTCAACGACGCCGGCAAGGCTGGCCTCACCGGCCTGACTGCCGAGCATCCGCGCGTGGGCGAGGCCCCGTTCGACTCGGGCCGCAAGATGATGTCCGTGATCGTCGAGACCCTGGATGACGAGTACGAGCAGTACACCAAGGGCGCGCCCGACGTGGTGATCGGCCTGTGCACCCATATCTACGAGGGCGAAAAGGTCGTCCCGCTGACCGAGGAGCGTCGCGCCGAGCTCGTGGCCGCCAACAAGGCCATGGCCGACGAGGCTCTGCGCGTGCTGGCGCTGGCAAGCCGCACCTACACCGAGGTCCCGAGCGACTGCGGCCCCGCTGCGCTCGAGCACGACCTGGTCTTCTGCGGCCTGTCCGGCATGATTGACCCTGTCCGCCCCGAGGTCGCCGAAGCCATCCGCGAGGCCCACGACGCTGGCATTCGCACCGTCATGATCACGGGCGACCACATCGACACCGCCGTGGCCATCGCCAAGCAGCTGGGCATCGTCACCGATCGCAGCCATGCCATCACCGGTGCCGACCTCGATCGCATGAGCGACGAGGAACTCGACGCGCACATCGAGGACTTCGGCGTGTACGCCCGCGTCCAGCCCGAGCACAAGACACGCATCGTCGAGGCTTGGAAGTCGCGCGACCAGATCGTGGCCATGACGGGCGACGGCGTCAACGACGCCCCGTCCATCAAGCGCGCCGACATCGGCGTTGGCATGGGCATCACCGGTACCGATGTCACCAAGAACGTCGCCGACATGGTGCTTGCCGACGACAATTTCGCCACCATCATCGGTGCCTGCGAAGAGGGCCGTCGCATCTACGACAACATCCGCAAGGTCATCCAGTTCCTGCTTTCGGCCAACCTTGCCGAGGTCTTCTCGGTGTTTATCGCCACGCTCATCGGCTTTACCATCTTCCAGCCGGTGCAGCTGCTGTGGGTGAACCTGGTTACCGACTGCTTCCCTGCGCTCGCGCTGGGCATGGAGGACGCCGAGGGCGACATCATGAAGCGCAAGCCGCGCAACGCCAAGGACGGTGTCTTTGCCGGACATATGGGTCTGGACTGCGTGGTCCAGGGCCTAATCATCACCGTGCTGGTGCTGGCGAGCTTCTTTGTGGGCGTGTACTTTGACATGGGCTACATCCACATCGCCGATATGATCGCCGGCAATGCCGACGAGGAAGGCGTGATGATGGCGTTCATCACGCTCAACATGGTCGAGATTTTTCACTGCTTCAATATGCGCAGCCGTCGTGCGTCGCTGTTCACCATGAAGAAGCAGAACAAGTGGCTGTGGGCTTCCGCCGCGCTGGCACTGGTGCTGACGGTGATCGTGACCGTGCAGCCGACGCTTGCCGAGATGTTCTTTGGCCCCGTGACGCTTGAGCTCAAGGGCGTTGTCGCTGCCCTGGGCCTGGCCTTCCTGATCATCCCGCTGATGGAGATCTACAAGGCGATCATGCGCGCGGTCGAGAAGGAGTAAGTCGAAAGGCCATCCTTCCCACCGGCCCGACCGCCTGCGGGGTTTCTTCCTCGCTGGTCCTCGCGCTTCGCGCTGCGGGATCGCTCGGAAGAAACCCCTCCCGGCGGGCGGGCCTTCGGATAACCTCTCGGGACCATTGGCTGAGGGAAAGTTTGTGAGCTGGTCGGGCTTTGCCCGGCCAGCTCTTTTTGATTTAAAATACCTGCTCAGTTGTGATTTTTGGTGCTGGGAGGCGTTTGTGGCTAAGGCTAAGGCGAAGAAAAAGACGACGGGGGCGCGGGCTAAGCGTGATCGTCGTCGGAAGCTCGCGACCGAACCCCCTGCATCTGCTGAGGAGTTGCTGGCGAGTGTACCGGGGCTTGACGCGCTGCAGGATGTTCCGGCGTTTGATGACCTGCCGGTCGATGAAGCCCAGCAGGCTGCCTTTGATGATTTCTGCGCACATGCCGAGGAGCCCGAGCAGATGCAGCTTGGCGCCGTGGTGCGCTTGGATCGTGGGTTTCCGCTGGTGGCGACTGCCGACGATACCTTCCGCGCCGAGCATGCCGTGGGATTTGCCAAGTCGCGCGGTGGGGACGAGGTCCTGCTGCCTGCCGTGGGCGATCGTGTGGCGGTGCGCCGCGCTCCCGGGCACGATATGGGCGTGATTGAATGCGTGCTGCCGCGCCGTACGAGCTTTGAGCGTTGGCGCGGCCGTGCCCGCGGAGAGCGCCAGGTGCTCTGCTCCAACGTGGATAGCGTGCTAATCGTGCAGGCGCTCGGTGCCGGCGAGGTGCTGCTCGACCGTGTGGCGCGTTCGCTGGTATTGGCGCTCGACTGCGATGCCGAGCCGGTGGTGGTACTCACCAAAGCTGACCGCTGCGATGCCGAGGAACTCGAGCGCGATCTGGACCGCGTGCGCCGCCTGGTGGGTCCGGACGTGCGCGTGATCGTGACGTCCTCTGCCGAGGGCCGCGGCCTGGACGAGGTCCGTGCCTGCGTGCCTGCCGGGAGCTGCGCCATGATTCTGGGCGAGTCGGGTGCCGGCAAGTCGACGCTGCTCAATGCGCTGCTGGGCCACGATACGTTGGCGACCGGCGGTGTGCGCGAACGCGACGACCAGGGCCGTCACACTACCGTCGCGCGCGTGATGGTGACGCTGCCGGGCGACGCCGGCGTGATCGCCGATGCCCCGGGCCTGCGCAGCCTACCGCTCGTGGGTCACGAGCGGGGACTGGCCCGCGCCTTCCCCGAGATTGTCGAGGCATCGCGCGCGTGCCGGTTTGGCGATTGCACGCATACCCATGAGCCGGGTTGCGCCGTTCGCGAGGCCGAGGACGCCGGGCAAATCGATAGCCTGCGTCTGGAAACGTTCCAAAACCTGGCGTTATCCATGCGCGTGAGTGCTCAAATGCTCGATCCCGATGTCCATCTGTAATTGATTTTTCCTATGACAGCCGTTTCCCAACTGTTCGGGAGACGGCTTTTTGCTGCGGAAAAGCCTCGAAACATGCAGTTTGCTGACGTGCTGACCAAAACCTTGCCACGAGCTTGACGGGCTGGTCAGCTTTTGGTCAGCGATTGGTTTGACATCGAAAACCAAGATTGCGATTGCGCCGCTTTGCACTCTGACCGCCCAGACAATGGTGGTACGGGCATTCGCCCGGCACTGCCATGAGAGGAGCGGCCGTGAACAAGAGCAAGCGCATCGCCATCAGTCTGGTCGCGGGCGTGCTCGCTGCTCTGCTCTGCATGGTTTACGGCTCATCGATCCGCTCACAAGCCGAACAGGTCCAGGCTGAGACCTTGGCCAAGTACGGTGGCGATCGCGTCGAGGTATGCGTCGCGGCGCGCGATATCGATGTGGGCGAGACCCTCGATGAGACCAATGTCATAACCCAGGAGTGGCTGACGAGTCTGCTGCCGCGTGACGCGGCGACCGAGCTGCGCCAGGTGCGCGGCGACGTGACGACTTCGCGTATTCCCAAAAACGCCGTGATCTGCAATGTCTACACCAAGGTCGAGAGCCGCAAGCTCGAGGTGCCTAAGGGCAAGGTCGCCGTTTCGGTGGCGGTCGATGCCGAGCACTCGGTCGGCGGTGCTACGGGCGTGGGCAGCTACGTGGATGTGTATGTGCAAAAAGACGGCGTGACCGATCGGCTGTGCGGCGCGTACGTGATCGATACCAGTGAGGATTCCGGTGCCACGCGCGAGGGCAAGATCGAATGGGTGACGCTGGCGGCTGACCCCGAAGACGTCAAGGAACTGCTGGGAGCCTCGGGCAAGGGAACGGTCAGCTTGACGATTCCCGCCACGGCGCGCGGCAAAAAGAGCGGAGGCGACGAGTGATGAAGGCGATCTGGCTTGCGTGCTGCGCGTGCGGCGATTACGGGCTGTTGCAGCGGGAAGTCGAGGGCCGTGATGCGGGTGCACAGGTGCTTCGCGTGGGTGACCTGGACGGGCTGGTTTCCATGGCGCGGGCGTTTCCGTCGCGCCGCGGGGCTGCCATCATCGCGGCGTCTCTGTTTGATACCGAAGATGTGCGCAAGACTGTTGCGCGCCTGACGGCCGAAGGCCGCGTGAGTCGCGTGGTCGTGTTGATAGAAGCGCTCGATCCGTCGGATATCGAGGGGCTGTTTCGCGCGGGGGCGACCGAGGTCATCGCTGCACACAGTATATGCGGCAACGGGCGCGCGGGCGAGGGAGCGGTTGATTCCGATCGGCGCATGACGATTGAGCCCGATGCTTTTGTTGATAGGGAACCCGGGGCGCCTCGCGCTACAAGAGGCCCGCGTGTTGATGATTATGGAAAAGCGGAAGCCGAGCATGGTCGGCGCCCCCGGAACCCCCTTGTATACGATGACGCTGGAGGGCCGGCGCAGCATGCTGGCGACTCCCCGGCAGTAGATATGGGATACGTGCACGGCGTGAATCTGGCGGATGAACTCGACGAAGTTGAGGGCCTTGCCGGGTGCGGCGAGTTGTCGCTGATGCAGCATGAGCAGATTGCGCAGAACGAGCCTGCCTCGCAGACCGAACAAGCAGCCATGCCGGCTTGGACGCAGCACGTGGTTGCGGCGGGGGAGACGGGGACGCTGTCACCGACGCCCGCCCCGCCGCCTCCGATGCCGCCGGCAGACGCTACCGCTCCGCCGCATCGAGCTCCAGTCATCTGCGCTATTTCGGGTTCGGGCGGTTGCGGCAAGTCGACGATCGTTGCCACCATGGCACACACATCGTCGCTGTTGGGCTTGCGTGCCGCCGTGCTCGACCTGGACCTGATGTTTGGAAACCTTTACGACTTGTTAGGCGTCGATGCTCCGCGCGATATGGCGGCACTTATCGAGCCGTCGGCGGCGGGCATGCTCACCGAGCCGGATATCGTAGCCGCTTCGATGCGCGTGGCGCCGGGCGTTACGCTCTGGGGTCCCGTCGCGGCGCCCGAGCAAGCCGAGCTCATGGCACGTCCGGTGGAGCTACTGCTTGATGTTCTGCGTCGCGAATCCGACGTGGTCTTTATCGATACCTCGGTCTTTTGGGGCGACGCCGTGGCGGCTGCGGTGGCGGCGAGCGACCGTTGCCTGGTCGTTGGCGATGCGGCGGTGTCGTCCGCGGCATCGGCATCGCGCGTCATTGAACTGGCAGGTCGAGTAGGTGTGCCGCGCACGCGCATGAGCGCCGTGTTCAACCGGTTCGGTGCGCGCGGGGCAGACGAGGACGTCGCCATGCGCTTTGAGATTGCCTGTGCGTTAAGCTCCAAGATTCGTATCGCCGATGGCGGGCAGGATCTCGCCGCGCTCATGGCGTTTGGGCGCGCTGACGAGGCAGTGGGGCAGACCAGCGCTTTTGCGACTAGCGTGCGCGAGGCCACGCGCGAGATGCTCGTGGAACTGGGGTGCGCCGTCGGCCCTTGGAGCGATATGGTCGCCGACCGTGCAACGCGCACCGAACGCCCGCGTATCCGCCTTCCCTGGTCGCGCGAGGGTGATCAGCGATGAGCCTGCAAACGAGGATTAAGGCTGCCGGCGCTGCGGCGGCGGCAGCGCCTGTAGATGTGGGGCGTCGCCGCGCCGTGAAACGACGCACCAAGCGCGCCGTGATGGACCGCATGGGTTACGACGAAGTGGCGCGTATCAGCGCCTATATCGACCCGGCACTTGCCCGCTCGGAATTGCGTCCTGCGGTGGAGGCGGCGCTCAATGTTGAGGAGCCGACCGATCTCGCGACGCCCGAGCGCGAGACCATCATCGACGAGATTTTGGATGACGTGGTGGGCTTGGGGCCGTTGCAGCCGCTCATCGAGGACGACACCGTTACCGAGATCATGATCAACGGCTGCCGCTCGGCTTTCTTTGAACGCGGCGGCGTCTTGTACCCCATCGAGCATGCGTTTGAGGATGATGAGCAGATCCGTGTGCTTATCGACCGCATTATCTCGCCACTTGGCCGCCGTATCGACGAGCGCAGCCCCATCGTCAACGCCCGCCTCAAAACGGGCTATCGCGTCAACGCGGTGATTCCGCCTGTGGCGATTGACGGACCGATTCTCACCATCCGAAAGTTCTCGGACCGCATCTGTTCGTTGGACGAGCTTGTGGGCCTGGGATCGCTGCCGCTTTGGTATGCGCAGCTGCTGTCGTGTGCGGTGTCGCTGCGACAGGACCTGGCGGTTGCGGGAGGCACGGGATCTGGTAAGACCACCCTGCTCAACGCGTTGTCATGTGAGATTTCCACCGGCGAGCGCATCGTGACGATCGAGGACTCTGCCGAGCTCAAGTTTGCGTATCATCCGCACGTGGTGCGCCTAGAGGCGCGCGAGGCTTCAATTGAGGGCGAGGGCGCGGTGACGATCCGCGACCTGGTGACTAATGCCCTGCGCATGCGCCCCGACCGCATCGTGGTGGGCGAGGTGCGCGGTGCCGAGTGCTGCGACATGTTGCAGGCCATGAACACGGGCCACGACGGGTCGCTCACCACGCTTCATGCGGGTTCAGAACAGGAGACCGTGGTGCGTCTGACGTTGCTTGCGCGTTATGGCATCGATCTGCCGAGCGAGCTCATCGAGGAGCAGATTGCCATGGCGCTCGACGGCATCGTGATGTCCGAGCGCCACGCCGATGGCAGGCGTTTCGTCTCCTCGTATTCGGGGGTGCGACGCGCCGCATCGGGTGGCGTAGAGCTCGAGCGCTATGTGACGTTCGATGCCGCCGAGCGCACCTGGACGCTTGACCGCGAGCCGCCGTTTATCGCAGAAGGCCTGCGGTCGGGGACGCTCACACAAGAGGAGGTGGACGAATGGAGATCACTGTGCCCCTCGTCGTAGGGGGCTTGGCAGGGCTTTCTGTCGCGACGGCGTGCGGGGCGGAACCTCGTGTGCCGCAGGTACCGCCGGCGGAGCTGGCACGTCAGGCGCTCGAGACGGTGGCAGAGAAGCTGCCGCGTGAGCTGGTGGAAAACGATCTGCTGAAAAAGATCGCCCGTTCGTGGGCATCGCTGGCTCCGGCGCATCGCCTTGGCCTCGTGATCGAAGATGCTTCGGGACGTTTGGCGTTTCTGCTGCTGTCGAGCGGTGTCTGCTGCGTTTTACTAACGATGGTGTCGTTATCGCCCCTCGGATTTGCCTTGGGACTTGTTGCTCCGTTTACCGTTGGTGCCGCTCGGGATGGCTTTGAGAGCCGGCGCGAGCAACACGATGCAGAAGAGGCAATGCCCGAGGCGTTTACCGCACTTTCCATGTCGCTTGCCTCGGGACATTCGCTGGCCCAGGGCATGCGCTTTGTGGGCGCTCATGCGCAAGAGCCAGTGCATACCGAGTTTTTGCGGGTGGCGGCGGCGATCGATTGCGGCATCTCGGCGACCGACGCGCTCGATGACTTGCTCGTGCGTATCGACGCCCCCGGTCTTTCGCTTGTGACCTTGGCGCTTAAGGTGTCTCAGCGCACCGGTGCTCCGCTTGCCGACTTACTGTCCGAGGCGTCGAGCATGGTGGGGGAGCGCATTGAGCTCAAGCGCCGCCTGGATGTTAAGACGTCGCAGGCTCGCATGTCTGCGCATATGGTCGCGGCGATGCCGGCGGGCATGTGCGCGGTGTTGGCGCTGCTTTCGGCAGATTTTCGTCGCGGTCTTGCGACGCCCGCCGGCGCGGGCGCTGTGGTGCTGGGTCTTGCCCTCAACGCCGTTGCCCTGGTGGTTATCCGGCGCATTATGCGGGTGGAGCTATGAGCGCCCCGGTTGCAGTTGCGGCTTGCCTGTGCGCCCTGAGTGTATTTGTCGCGACGGGTTTGGATCGGGCGGATGCACGCAAGATCGCAGGGGCCTGCAAGCGCGAGGCGGTGCTGGTCGCTGCCGCAGGTCGCTCGGTGGTCGATGCTCTGACCGCGCGAGTGAAGGGCGCGGTTGGAGCGGGCGGCCCGGCGCGAGTGTCGCTCGGCGAAGTTTCCGAGATGATCGATGTTGTGCGCTTGGGTCTTTCGGCCGGTCTTTCGTTTGATGCGGCGCTTGAGATTTTCTGCGCCAACCGCCGGTCAGTGCTGGCTCTTCGCCTTGAGCGCGCCTGCATGGCGTGGCAGGTGGGCGTGGGGACGCGCGAGGCCGAGCTGTTGGCTGCCGCGCGCGACCTGGACGTGCGAGCGCTCGAGACCTTTGCCATCACGGTGGGGCAGGCGCTCGCCCTGGGTGCCCCACTTGCCGAGACGCTGGCCGCTCAAAGTCGCGAGATCCGTGCGGCTCATCGCGCCGCGGTCGAGCGCGAGATCGAGCGTGCGCCCGTCAAGCTGTTGATTCCCACCGGCACGCTCATCTTGCCGGCGTTGCTTCTGTCCATATTGGGCCCGCTGCTGGGAGCAGGCGGGATGATGTAGGGAGGAATACATGAACACGATGGTCGAAGTTGCTGACAAGGCTTGGAGCTGGGCTTTTTGCCGGGCGATTCACACTCGCCAGCATGCCAAGGAGCTGTTGCAGGAGGAGAGCGCGCAGGGTACCACCGAGTACGCCATTTTAGTGGGCGTACTTGTGGTGATCGCGATTATTGCCATCGTTGCATTTAAAGGCAAGGTTAAAGAGCTATGGGATGCGATCAGCGAGGGCATCAACAGCCTGTAGAGGGCGAGCGCCCCATCGGGGTGCTGCTGGTGTTTGCTTGCCTGACCGTGGCGATAGCGGTGGTGCTTTGGGGGCTTAACGCCGCGCGGCAGCAGCGTCCTGGGACCGCCTCCGATTTGGGCTCAGATTCGGCGGCGGCGTCTCAAAAAGATGAGATGCGAGATGCGGACGATTCGGATGTCGCTGTCACGGCGCAAACCTTTCTGCGGGCGCTCGACAAGCGGTCTGGCACTGCGACGGATTCGCCTGAGGGCAACGCGATTGCGGTCCGGCTTGCATGGTCCGAGGACCGACCGATGACCGAAGCGGCAGCGGATATGCTGCGTGCCTATCGCGAGGTACCCACGGCACAACTTGCTCTGAGCGGCTATCTCGATATCAAGGGCAACGTGTGGGGCGCTATCGTGCGCGACGGACGCGGCTGGGTCGATATGGTGACGGTTGCCGCGGATACTGGCGATGCTTCGTGTCGTCTGCGCGCCGTGCGCCTGGTCCCGCAAACAATAAACTCAAAGGAGGGATCGTGAAATGCATGGCGTTCTGCGTGAAGAGGTTGCCCAAGCGACTGTGGAATACGCCATCGTCACGGTGGCGCTGTTATCGATCGTGCTGGCGATTGCGGGACTTTGGCGTGCTGGCACCGATGGGCGCTTGGCGGCGCTGGTCGAGCGGGCGGCATCCCATGGCGTTGCCTCGATGTCGGTTATCGACGCCGCTGCGGGCGCTAAGGACATCGCGTTGTATTGAAATCGCGTGCGAGGACCGGGCGCAGTCTACGGTCGAGGCCGCTTTTTTGCTGCCGACGTTTCTGACGCTCATCCTTCTCGCACTGCAACCGGTGTGCCTGCTCTATACGCGCGCGGTCATGGAGTCTGCCGCCGCCGAGACCGCGCGGCTCATGACCACGACGACGGCGGAGGACGACGATCTTAAGGAGTTCACCCGCCGCCGGCTTGCCGCAGTGCCCAACGTTTCGATCTTTCATGCCGGCGGGCCGCTGTCGTGGGATATCGAGCTTGGCCGGGCCGGTGCGGGTGGCGTCTCGTCCGTGTCCGTTTCCGGCGAGGTCAAGCCGTTGCCCGTGATCGGTGCGTTTGCGCAGGCTATGGGTGGTGCCGCCGAGGGCGGCTACGTTGAGCTCAAGGTCGATGTCTCGTATCAATCGCGTCCCGAATGGCTGGAGGGAGATTATGATTCGTGGATTGCTACATGGGATTAAGCGTTTCTGGTCTAGACGCGTTTTGACGCGCCGTCCGAGCTGCCATTGCAAGCGAGGCGGCTTTATGGGTCGAGCCGGTGTCGATCTTTTTATCGAAGACGGCGCCTATACCACGCTTTCTTCTGCCGTGGTCATCCTAGTGGTGCTCACATTGTTGTTTTCGTCGACCGCGGCGATATGGAGCATGTCGCGTGCCGGGGACACCCAGGTGGCGGCCGATAGCGGCGCGCTGGCGGGTGCCAACGTAGTGTCGTCCTATCACACGGCTGCCACGGTGGTTGATGCGAGTATCTTGAGTCTGGGGCTGGCGGGGTTTGTCACGATCGGGACGGGCCTGGTCGCCATCCTCATCCCGGGTGCCGAGCCGGTTGCCGGCAATATGGTCGACACCGGGATCGAGATCATTAAAACGCGCAACAAGTTTGCCAAAAGCGCATCGGAAGGCTTACAGAAAATCGAGACGGCTCTGCCGTATCTGATCGCCGCGCGTGCCACGCAGGCGGTGTCGGCGCAGGATACCGATAGTGTGACCTATACCGGTACGGCGCTTGCCGTGCCCAGGACATCCGAGTCGGACTTTGCTGCGCTCAAAGGGTCAGAGATCTCGACCGATACCATTAAAGACACATCAGATGATTTAGAGCGTGCGGCCGAGGAGCTGCGGAAGGCCTCGGAGGAGACGGCGAAGGCAAAGGAGCGCGCTTGGCTGGCGGATTGTGGTGGGTCTGACAAGGGCTCGGTCGGCAGCTGTTCTTGTATGTGGGAGCGCGCAAAAAGCCTAACGGATCTTTCCGGTGTTCAAAATCCGCATTACTCATCGAGCGTTACGTGGGAGCCTCAAGTTGCCCTTGATCGCGCGAAGGACTACTACCATTGGCGTCTGACAAATGAGAAGCCCCAGGGCTCGAGTGTCGAGATGAAGGCAGAGTCTGCGGCGCGTAAGGCGTTTTATACCTATGCGAACGCGGAGGTCGATCGGGCATATATAACCGAGAACGGAGACAGGGTTTCCTCCTATATTCCGCTGCTGCCGCGCAACTCTGATGAGGTTCGGGCGACGGAACTCTATACCGATGCGGTGTGGCCGACTAGCGTGAACGATGACAAGGCGTATCTGCATTACGGGACGACCTGCCCTAACTATAAGAAAGGGACGCCGAGCGGATTTGCTTCGGTTGCCGATTACGATGGACAGGATAAATGCAGCAAATGCCATTTTGGCGTTTTGTCGCTTGGTGCTGTTGCGGCGCCTTCAACCTCTATCGAAAACGGCTTTGAGTATCACTTTGACAAGTTTAAAGACGCCCTGGAGGACTACGTCGACTGTCGCAACAAGGAGCTCGAGCTCGAGCGTCAGACCGAGGACGAAGCCGACCGTGCGGGCAATGCGTTCGATACCGCCATCAAAGAACTTTCCGGTGAGCGTCCGCGTATCGCCCCACCTGGCCGCAACGGCGTAGTCGCCTTTGCAGTTTCGGGTGATATTACCAGCCCCGATCAACTTAACTCTTCGTTTAACACGGCGGTTGAGCTTGGCAGTCGCGGTGCCATCTCTGCCGCGGTGCTGGCGCCCGATGAGGCGACGGCGCAAAACAACGTGCTTTCGCGATTTTTCTCGACATTGAAGGAACGCTCGGGTGGCGTTGCCGGCGTACTCGATGGCGTCATGGATGTCTGGGGACGGCTGCTTGTGGGATACGGAGACATCCAAGGTTCGGCCGACGAACTTATGGACGAGATGATTAAAGGCCTAGGAGGGGGCAGCGGCGCGTTGGGCTCCATCGCATCGTGGCTCGGCGATACCGTTTCGGCGTCCGTGGCGGCGCTGGGTTTGGAACCGTGCGACTTGCGCCTGCGAAAGCCGGTGCTGACTGATTCCGCCAACGTCATTAAGAGCCCGGGGTCTGACATTGCTGGTCTCTCTCAAGCGCAAGACAAACTGCGAAGTATTCCGTTGGGCGTGACCGATCCCAAGGCGCTTTGCGAGGCGTTGGAATATCAAGTCGAACGCACCATCAGCGGTACGGTGTTCACGCTTGCGGAGATTCCTCTGCCCGGCGGCGGCTCCATCCCGCTCACCGTCGATGTCGCCACGCTGGTTGGCGCTCTGGGCGGTGGGTCGTAATGAGTATCCGCATGCGTCTGCGCGAGGAGCGCGCCCAAGCGACGGTGGAGATAACAGTGGTTACGCCCGTTTTGCTGGTGCTGGCACTCATCGTATACAACGTCATGATCTATGCCAGCGCTGTCGCGCGCTTCGACCGCGTGGTGCCCGACATCGTGTTGGCGCACGCCGTGGCGCCGAGCGGGGAGGGCGACGAAAGCTCTGTCGATGCCTCGGCGACGGTCCGGACTCAAATTCTGAATGCCATGGAAGGCTATGACTTGCAGATCGAAGTGTCGAGCGAGCAAGGCGCGGAGGCATCGGATGGTGGCCTGCTCTCCCTATCCGGTACGTTTAGGACCTACACCTGCACCATGCACTATGAGCCGTGGCCGACTTCTCTCAGCATCGCTGGCGTTCCGCTGGGGGCGCCGACAACGTTGTCGCACGAGCGCGCGGTGACGGTCGATCCATGGCGTCCGGGGGTGGTCATGTGACCGCGGTCTCGTCCTACATCGCCTACGCGCGGGCACTCAATAGGCTGGGCTGGACGTCGGCCGAGTTTGCGGTGGCGGAGTCGTTTGCCGTGCGCCTGCGCGGCATGCTGGGACGGTGTCCGGTTGCCGCCAACGGTCTGCCGCTCGTCATGGCATTTCCACGCTGCTCTTCGGTCCATACGTGTTTTATGGCCTATCCCATCGACATCGCCTTCATCGATCGCGACGGCAATATCCTCGCGCGCTACGAAAGCGTTCGTCCTTGGCGCACGTGCTCCTGCCCCGGCGCCTGGGCCGTACTAGAGCGTCCTTCAATCATTGTTTCGATCCCTGCTCTCCAACGCGTGCCGGCTTAAGAATTGGCGACAGCGGACTTTCGTCATACGAAATTGGGTAAGATGGGGAGGAGATGCATGGATGTCGAGATCCATCCCAACGCCAAAAAGCACCTGACGGAAGGGGTCGATGATGGGCAAGACGTATACGGCCGCTAATGGTCAGGTTGTAACGGATGAAATGATTGACGCGTGGTGCGAGTCGTACGAGCGCGGAGAGTTTCCGGATGGCGAACACACCGTTGGTGGGATTGTGCATGGACGGCCCCCACTCTCAGGTGAGGGGACGGCAACGCTGTCGGTCAAGATTCCTCTGGGAATGAAGGAGGCCATTCGTCGACGGGCGGCTGCCGAGGGGATGACGCCAAGTGAGTTTGCCCGTGCGGCTCTGAGCGAAAAACTTCTTGCTGCCGGCTGATGTCTCTGACGTGCCGATTTATAGAACCGAGGCTGTGCTCAAAAACTTTTTTAAAATTCTCGGTTGACCGGAACGCGTCCTTGGTTATACTAATCAAGCCTTGAAACAAGGCACACCTCAAATGGCTGGGTAGCTCAGTTGGTAGAGCAGAGGACTGAAAATCCTCGTGTCAGGGGTTCGATTCCCTTCCCCGCCACCTTGAATTGACTAGGACCTCTGCAAAGGGGTCCTTTTCTTTTAT
>JAHYYK010000025.1:0-8029 GCA_019425005.1 Collinsella sp.
GCGGGCGCCTTCCTCTGAGAAGTTCGCGAAGCCCACTTCTCAGAGGAAGGCGCCCGCCCGGAGGCGGCCCCAGCGCGAGGCCGTCCCGGATGCTATTCGTTGTCGCCGGCAGTTAGCTGCGTTGCGGAGAGCGCGCCGTCGGCTGCGGTTGCGGCAGCGGCGTCGGGCCAGACCCAGTCGGTAAAGGCCGGGTGATCGAAGCCCTCGTCGCACGCGAACTCAAAGGCCTCGGTGCGGAAGGCCTCCCACTCATCAATCTGCTCGGCAAACTTATCGGCGTCGACCATGCGCAGCACGTCGGCGGCCAGGGCCCAACGATCCATGTTGTTCAGGCGCAGCATGTCGAACGGCGTGGTCGTGGAGCCCTTCTCCTCGTAGCCGTGGACGCGGAACGCGTCGTGTCCGGGGCGGTTCCAGATCAGGCGGCGAATCGTGCCGGCATAGGCGTGGAACGCGAAGAGCACGGGCTTCTCGCCGCAGCCAAACAGCTCAGCCCAGCGCTCGTCGCTTATAGCCTGGTCGTTCTCGCAGACGTTCTGAATCTTGAGCAGATCGACCACGTTGACGAACCATACCTTAATGCCCAGCTCGCGCAGCATATCGGTTGCAGCCAGAGCCTCGAGCGTCGGCACGTCGCCACACGTGGCGACCACGACGTCGGCCTCGCCGAGCGAGTCGGCGGTCGATGCCCACTCCCAATTTGCGACGCCCTCGGCGAGCTCGGCCTTTGCCTCGTCGACCGTCTGGAAGGTCGGGGCGGGCTGCTTGCCGCAGAAGATGGCGTTGACGCAGTCGGTGGACTGGTAGACGCGCTCGGCCACGGCGAGAGCCATGTTAGCGTCGGCCGGATAGTAAGCGTTCACGATATGCGTGTCGTTGGCCTTGTTGAGCAGCAGGTCGATAAAGCCAGGATCCTGGTGCGAGAAGCCGTTGTGGTCCTGACGCCAAACATGGCTCGACAGCAAAATGTTGAGGCCGCTGATGGGGGCACGCCACGGAATCTCGCGCTTGGTAGCCTCGAGCCACTTGCAGTGCTGGTTGACCATGGAGTCGACCACATGGACAAAGCTCTCGTAGGAGCTCCACACGCCGGAGCGGCCGGTGAGCACATAGGCCTCGAGGAAGCCCTCGCACTGGTGCTCGGACAGCTGCTCGACAACCTTGCCGGAGCCAGCGAGCAGCTCGTCGTTGGCCTCGTCCTCGTAGAAGCCGGCATCCCACTGCTTCTTGGTCACCCTATAAGCGGCCTGCAGGCGGTTGGACGCGGTCTCGTCTGGACCGAAGATGCGGAAGTCGTCCATGTTCTTGGCCAGAACGTCGGCAGTGTACTCACCAAAGACGCGGGCAGCCTCGGTGGAGCCCCAACCATGGCCCTTCTCGGCGACGGGAATCTCGTGGGCGTGGATATCGGGCAGCTCGAGCTCGCGACGCACCTTGCCGCCGTTCGCGTTGGGGTTGGCGCCAATACGCAGCTCGCCGGTCGGCATAAAGGCCGTTACCTCGGGGCGCACCTGGCCCTCGGGCGTAAAGAGCTCCTCGGGCTTGTAGGAGCGCAGCCACTCGCGCAGCACGCGGAAGTGCTCGTGAGTGTCCTTGGCGCTTGCCAGCGGCACCTGATGGGCGCGCCAGGAGTCCTCGGTCTTCTTGCCGTCGATCTGCTTGGGGCAGGTCCAGCCCTTGGGCGTGCGGAACACGATCATGGGGTAGGCCGGGCGGACCACGGTCTCGCCTGCGGCGACCTGGGCCTGCGCAGTGGCCTTGATGTCACAGATCTCGTCAAAGACCTGCTCAAACAGTGCGGCAAAGCGCTCGTGGATGCTTGCGTGGCTCTCGTCGTCAAAGCCGGCGACAAAGAAGTGCGGCTTGTAGCCCATGCCCTCGAAGAACTTGGTGAGCTCCTCATCGGACACGCGGGCGAGGATGGTGGGGTTGGCGATCTTGTAACCGTTGAGGTGCAGGATCGGCAGGACGATACCGTCGGTTGCCGGGTTCACGAGCTTGTTGGACTGCCAAGAGGTCGCGAGCGGGCCGGTCTCGGACTCGCCGTCGCCCACCACGGCCACGGCCAGCAGGCTCGGGTTGTCCATAACGGCACCGTAAGCGTGGCTGAGCGTGTAGCCGAGCTCGCCGCCCTCGTGGATGGAACCGGGCGTCTCGGGCGCAAAGTGGCTCGGGATGCCGCCGGGATAGGAGAACTGGCGGAAGAACTTCTGAAGGCCTGCCTCGTCATTGGTGATGTCGGGGCGGATCTCACGGTAGGTGCCGTCGAGCAGCGACTGAGCAGTACCGGCGGGGCCACCGTGACCAGGGCCCATCAAGAAGATAGCATTCTGGTTGTGGTCGGCGATCAGACGATTGACGTGACCGAACAGGAAGTTGATGCCGGGCGTGGTGCCCCAGTGGCCAACCAGGCGGTGCTTAACGTCCGGACGACCGAAGTCGCGCACCTCACCGGTTTTCTCGTCGACAAAGTCGGGGCGCATTAGCGGGTTAGAGCGAAGGTAGATCTGACCGACGGACAGATAGTTCGATGCGCGCCAATACAGGTCGACGCCCTCGAGCTCGGAAGCCGGAACCTCATGTCCCAGTTTTTGCCACGGCGTCCCCAGTGTTTTAGCCATTGTTTATGTCCCTTCGCTGTGCGGTCACCCTCCAATACGGCAACCTTTCGTTGGGACCAGTATATTTGCTAAAACGTTTTATCATGGTGAAAAAACGTTTTATCACCCTTATCAATCCCATCGATTAGCAAAACGCGACATTCACCTGCGGCGTTGATTGTCACAGGTGCTCCACATTCGGTCTCTGCAAATTGGTAAACGTGTTTAGTTGTGTTTAGTAAGCTCGAGCACGCTGTCCTTAACGATAAGCTCCGGCTCCAGAACGACCTCTTCGGCACGTCTACCGCCCCTACCGGCAAGACGCTTGGACATGCAGCCAAAAGCATGCTCCGCAAGGACACCGGGATCCTGCTCAATCGCGGTCAGCGCCGGCTCAAAGAGAACGTCGGCCGCCGAGTTGTCGTAACTCACCACAGAGATGTCGCCCGGGATGCTCTTCCCCATCTCGTGCAAGCGCTTGAGCAGACCGAGGGCGATGTTGTCCGAGCTTGCGAACACGGCGGTGGCATCGGTTGCAAGCACCGCCTCCGAGGCCTCGTATGCGCTCGGAATGTAGTACTCGCTCTCAAACTCCAGGCGCGCGTCGATGGGCAGTCCCACCTCGCGCAGCGCGCGCTCGTAACCGGCGAGTCGTTTGCGGCCCGTATTGGAGCGACGCGCGTTAACCAGACAGGCGATGCGGCGATGACCCTGTTCAATCAGATACCGCGTAGCCATGTAGCCGCCCATCTCGTGGTCGAACATCACCTTGTCGCACTCGAGGCCCTCAATGGCGCGGTCGACCATCACGGCAGGGATGGGCAGATGGCTCACTTCCTCGCGCAGGGCGCGATCGTCGGAGAACTCGTCACCCACTACCAGAAAGACGCCGTCGACGCCGCGCGTCACCAGCTGGCGCAGCAGCTCCAGATCGTCATCGGCGCTTCCGCCCGAGCTGGTAATGAAGAGCGCATAGCCGTCCTCGCGGCAGCGCTTTTCCAGGCTACCGGCGAGCGAGGCAAAAAAGCGGCTCTCGATGTTAGGGACGATAAGGCCCAGCGTGCGCGACTCGCGCATGACCAGGCTGCGCGCAATCTGGTTGGGAACATAGTGGTTGCGCGCCGCGACCTCTTTGATGAGCTTGCGGTTTTCTTCCGAGATGCGACAGGGCCGATTATTGAGAACAAGCGAGACCGACGAGGGGGAAAGCCCCACCTCCTGGGCGATCTGCTTGAGGGTGACTTTGTTGGCCATCTCGCTCCTTCCGGGTTTACGCGCAATCTCTTGAAAGTATAGCGACTACCCCTCTACCTCGGTGATAAACACTTTACCAATCCGGTGGACGGCTGTTTTATCGCCGCCAGCGCACCAAATCCGTCCGGGTGGGGTATATTGCAATCGATTGATGACAACGACCACCAAAAGGCGGATATTCGTATGCACGAGAACGATTTTTTTAACGAGGACCTGCTGTGCGCGCTCGCTGGCGTTGCCGGCGAGGACAACGTGCTGATGAGCGAGCCTATGCGCGAGCACACCACGTTTAAGATCGGCGGCCCGGCCGACGTCTTTGTCACGCCCGATACCGAGCAGGGCCTCGTCGCCACGCTCGATACCTGTTATCGCTGCGATTTGCCCCTCACCATCGTGGGCAACGGCTCCGACTTGCTCGTCGGCGACAAGGGCATCCGCGGCGTCGTCGTAGCGCTGGGCGAGGGCCTCTCCGACATTACGGTCGACGGCACGCACGTCACGGCGGCAGCCGGCGCCTTGCTTTCCGATGTCGCCGCGGCGGCAGCCGAGGCCGGCCTCACCGGCATGGAGCCCATCTCGGGTATCCCCGGATCGGTCGGCGGCGCCTGTTACATGAACGCCGGAGCTTACGGCGCCTGCATGGCCGATGTGCTGGAGTCTGTGCGCGTCTACAAGCCCGCCCGTATGCTCGACGACGGCACCCGCGGCAGCGGCAGCATCATCGAGTTCGATGTTGACGAGCTTAACCTGGGCTATCGCAAGAGCCGCATCGCCGACGACGGCTTCATCGTACTTTCGGCCACTTTCAATCTCGCCCCGGGCAATGCCGCGATGATCAAGGCCGACATGGACGACTACCGCCAGCGCCGCGAGGACAAGCAGCCGCTCGACATGCCGAGCGCCGGCTCCACCTTCAAGCGCCCCGAGGGCTACTTTGCCGGCAAGCTCATCATGGACGCCGGCCTGCGAGGACACGCCATCGGCGGCGCGCAGGTGAGCGAAAAGCACTGCGGCTTCATCGTCAACGCCGACCACGCCACCGCCGCCGATGTCGACGAACTCATCCGCCACATCCAAACAACCGTCAAAGACCAATTCGACGTGGACCTCGAACCCGAAGTCCACCGAGTCGGCGAATTCCTCTAAAAAAGAAGGCCCCGAAAGGGGCCTTCACTTTCTTTTATTCAGACAACCAATCCGGTGCGTAGCGCCCCGAACCCGAGAGGGCCGCGTGCCCGCCCGCAATATATTTGATTGATCGCGAGTTCCGCACGCAAAGAAGGCCACTTAATGTGGCCTTCGTCTTGCGCAGGACTGCCCGAGCAGACAATCAAATATATTGCGGGCGGGCACGCGGCCCAGTCGGCTTTACGACAGTGCAATACCGCCGAGCCAGCCCCAGCGCACGCCAGAGCCAGTACCGTAGAACCGAATAAACGCATCAAGTGACTTAGACGTAATGGAGCCCTCATTGCTCATAACGATGCCGCCGCCAACATAGATGCCCACGTGTCCGTACAGCAGACCCGGCGTACCGGTGCCACTGTGCGACGAGTCGGCCACGATCATGCCCACCTGCAGCGCCGAACGATCGGAGCTGTAGCACCAGGCGTTAAACATGTCGCACGCGTTGCCGCCAAAGTAGCCCACGCCGGCGTTGCGGAATACGTTGGTAACCCAAGCGGCGCACCAGTTCAGGCCAGGCGAAGGGGTGGAGTAGCATGCGTTGACGACGGCCTGCTGCTTGCCCGAGCCGGCATTCTGTTGCGGAGTTCCGGGCGCATACGATCCGCCACCCGAGCTTGAACCACCCGAGTAGGAATTGTTCTTGTTTGCGGCAGCCGCGGCAGCGGCAGCCTTCCTGGCAGCCTCCTCTGCCTGGGCGGCAGCGAGAATCTCGGAATCACGCTGGGCCATGAGTTCCCTGACATCGTCGGAGAGGCCGTTCAGAACCGTCTGGACCTCCTGCTGCTTGGCCTGCATGTCCTGCATCTGAGCAGTCTGCTGGTCCTTGAGCTTCTCCAGGTCGGCCTTCTGCGACTCGAGCTCGGACTTCTGTGTATCGAGTTCTTTCTGGATGGTCTGGATGTCCTCAATGGCGTCGCGGTCGCTCTTGTTGATCTTCTCGACGTAATGCGCGTTGGCGACGAGCTCCTCAAACGAGCCCGAAGCCAGTAGCAGCGACAGGATATTGGTACCGCCCGACTTGTAGCTTGCCGCCACGCGATCGGAAAGGTCGTTACGCTTCTTCTTGAGCTCCGACTTCTTGGTGTCGATCTGAGCCTGCGTCTCGTCAATCTGGCCCTGAACGCCCTCGATATCGCTGAGGGTCTGGGCATTCTTGTTGGCGAGCGTCGCGTACTCATTGGCGATGCTGTCGAGCTGAGCCTGGACCTCGTCGAGCTGGGCCTGGGCGGCATTCAGTTTGTCGGTGGTTTCTTGGCTGGCCTCAGCCGCATGGGCGCGGGCGGGCAGGCCAAAAAGAACAGCCGCGGAAGCGGCGCCGAAAAGAGCCTTAAGGGCAGTGCGGCGCGAAAGCTCCTGCGTAAAGATGGAATCGTTGTTCGGTGACATATGTACTCCGTTACATGTTTATTTATATGTCGCTCAACTCAAACATATTAACGCACATCGCGCTTGTCCCAACTATTTCCACGAACGGCTGGAAAAGCATGGTCAGCGGCTCGCAAATACGTCCCACACCAAAGGTAAGGATTATGCAAATAACACCCTATGAGTACGTTAACATCAATCCTCTGATTTTCCTGCCCCGCGTGTTTTGGGCGCCCCCAGCTGCGCTATACTCCCCTCAAGAAGTGTTCCTGATTCGATAGGAGACTACATGTCCAAAGCACTCGACCCCAAAGACACCTGCGTCCTCGTTACCGGCGGCGCCGGCTTTATCGGCTCGCACACCGTCGTTCAGCTGCTCGAGGGTGGCTACCAGGTTGTCGTCGTCGATGACCTCTCCAACTCCAGTGCCGTTGCCATCGACCGCGTCAAGACCATCGTGGGCGACGAAGCCGCCAAGAACCTCACCTTCTACAAGGCCAACGTGCTCGACCGCGATGCGATGAACAAGATCTTCGATACCCATCAGATCGACCGTGTCATCCACTTTGCCGGCTTTAAGGCCGTCGGCGAGTCGGTGAGCAAGCCCGTCGAGTACTACCACAACAACATCGAGAACACCCTGGTGCTCATCGACGTCATGCGCAACCATGGCTGCAAGTCCATCATCTTCTCGAGCTCCTCGACCGTCTACGGCGACCCGGACAACCCGCCCGTCACCGAGGAAGACCCCAAGAAGCCCGCAACCAACCCCTATGGCTGGACCAAGTGGATGATCGAGCAGATCCTTATGGACGTCCACACCGCCGACCCCGAGTGGGACGTCGTGCTGCTCCGTTACTTCAACCCCATCGGCGCTCATCCGTCGGGCCTGATCGGCGAGGACCCCAAGGGCATCCCCAACAACCTGGTGCCCTATGTCGCCCAGGTCGCCGTGGGCAAGCTCGAGGCCGTTCAGGTCTTTGGCAACGACTACCCCACCCCCGACGGCACCGGCGTGCGCGACTACATCCACGTGTGCGATCTGGCCTCTGGTCACGTTGCCGCCCTTAACTGGATGAACGGCAAGACCGGCGTCGAGATCTTTAACCTGGGCACCGGCACCGGCACCTCGGTACTCGAGGTCGTCGCCGCCTTCTCCAAGGCTTGTGGCAAGGAGCTGCCCTACGTGATCCGCGAGCGCCGCGCCGGCGACATCGCTGCCAACTGGTGCGATGCCTCCAAGGCCGAGCGCATGATGGGCTGGAAGGCCCAGTACGACATCGCGGACATGTGCCGCGATAGCTGGAACTGGCAGAGCCACAACCCCAACGGCTTCGCCGACGCCGAGTAGCAAAAACCTACATACCGTTCTTGCCCCGATCTCACGTTGTGAGGTCGGGGCTTTTTTCATGGCATGTAGCCATTCGCCGAAAATCGACCAACTTTTTTATCTTGCCTGTACATGTTTAAACAACATGTTTTACAATAGGCGTATCGAATCAGAACATCGGAGGCGGACTGCACACCCATCGGCAGGCCGACCCCACAACAAGAAGGTTGGTGAGCGCATTCATGGAGCGTGCAAGCGGCGTCCTCATGCCCGTCTCATCTCTGCCCGGACC
>JAHYYK010000025.1:8129-35383 GCA_019425005.1 Collinsella sp.
GACTGGCTCATCCCCTACTGTGAGTTCATGACCGTCAAAGAGGAGTGCGGTCTCAAGGCGTTTTGGGAGTGGCCCGCGGAGCTCCGCACCCGCGGCGAGGCTTCCGCCAAGGTCTGCGCCGACCATCCGGCGCGTATGCTCTACCACCAGATGACGCAGTACTTCTTCGATCGCCAGTGGAGCCGCCTCAAGGCCTATGCCAACGAGCGCGACATTCTCATCATCGGCGACCTGCCCATCTATGTCTCGCGTGACTCCGTCGAGATGTGGGCGACACCTGAGCTCTTTAAGATCGACGCCGCCGGCAATCCCGTGAGCGTCGCCGGCACGCCGCCCGACCAGTTCTCGGCCACCGGCCAGTACTGGGGCAACCCCATCTACGACTGGGACGGCATGGAGGCGTGCGGCTTCTCCTGGTGGGAGGGCCGCATTCGCGCCGCCCTCGACATGTACGACGTCATCCGCCTGGATCACTTCCGCGGCTTCGAGGCCTATTGGGAGGTGCCGTTCTCCTCGCCTGATTCGTCCTACGGTTCGTGGACGCAGGGTCCCGGCCTCAAGCTCTTCAAGACACTCGAGGAAAAGCTCGGCACGCTGCCCATCATCGCCGAAGACCTTGGCTTCCTCACCCCCGGCGTCATCGACATGCGCGACAACTCGGGCTTCCCCGGCATGAAGATCCTGCAGTTTGCCTTTGAGGGCACCAACTCGTACTACCTGCCGCACAACTACATTGCCAACACCGTCGCCTACGTGGGCACTCACGACAACGAGACGGCACGCGGCTGGTTTGAAGGAACGGCTACCCCGCGTCAGCGCGAGCAGACAGCCCTGTACACCCATCAGCAGGCCGGCGAACCCATCGCCGACGCGCTCAACCGAACCATCGCAGCCAGCGTGAGCGACACGTGCATCTACACCATGCAGGACCTGCTCAACTTGGGCAACGAGGCGCGCATCAACACCCCTGCCACGCTGGGCGGCAACTGGACCTGGCGCATGCTCGACGGCGCCATCACCCGCGAGCTCGAGCACAAACTCACCGACTGGACCGAGACCTACTTCCGCATCCCGTCGGAAGCCGAAATCGAGCTTCCTCAATAGGAGCTACCGCGCCCGACCCCTCCCCACCGTGCGGACGCGCTTGCTTACCCGCGCGAGGCCACCCCAATCCCCTCGCGCGGGATTCTTATGAATTGCAGACATGTAATCAACCCATTACAGGAGGAAACATGCCCCAAATTAACCTCATGGAACTCGCCGAGCAGTCTTTTGGCACCTCGCTCGAGCAGCTCGACGACCGTCGCATTTACAAGCTGCTGGTCAAACTCGTGCAGGAGCGCTCCGCCGCCTGCCCGCTCAACAACGGCAAGAAAAAGCTCTATTACATTTCCGCCGAATTTTTGATCGGCAAGCTGCTCATCAACAACATGATCGACCTCGGCATCTACGACGAGGTTAAGGACCAGCTCACCGCCGCAGGCCACGACCTCAACAAGATCGAGGAGTTCGAGGTCGAGCCGTCGCTCGGCAACGGCGGCCTGGGCCGCCTGGCCGCATGCTTCCTGGATTCCATCGCCACGCTGGGCTTGACCGGCGATGGCGTGGGCCTCAACTATCACTACGGCCTGTTCCGTCAGCGCTTTGTCGACAACCAGCAGAAGGCCGTCCCCGACGAGTGGCTCGGTGAGCAGGACATCCTAGTCGACGACGACCGCTCCTACACCGTCGAGTTCGGCGATTTTGCCGTTACCTCCAAGCTCGTCAACATCGACGTGCCCGGTTACGGCCAGCCCACCAAGAACCGTCTGCGCCTGTTCGACCTGGCGAGCGTCGACGACGGCCTGGTCCCCGGCAGCTCCATCGACTTCGACAAGACCGAGATCGCCAAAAACCTCACCTTGTTCCTCTACCCCGATGATTCCGACGAGCAGGGCCGCCTGCTTCGCATCTACCAGGAATACTTCATGGTGAGCAACGCCGCCCAGCTCCTCATCGACGAGGCCATCGAGCGCGGCAGCAACCTGCACGATCTGGCCGACTACGCCGTGGTCCAAATTAACGACACGCACCCCACCATGGTCATCCCCGAGCTCATTCGCTTGCTCACCACCGAGCATGGCATCGAGTTTGACGAGGCCGTGACCATCGTACGCTCCATGGTCGCCTACACTAACCACACGATTCTTGCCGAGGCGCTCGAGAAGTGGCCGCTCGTCAGCCTGCAGAAGGTCTCCCCTGCCATCGCCGACATTATCGTCAAGCTCGATGAGATCGCGAAGGCCGAGCACGATGACCCGCGCGTCGCCGTCATCGACGAATACGACACCGTCCACATGGCCCACATGGACATCCACTTTGGCTTCTCCATCAATGGCGTAGCCGCCCTCCACACCAAGATCCTGGAGGACACCGAGCTTCATCCGTTCTACGAGATCTATCCCGAGAAGTTCTCCAACAAGACCAACGGCATCACCTTCCGCCGCTGGATCCATGGAGCCAACCCCGCGCTCGCCAGCCTGCTCGACGATGTAATCGGCACCGACTGGCGCAGCACCGGCGATCTGAGCAAACTCGCCAAGTTCGCCGACGACAAGGACGTTCTTGAGCGCCTGGCCGCCACCAAGGTCGAGGCCAAGGCCATCATGCGCCAGTTCATGGCGCTCGAGCAGGGCGTGACCATTCCCTCCAACGCCATCATCGACGTCCAGGTCAAGCGCATCCACGAGTACAAGCGTCAGCAGATGCTCGCGCTCTACATCATCTGGAAGTACTTCGATATCAAGAACGGCAACAGGCCTAAGCACCCTGTCACCATCATCTTTGGCGGCAAGGCGGCGCCTGCCTACACTATCGCGCAGGACATCATCCATCTGATCCTGACGCTGTCGCAGTGGATTGCAAACGACCCCGACGTGGCTCCCTACCTGCAGGTTGTCATGATCGAGAACTACAACGTCACCGCCGCCGAGCGCGTGATCCCCGCCGCTGACATCTCCGAGCAGATCAGCCTGGCCTCCAAGGAGGCGAGCGGCACCTCCAACATGAAGTTCATGCTCAACGGCGCCCTAACCCTGTGCACGCTCGACGGTGCCAACGTGGAGATTGCCGAGCTCGTGGGCGACGAGAACATCTATACCTTTGGCGCCTCGTCCAAACAGGTCGAGCAGCTCTACGCCGACGGCACCTACAACGCCGGTGCGCTCTACTGCAAGCCCGGCATTAAACTGCTGGTGGACTTCATCACCAACCCGGCCTTTATGGCAACCGGCAACGCCGAGCGCCTGCAGCGCCTGCACGACGACATTAAGGGCAAGGACTGGTTTATGGCCCTGCTCGACATTGAGGAGTACATCCAGACCAAGGAGCGCGTGCTGGCCGACTACGAGGACCAGGACGCCTGGATGCGCAAGGCGCTCATCAATATCGCCAACGCCGGCACCTTCTCGTCCGACCGTACGATCTCCCAGTACAACGACGAGATCTGGCACCTGAGCTAATTCGGTTTCATCGCCCATCCTCTTGAAAACGGAGCCACGGCAACGCGGCTCCGTTTTTTGTGCCCGCACGTTACCCTGTGATCCGACTCGGCCAAACAATCTCGATCCATAACAACTACTCAACCAAAACGGTCCCAGCTGTTACAGATTGAGACATACCGGCCCCTCCCCTTGGGTTTATCTCAATCTGTAACATCTAGCAGGTGAAATTCGCCTTTGGTGTTACAGATTTAGATGAAATGGTTAGCTCAGCGGAACCGCCTCGATCTGTAACATCTAACGTCCGAAATCGGCCCTATCCGTTACAGATCGAGACAAACGACCGGTCAGACAGTCCCAACACAAAGAAAGGCTCCCCTCTCGCCCAGTGGACGGGAGGGGAGCCTTATATGTGACCGCGGCAAAAGGATGGCAAAGCCGCAGTCGCCCAAAGGGAGGGCCTGGATGCACCGGGCCTAGATAAGGTTCTTGCCAGACACCTTATCGAAGAGATGAGTCGCGTTCTTCTCGAACTTGAACCAGATGGGGTCGCCAGCCTTGAGCGCGCCCTTGGCCTCGAGGTCGACGACGGGGATAATCAGGACAAACTGGCCGTCGGGAGCGGTCACGTGGACATGCTCGGTCGAGCCCATGAGCTCGGTCACCTCGACGGTGCCCTGGAGCGCACCCTCCTCGCCCTTGTCGGCAAGCAGAATCTGCTCGGGACGCACGCCGGCCGTGATCTCCTTCACGTCGCCGCCGTCCCAGTTGAGAGCAAGCTGAGCGCAGGTCTCGGGGGCGAGCGCCACGTTCATATCCTCGGTCTTGACGGTAAAGCCGTTGCCCGAGCGCACCAGCTGGGCATCGAAGAAGTTCATCTGCGGCACGCCGATAAAGCCGGCGACGAAGATGTTCGCGGGATGGTTGAAGACCTCCTGCGGGGTGGCGATCTGCTGGACGACGCCATCCTTCATGACCACGATACGGTCACCGAGGGTCATAGCCTCGGTCTGGTCGTGAGTAACATAAATGAACGTGCCCTTGATCTCATGACGCAGCTTAATGAGCTCGGCGCGCATCTGGTTACGAAGCTTAGCATCCAGGTTGGACAGGGGCTCGTCCATCAGAAAGACCTTGGGGTCACGTACGATGGCGCGGCCGATGGCGACACGCTGACGCTGGCCGCCGGAGAGTGCCTTGGGCTTACGGTCAAGATACTCGGTAATACCCAGGATCTCGGCAGCGGAGCGAACCTTGCGGTCGATCTCGTCCTTGGGGACCTTCTTGAGCTCAAGCGTAAACGCCATGTTCTCGTACACCGTCATATTGGGGTACAGAGCATAACTCTGGAACACCATGGCGATGTCGCGGTCCTTGGGCGCCACGTCGTTGACGCGCTTGCCATCGATGAACACATCGCCGGAGGTGATGTCCTCCAGGCCGGCGACCATGCGCATCGTCGTGGACTTACCGCAGCCAGAAGGGCCAACGAGGACGATGAACTCCTGGTCGTGAACGGTGAGGTTGAAGTCCTCTACAGCGAGCACACCGTCCTCGGTAACCTTGAGGTTGTGCTTCTTCTCCTCGGTCTTCTTCTTTTTGCCAAAGAAGCCCTTCTTTTTTGACTCGTTGTTGGGATACACCTTCTGAACATGTTTGAGAACGATCTCGGCCATGTCTTTACCTTTCGATACGCGGCGCCGCGCTGAGAGGCGCCGCCAAAACTTGCAAAACAGTTACGGCATCAGCCCTTGACGGCACCTGCCACCACACCGTCGATGATGTACTTCTGGCAGAAGATGTACATGATGACGATGGGGATGACGACCATCATGATGCACGCCATCATGGGACCGAGCTCGACGTGGCCATAGCCGCCACGGAAGTACTGGATCAAGATAGGAATGGTCTTGTACTTGGTGGAGTCGAGCGTAAGGTAGGGCAGCAGATAGTCGTTCCAGACCCACATGGTCTCAAGGATGCCGACCGAAAGATAGGTGGGCTTCATAATGGGAAGGACGATCTTAAAGAACACTTGGACCGGGTTGCAGCCGTCGATCATGGCCGCTTCCTCAATCTCGAGCGGGATGTTCTTGACGAAGCCGGCGAACATAAAGACCGCGAGGCCCGCGCCAAAACCAAGGTAGATGAAGCAGATGTTAAACGGCGTGTTAAAGCCGATGCGGTCCGCGAGGTTGGACAGCGTGAACATGAGCATCTGGAACGGTACGACCATCGAGAAGACGAACAGGTAATAGAAGAAGTTCGAGATCTTGCTGTTGACGCGCACCACGTACCAAGCGCACATGGAGCAGCACACCAGAATCAGCACGACCGACGTGACCGTGATGATAAGCGAGTACATAAACGCCGAGGCAAAGCCCTGCTCGTTCAGAGCGTGCACGTAGTTTGCGAGGCCGTTGAACGTCTCGGGCGTGAGCAGATCGAACGCCGTGGTGGTGCTGATTGCGGTCGCTTTCTTAAAGGAATTGAGCGCAATCATGAACACGGGGTAGATCCATGCGAGCGACAGGATCGTAAAGAAGATCGAGAGCGCGCGGTTGATAGCCTTATCGCGTTTCATTACTGCTGCACCTCCTTGGACCTCGTGGCCTTAAGCTGGATCATAGAAATAGCGACAACCAGGATGCAGAAGATAACTGCCTTGGCCTGACCGATGCCCTGCCATGCGATGCCAGCACGCGAATAGAACGTGTTGTAGATGTTCAGGGCGAGCATCTCGGTGGAGTGCGCCGGGGCGCCACCGGTAAGGGCGAGGTTCTGGTCGAACAGCTTAAAGCCGTTGGTGATGGACAGGAACAGGCAGATGGTGATGGTCGGCATCAGGTTGGGGATCTTAACCTTCCAAAACGTCTGCCATGCCGTAGCGCCATCGACCTTGGCGGCCTCGATGTAGTCAGACGGAATGGACTGCAGACCGGCGATGTAGATGATCATCATGTAGCCGACCTGTTGCCACAGGGTCAGGATGATAAGGCCCCAGAAGCCAGCGGCGGAGTTGAGGGCGATAAGCTGGGCACCCACGTTGGAGAGCAGGCAGTTGATCAGAATCTGCCAAATGTAACCCAGCACGATGCCGCCGATCAGGTTAGGCATAAAGAAGATCGTACGGAAGATGTTGGTGCCCTTGAGCGCCTTGCGAGTGAGCGCCTGCGCAATGGCCAGCGCGATCACGTTGATGAGCACCGTCGACAGGAAGGCAAACGCCACGGTAAAGAAGAACGACGTGGAGAACTGCGGATCGGACAGCGCGCGCACGTAGTTCTCGATACCGACAAAGTGCGCGTTATTGATGGTAATAAACTGGCAGAACGAGAGATAGAAACCCTGGATAAAGGGAATCACGAACCCGATCATAAACGCCAGGCACGTGGGCAGCATAAAGAGCGGCCACCAGCGCTTGAGTGCTTTGCCCATAGAAGGGTCCTTTCAATATGCAGGGGGCGGGCAAACCTACGTCTGCCCGCCCCCTGTCGCTAATCAGATAGCTTGGGCAGCAACTGCTTACTCGGAAGCAGCCTTCTCGGTCTTCCAGCCATCGACGAAGGCGTTCTTGACGCCGTCCCACTTGGTGTTGTCGGCAGCATAAGCGATGAGAGCCTGCTTGAGGTTCTTCTTCCACTCCTCGGAGGGGATGTAAACGAAGTCCCAAGCGACGGTCTTCTTGCCGTCCTTGGCCATAGCAACGGCCTGCTGCGAGAAGACGTTGGTGGTCTCCTTAGCGCTCTTGAACGGGGCGGTCAGACCCATCTTGTCAGCGATGATGCTGGTGGCGGTGTCAGAAGTGACGCACCAATACATGAAGTCCTCGGTGGCCTTCTGGGCATCCTCGGAAGCCTGGGAGCTGACGCACCAGTAGTTCTCGCCGCCGGAGCACAGGCCCTGGTTCTCCTCGCCATCGACGCCGATGTAGATCGGCAGCATGCCGAGCTGGTCGTCGGTCATACCGGCCTTGGTGAGGTCGGCGTAGGCCCAAGAGCCGTTCTGGTAGAAGACGGCCTTGCCGGTTGCGAACTCGTTGGTGGCGTCGTCACCGGTCTTGGAGGCGAGCTGCGAAGGATCGCAGGTGGAGTCGGTGATGTACAGGTCGAAGATCTGCTTAAAGTTGTCGAGATACTCGCCCTTGATCTCGTCGTCCTCCTGATTGTGCTCCTTCTCGAACTCGTAGTAGAGCGGGAGGTTGGCGAGGTGCGTGGTGTAGCGCCAGCTGGAGGAGTCATCCATACCGGCGGAAGTGAAGGCACCGTCAACGCCGAGCTCGTCCTTGCGGGCCTGGATGTCATCGGCGCAAGCCTTCAGCTTGTCGAAGGAGTTGATGTCCTCGGCCTTGTAGCCGGCCTTCTCGAGGAGCTCCTTGTTGTAGATGATGCCGTAGCTCTCCTGAACCCAGTCGATACCCAGATCCTTGCCGTCGGACTGCAGCGCCAGGGAGTCGTCGATGAGCTCGCCGCGGAGCTTGGTGTCGGAAAGATCGGCGCAGTAGTCCTTCCAGTTCTTAAGGCCGGTGGGGCCGTTGACCTGGAACAGCGTCGGAGCGGAGCTCTTGGACATCTCGGACTTGAGCTTCTCCTCGTAGGTGTTGGAGGCGGCGGTCACGATCTTGACCTCGACGCCCTTCTCCTTCTTGTACGCCTTGGCGATCTCCTTCCACTCCTTGTCGACCTCGGGCTTGAACTGGAGGAAGTAGACCTCGGCAGCGTCACCAGAAGCAGAGGAGCCAGAGCCGGCAGAACCACCGCAGCCCACGAGGCCCAGACCAAGAACCGCAGCCGCGGAACCAGCAAAGCCCAGGAACTGCCTTCTGCTCATTTCGTTCTTCATTACAATCCACCCTTTCACACCGTGGCGGCACCCTTTGCCGCCGCCTTCGGAGATTGGCTCGGGGACTTTGCCCCTTTTGCTGACTTGTACAATACGCTATTTGGCTAGTTGTTTGAACAAGTATTACTAGAGCGGTAGAAAAACTTCGGTGAACGGTAATTTCGACTTGATACTTGACAAGTTTTGTATAAACAATTATTTGTTATCGAATGCAGAGAAAACGCCCGATCAAGCCGATGCATCGTCGGTTTGACCGGGCGTTTTCGCTTTGAGGGCATGAGTCTCGTCAGGCTGCGAGCTAGCCGGCTATCGCTTGGAATTGACGCGGTAATGGAAGATCTCGGGGTGTGTGCGGGCATGCGTGACCTCGAACAAGATGCCGTCCGAGGTGTACGACTGGCTCTCCATAACGGCGACGCAGTTGTACTTGCCAAGGTCCAGATAGCTGCAGTCCTCATCGTTGGCGAGCTCGACACTCACCGTACGGCGGCTCGCCATCACTTTGATGCCGCGCTTGTGCTCCAGATAGCCGTAGATAGAATCCGCCGCGATCTCGGGGGTCAGGCCCTTGGCGATCGACGCCAAAAAGTAGCCGTGGTCCACTTGGCGCGCGCTGCCGTTGAGGCTTCGGACACGCACGACGCGAATCAGCTCCTCGCCCACCTTAAAGCCCAGGCGACGAGAGAGTTGCTCAGTGCAAATCAAATGTTCAAAAGACTTGACCTCGGTCGATGCGACGGCATTGTTGCGTTTTGCGAACTCGCCAAACGACTCAACCTCTTCGAGTGCGCCCAGCATATCGGTTTCGCCCTTAAGCCAAATAACGCGCACGCCCTTGCCGTGTATAGGCTGCACAAACATCTGGTCGGCCAGCATGCTCAAGGCGCGTCGAACGGTATTGCGCGTGCAGCCAAACTCCGCGGTCAGCTCGGCTTCGGTTGGCAGCATCTCCTGAAACGCATAGGTCCCGTTGATGATGCGCGAACGGATCTCGCGGTAGATTCCTTCGTAAATCGCTTTTGGCATGATTTCACCTCTAATGAATATGTATGGCTAGGCACGATAGCATTTCTTAAAGTTGTTTAAACCGATTATCGGTAAAGCACGGATTATTTACCGTCGACGGTTCCCCCGAAACCCAAATCGGACCGAATCAAAACCGTCAATGCGGCAAGCAGCCAGTCCTCTACAATGAGTTCATTGTTTAAACGTTCTTGCTCGCACAGCATGTTGCATCCGAAAGGCATATTATGCTGCAGAAAATCCAACGTTTTGGCGGAGCCATGTTCGCGCCCGCCATGCTGTTTTCTATATCAGGCCTCATGGTCGGCATCTCCGCCCTCGCAACGACCGTGGATATCGTCGGCGACCTCGCCGTATACGGAACCCCCTGGTACGTTTTCTGGACTATCATTCAGCGCGGCTCGTGGACGGTCTTTAAGCGCCTTCCACTCCTTTTTGCCGTAGCGCTGCCCATCGGCCTTGCCCAAAAGCAACCGGCACGCTGCTGCCTCGAGGCGCTCGTAGCCTATTTTGCCTACTGTTTCTTTTTGAGCGAGATCATTAAGCTGAGCGGCGACAACCTTGGACTTAAGTACCCGTCGTCTTTAACCCCCGCCAGCGGCATCACCGTCATCGACGGCATCAAGACGCTCGACACCGGCATTATCGGCCCGCTGGCGGTGTCGGCAACCGTCGTTGCCATCCATGACCGCTTCTACGATGCCAAGGTTCCCGATTGGCTCGGCACGTTCTCGGGTTCCTCGCTCGTCTACCTCATCAGCTTTTTTGCCGTGTTTGCCCTTGCCGCCATCTCGGCCGCCATCGTGCCCTTCGCATACGCTGTGACCGAAACGCTGCGCCACGCACTTGCGGGCGTCGGCCCCTTCGGCGTGGGCATCTTTGTGTTTTTGGAGCGAGCGCTCGAGCCCATGGGGCTACACCATCTGCTCTATATGCCCATCTATTACGACAATCTGGTCATTCACGACGGTATTTACGCCACGTGGACCAACCTGCTCCCCATTCTCTCCCATAGCACGCGCCCTTTAAATGAACTTGCGCCCTGGGCAGGTTTTACCGCCACCGGCTGGGGCAAGCTCTTTGGCCTTCCCGCCATCGCGGCAGCATTCTATTTCACCGCCAAACCCGAACGCCGCGCCGGCCTTAAGGTCATCCTTTTGCCCGCCATCGTCGCCTCGGTGGTCTGCGGCGTCACCGAGCCGCTCGAGTTTCTCTTTATGTTCACCTATCCCGGACTCTTTTTGCTCTACGCCGTCCTGTCCTCCTGCCTTGCCATGACCATGAACTTCTTTGGCATCGTCGGCATCTTCTCGGGCGGTCTCATGGAAATGACGGCCTTCAACTTCATCCCACTCATGCGAATGCATGCCGGCTCCTACCTTTTGGCGCTCGGTATCGGTCTTGCCTTTAGCCTCATCTTTTTTGTTAGTTTTCGAGCACTCATCTTGGTCTATGACCTTAAGACGCCGGGCCGCGAGGATCATGTCTCCAATCGCGCGGCAATCGATCGTTTAACGGGAAGCGGCTTTGCCAAAGAGCAATCTCCCAATGGCGAGGTCAGTATTCAATCCGATCAAGATCACGTCCTCGCTGAGCGGGTAATTCAGCTTTTAGGTGGCGTTGGCAATATCGTGGGCGCAACCAACTGCGCCACGCGCCTACGCGTCGAGGTCGCAGACCCTTCCATCGTTGCAGATAATGCGTCGTTTGTCGCGGTGGGCGCCAAGGGCCTCATCATTACGGGCAAGACCGCCCAGGTGGTCATCGGCATCTCCGTTCCCCGCGTTAAAGAGCATTTTGACCAGATCATGGGCCTCGAGCCGGGATTTGTGCCCACCACCTCGGCCTCCCCTGCCGCCAGCGCAGCCCATAAGCGCGGCGATATCTGCTTCTTCGATATCGACGGAACACTCGCCTGGCAAGACCCTCGAGTGGCACAAGAGCTTCCCGAGAGCGAGCGAGACCTCTCCCCCTATCCCAATGAAGCGGTCTCGCAAGCCATCCGTGATTTTGTCGCCAAGGGCAATATGGCGTTTATCTGCACAGGGCGCACGCTGAGCTGCATCCATCCAAAGCTGCTCGAGCTGCCCTGGACCGGCATCGTCTGCCTCGCGGGTGGCTATGTCGAACTTGAGGGACACGTGATTCGCGATTTGGCGATGACGCCCGGCATGCTGCAGCGCCTTGCTCCCATTCTTGAGCAATCGGACGAAGTGATTCGTTTTGAGGGACTCAATGGCGTCGTTCGCATGAGTGCCGATGCGCCCGACGCCCCGGGATACGCCCGCACCGTGGGCGATGCAATTACGCAGCTGCAACATTACAGCGCCTACAAGATCTTAATGTCCACGTCGCTTGCCAGCCGCATCGCTCAGGATCAAGCGTTTGAGCCGCTGCTCTGCTTTAACGAGCTCGAGCTCGAAGTGACCGAGATTTCGCCTCGCGAATGCACCAAGCGCGAGGGTATCCAGTCCGTACTCGACGCCCTCGATCCCCACCACGGAACCGTATACGGCATCGGCGACGCCAGCAATGACGTCTCGCTGATGAACGCCGTCGATGTCGGTATCGCCATGGGCAATGCGCCGGACTTCCTCAAGGAAAAGGCCGACTATGTCACCGACAGCATCGACCACGACGGCGTCGTCACCGCGCTCGAACACTTTGGGCTTATCTAGCCAAGCCCCTACCGCACTTGCGGCCGCATGGACCAATCGTCTTCAACCGCCGCGCTCGACGCCCTAATGTGGCAATATGTTGTCTGCATAATGCAACGATGCAACCTATCAAAGAATGCGAGAACCCGTGTCCAGTCCGTTTACCAGCTTTTTAGCCCAGCACTTTGACCAGATTAACGACTATCTGGCCACGTTCTTTGACGGACAGGCGACTTCCGCCGATATCGAGCGTTACCTGTATACCCCGCTCTCGGCATTTACGGCAAACGCTGGCAAGCGCCACCGCCCGCTCATCTGCATGCTCGCCGCAACCGCAGTGGGCGGTAGCTTTGAGAGCGCCCGCAGCGCCGCGGCGGCCATCGAGCACTTTCAGTCGGGCGCACTCATCCACGACGACATCGCCGACAACGGGCAGATTCGTCGCGGCAAGCCCTGCATGCACCTTACCGAGGGTACCGGTCTTGCCATCAACTGCGGTGACCTGGCGCTCACCATGGTCACCAAGACGGTTCTCGACGACCCCACGCTCAACGCAGACGTGAAGCTTCGCGTGCTCCACGAGCTTACCGAGATGATCGTCCGTACCATCGAGGGCCAGGCGCTCGACCTGGGCTGGGTCCGCGACGGGCGCTTTGACATTTCGGTCGACGATTATCTGGACATGGCGACGCACAAGACCGCGTACTACAGCGGAGCCACGCCGCTTGCCGCCGGAGCCATTATCGGCGGCGGCAGCGAAGAGCAGGTCGAGGCGCTACGCGCCTTTGGCCTGCACACCGGCCTTGCCTTTCAGATTCAGGACGACCTGCTCAACTTGGTCGGCACCAAAGAGGCCGCCAACAAGGACTTCCGCACCGACATCACCGAGGGTAAACGCACGCTCGTTGCCGTGCACGCCCTGTCTGATGAGCGCCATCACGACGAGGTCGAGGCAATCCTTTCCTCGGGCACCGAGGACCCCGCGCAGCTCGCGCGCGCCGTGGAGATCTTCCAGCAGACCGGCTCCATCGAATATGCTCACGCCTACGCGCTGGACCTGACCGCAAAAGCCAAGGCTGCCATCGAGAACGTTGAGCTTGACCCGCACGCACGCGAACTGTTCCTCTCCATGGCAGATTTCTTTGTGGAGCGCCTCAACTAGCGGGGGTCACAAAACCTGTGGGCAGCGCGTTTGGGTACAAGTTGCTACACTGTTGAGTGCATGTTTATGCATTGTCTCGCGTTGTCTATCCGACACGCGCTCAAAATAGTACGAATCGTACGCCGAAAGGGGTTCGTTCATGGAACCTATTACAACGGGCATGCAGGGAGCAGCCGTCGAGGACGTCCAGTCCCGCCTTCTGCAGCTCGGCTATACAATCGATGACACCGAGGTTGCCGACAAGCGCTTTGGCACCACCACCGAGCAGGCCGTCAGCACCTTCAGGCTCGACAGCGGCCTTGCTGCCGGTCATGCCGTCGATATCCCCTGTTGGAGCGCCCTGGTCGACGCCTCGTATAAGCTGGGCGACCGCACTCTGTATCTGCGCATGCCCAATTTCCATGGCGCCGATGTGCAGGCCCTGCAGCGCGCTCTCAACGTTTTGGGCTTTGCCTGCGGCGAGGACGACGGCTACTTTGGTCCGCATACCGAGGCCGCCCTGCAGCAGTTCCAGGAAAATGTCGGCCTGTTTGCCGACGGCATGGCCTTCCAGGACACCTACGCCTACATCAACCGCCTGCACCATGTGTGGGAGGGCAAGCCCTCGGTCACCGAAGCCGAGTCCCGCATCGGTTTTGCTCGCGCCGCCAACGTGCTCGAGCGCTTCCAGATCGCCGTTATCGGCGAGGACCCCATCGCGCGCAGTGTTGCGTCGCGCATGTGGAATATCGCCACGGCAACGACCGACAACAGCGGCATGATGCTCTGCGACTCCGAGGTCCCAACCGACGTTGACCTGGTGCTCGAGATCGCAAGCGACGAGCTGCCCGCCGACGCCGCGCCACGCGCCACGATTGCCCTCGCCGAGTGCCACAACCTGGCCCAGCGCATCCGCACCGCCAATGTCGCCGCGCAGCAGAAGCCGGCTCGCATTCGCATTGAGCTCACGGGCATGACGCGCTACAACGGCACCTTCACGGCCAGCGACGCGCAGACGCTCGCCGTACGCCTACTCGACGGCGTTTGCGATGCCCTCGCAGATTAGGTAAACTAGACGAGTTGCTTTTGGGCAACACCACACATTGGGACGTAGTTCAACGGTAGAACTCCGGTTTTTGGTGCCGGCTGTTGGGGGTTCGAATCCCTCCGTCCCAGCCATTAAAACTGAGCGCCCTAAGCCCATAACGGCCCAGGGCGCTTTCTTGTGGGCAAGCGGAGGAATTCGAACCCGCAAGGGTGCGGAGCTGAGGAAACGCGAAGCGTTTTCCAGCGCAGCACGCAAGGAGCGAAGCGACGCAGCGGGGCGCGGCCGCCGACCAGGCGGACGCGGAATCCCTCCGTCCCACACCAGCCAAGAGCCCCTCACGTCAAGCAAATCGAGCCAACGCCGCCAAGCGGAGGAATCCGAACCCGCAAGGATGCGGAGCGACGCAGCGGGGCGCGGCCGCCGCAGGCAGACGCGGTGTCGGCACTTGGGGACGCTCCTAAGTGCCGGCATTATAGGAACGTCCCCAAGTGCCGGCTCGGGACTATTTTCGAGGACCCTCCGAAGGACTGTGGCCAAAAAACGGCAAATATGAGTACTGTTACCGTTGTAGCTACATTATTTTCGTTAATAAAAGAAGATCTTAATGAGATTTATTCGCATCAAGGTCTTCCTTTAATGAACACTTGAGGAGATACGGCAGCTTATCTGCTCGATCGACACGTCAAATCACCTTAAATGTGGTCAAAATTACTGCTACTAAAAGAGTATCAGTACTCATATTTGATGTTTTTTGGCCACGGCTCTTTATAGACACCCTGCACAGCGACGGTGGTAGATTTCGGAACGTGTCCGTCAGCCCCGTTCCGAAAAGCGAGCCGCGTGCAACGGCCAAGCCACGACAGCCCCCGGGAGAGCGGGGACACCGGCTTAGGTTTATCGCGAGTTCCGCACGAACAGGAGGCCACTTAATGTGGCCTCCGTCGTGAGCAGGACTGTAGAGCAGGAAACCTAAGCCGGTGTCCCCGCTCTCCCGGGGCCGGCGGAATTTAGTTGTTAAGCATGCGGTCGAAGCTTCCCGAGTCGCCATCCCGATAGTCGGCAGTCATCAGAATCTCCTGCGGAATGCGCCCGCCTTCACGTAGCACATTGCGGAACTGCACGCGCGTGACCATGGGCAGATCCTTGATCGTCGCCGCCAAGTTCTGCGGCACGCCCTGGTTGGCAGCCGCGGGCTCGCACTCGCCGCCGGCCTTCACGCGACGCTTATGCTCGGCGAGCATGGCGCGGTACATGCCGGCATGCAGGCGAATCTCAACCACATTGGCATTGCGAGCCTGCTCGACGATGCGCGCGCCCTCGCGGTCGATATCGCCCACGTAGTAGACGTAGTTAAAGCGATAGCCGATCTCAGCCAGATAATCGTCAAGGGCATGCGAGACGCTCGCCTTGCATCCGCCGCCAAAAATCACGCCGCCCACCTTGATGCCAAAGAGCTTGGCGTGCTTGCGGCCACGCAGCAGCCTGACGATCTCGTCATAGGTGTCCAGGTTCTCGACCATAATGAACGGCTTATCGGCGCCCAGCGTAAAGAAACCCGTAAAGTGCACGGGGCGGTTGGGGGCGACCTTGATCGCCTGCATGCTGATGCCCTTTTCGGTCATGCGCCTTATCAGGCGCTCACCGTGCTTGCCGTCAAAAGCCTTCTCGTCGTTAAAAATCTGGTAGGCACGCTGGCGGCGCGAGGCAACCGGCGTATCGGCACCTCGGTTTTGCTCGATCCAAGCCTGGATGATTGCGATTTCCTCGGCAATCTTGCGGTTGGACATCTCGTTGTGCTGAGTGCGCTGCGGAGCCTTTTTGCCGTCCTTGCCCTCGACCTTTACGATCTGTGTCTGCTGCTCCTTGATCTTAGAGAGCGCCGTAGGCGTAGGGACAACTTTGAGCAGCTGCCTGCCTAAAACGCGGGCAAGGGCAAACGCCGATACCTCGCCGTGGACGGCCGGCTCGGGCTGCTGGGCAGCAGCATCTACTGCGGCAGACTCCGGCTTCTTCTGAGACCTGCGCTTAGAATCGCCTTGGGAATTGCGCTCGCGCTTCGGCATAGACGCCTGCTTCTGCGGACGATCGGACTTGCTCTCCTTCGCCGGCTGGCGCTTAGGCTGCCCCGAAGAAACCTCGGCCTTCGCATCCTCGTCCTGCGGCGTGGTCTTCTCGGCTGCAGTCTCGGCATGGGAACTGCGGCCCCCGCGATGGCGACGGCGGCGAGGCCTGCTCGACGCGCCCTGCTCCGTCTGCCCATCAGTAGGCTGCTCGCCCTTGGCCTCGGCAGCAACCTCAAGCTGCGGCTCAACAGGCTTCTGTTCGCGAGCCGCCGGCTCAACGGTTTTCTCGGTTTGTTCGGCCTTCTCGGCCTGAGCGGTCGAAGCCGGCTCGCCCTTCTCCTGACGCCTTACGGGATACGCGCGCCTCGCAAAACCACGCCCGGGACGGCATGAACCCGGAGCCTTCTTGGCAGACTCCTCAACATCGTCTGCAGCCTCGGAAGGCTCTTCAACCTCATGCGCGACATCCTGCTGCGCAGCCTTAAAGTGGGCACCACGGCGACGCTGGGGCTCCTGGGCCTCCACGGGCTTTTGCTCCTTCGCGGGCCTCTGCGACTCGGCAGCAACCTCGTTCTCAACAGCCTCGGCATCCGTCTCACCCTTTTGAGCAACGGCACGACGGAAGCGCTCCTGCTGGGCGCGGCGCTGCGCATCGCGCTTGCCACCCCCGCCAAAACCGCCGCGTCCTGCCTTGGCCGTAAAGGCACGCACGACGTTCTCATCGAGCAACTCATCGGTATCGACATGCTCACGCGGAGCAGCTTCTTCCACAGCAGGCACGTCAGCGGAATCCTCGACGACAAAATCTTCGACGGACTCGGCAGGCTGCTCCTGGGCATCGCGGATCTCGACATTGATGGTATAGAACGCCGGGCGCCCGTTAATGCCGCTGCCCTCGATCTTGGTCACGATATTTGCCGCGATAAGCTCATCGCGCATCGCCTTGGTGTCGCATTCCTTATCGACGGAGCGGAAAATCTGCGCCAGCGCGCTCGACTTAATCTTGAGCGCCTTGCGGCAGAGCAGGTCGTAGGCAACCAGCTTGGCGCGCTCGGCAGAAAGCGACGTCTGGCTGCTCAGACGCTCAGCCAGAGCATCGACATTGTTTTGATTATCGGAATATACCGTCTTGGCCACGGGGCCCCTTTCATATGCACACATATACGTCCTTATGGTACAACGCACGAGCCTATCCACGCAAAACATCTGCGAGAACGCCCTTGCACCACCTGTTCTCACAAGAAAAAAGACCGGGTCCGCTTGATTGCGGACCCGGTCTTTCCGAGTCAAATAGATGGGAGATTCAACCCGTCCGACCGACTAGGCCTTGGCGGCCTCGGCGTCGGCAGGAGCTTCAGCGGCAGTGGCGCGACCGTACTCGGCCTTGCCCATCTCGGACCACTCGGGCTCCTCGTCGGGCATGGAGCCGGCCTCCTTGCCGAAGAACTCCTTGAGGCAGTTGACGGCGACGATGAGGCCCAGGACCATCAGCAGGACGGCGAAAACGAGCTGCAAGCCCTTGGTGGCGGCGACGGAGACGGCGGCCGTGGTGGCGGTAGCCGGGATGGTGCCGAAGAAGCCGTAAGCCTGGACAGCGGTCATGCAGCCCATGGCGCTCTGGACCAGCGAGGTGAAGGTGCAGCAGAGCAGGAAGGCGACGGGCACGTAGAGCATCCAGCCCTTGCGGCCGGTGCACTTACAGAACACGGCGAGGGTGATCATGGTCATACCGCCGAGCAGCTGGTTGGAAGCACCAAAGAGCGGCCAGATGTTGGCATAGCCACCAAAGGCAAGGGCGAGACCGGGAAGCAGGGTGACGACCGTGGCGAACCAGGGGTTGCCGAGAACCTTCATGTAGCCGGCCTTGGACTCGATGGCCAGGGCGTCGTTGGTCTGGGCAAAGAACTCGGAGAACGAGGTGCGGGCGATGCGGGCGACGGCGTCGAGCGAGGTCAGGGCCAGAGCGGAAACGTTCATGGTCATGAAGACGGTAGCGAGCGTACCGTCAACACCGAAGGCCTGCATACCGCGGGAGATGCCAGCGGCGAAGATCTGGAACGGGGTGGAAGCGACACCGGCGTTGAGAGCGCCAGTACCGGCGGTGTTCATATCGGAGAACATGATGCCGGCGACGATGATGGCAAGGATGCCGACGAAGGACTCGACGATCATGGCGCCATAACCGACCTTGACGGCGTCCTGCTCCTTCTCGACCTGCTTGGAGGAGGTACCAGAAGAAACGAGGCTGTGGAAGCCGGAGAGGGCACCGCAGGCAACGGAAACAAACAGGACCGGGAACATCATGCCAGAAGCGCTGGAGAAGCCGGTAAAGGCCGGAGCGGTGATGGTGGCCTGGCCGTTAACACCCAGGACGACGATACCGAGGACAGCGCAAACGATCATGACGATCATCATGATGGAAGTGAGGTAGTCACGCGGGGTCTTGAGCATCTGGATGGGCATAGCGCCAGCGAAGACCAGGTAGACCATGACGACGGCGAACCACTGGAACTTATCCAGGTAGACCGGGAACTGCATACCGACGGCGAACATGAGAACCATGAGGATAACGCCGGTGACGAACTCGGCAGCGCCGGTGAGGTTGAACTTCTTCTGGGCCCAACCAAAGGCGATAGCGACGAAGGTGAACAGGATGGAGATGGTACCAGCGCAGCCGGCGGCATAGGACTTGGTGAAGTCGATGGCACCGGTAGCAGCACCAGAAGCGTCAACGGCCGGGGTGAACATGAACGTCTTGCAGACCATGTCGGTGAAGGCGGCGATGACGATGATGCAGAACAGCCAGCAGAACAGCAGGAACAGGCGACGGCCGGTCTTGCCGATGTACTTCTCGATGAGCTGAGCGAGCGACTTGCCGTTGTTCTTCATCGAAGCGTACAGGGCACCAAAGTCGTGGACGGCGCCAAAGAAGATGCCGCCGACGAGGACCCAGAGCACGACGGGCAGCCAGCCAAAGGCCATGGCGACGATCGTACCCGTAACAGGGCCAGCACCGCAGATCGAGCTGAACTGGTGCGAGAACGCGGTGAAGGCAGAGACGGGCGAGAAGCTCTTGCCGTCCTTCATGCGCTTGGCCGGCGTGAGAGCCTCTTTGTCAACGCCCCACTTGTTGGCCAGCCATCGGCCATAGCCCAGATAGCCGCAGGCGAGCACCGCCGCGGCCACAACCATGAGCAAAACTCCGTTCATTACATTTCCTCCTCTAAAAAGAACTTCTCAGACATAAAAAATGAGGGCCGTCGGTTGCGCTCGACGGCCCTCATCTTCATCAGCCGCCCGTTATCGTACGGGCTAGCTGTATGTGCTAACCCGCATCAGATAATTACTACGCTGATAATGTTTAGCTGATGCGTGAACATGTCTAAAAAATCCTCTTCAATCATGATGCGAACGATCCGTGCGGTTCACATCCCCCAGTGGTTGAAAAGGAGTATGTAACTTTAGTTACCTAAAGTCAACGCAAATTTGTAATGAATTTTCAACTTTTTTTGAAATTCTCGGTATAAAACGCCACTGACCTCGGACTTTACCCAACAAAAGTTTTTGCATGAGAGATGCCCCTCGGGAGCGAGCGGGCGTATACAAGGTTTCCTGCTCTACAGTCCTGCTCGCACGGAGAGCACATTAAGTGCTCTCCGGCTCGTGCGGAACTCGCGATAAACCTTGTATACGCCCGCTCGCTCCCGAGGGGCTCCCATCCCAAATGCGGAGCAAAGCTCCGCATGCCATCTTTTCTTTCAGCTAAAGCACGCCGGAAATTCGACGCTGGCTTGCTAGCCTTGCTGGACGTTGTCGACACCGATCCAGCTCAGAAGCTATATCGATACAGAAAGGTCCCCGGCCCTGACCGGCCCGGCGGCCCCATATGAACTTTATCGCGAGTTCCGCACGAACAGGAGGCCACTTAATGTGGCCTCCGTCGTGAGCAGGACTGTAGAGCAGGAAAGTTCATATGGGGCCGCCGGGCCGGTCAGGGCCGGGGACCGCACCCGTACGACTACAGCGTCATGTTCGGATCGGCGTCGACGTCGAACGGCGAGATTTCTCCTCGGTCGAATTTACGGCGAGCGACCTCCGCGATCATGGCGGCGTTATCGGTGCAGGCAGACAAGGGCGGCACCGTCACGCGGATGCCCTGGCGCCCGAGCTTCTTGATCATCATCTCGCGCAGATGCGGATTAGCCGAGACGCCGCCGCCGATGCAGTATTCCTTGCATCCGGTGGCATGCAGCGCGTTCTTGGCCTTCTTGTACTGAACGTCAAAGACGGCTGCCTCAAACGAAGCCGCCAGATCGGGCAGGTGAATCGTGCGCCCGGCCTTGGTCTCCTGCTCGATGTAGAGCGTCACCGCCGTCTTGAGGCCCGAAAGCGAGAAGCGATAGTCCCCCCTGCTGTTAAGCGCGCGAGGAAAATCGATCGCGCGGGGATTGCCCGTCTCGGCCAGCTTGGAGATGATGGGGCCACCTGGATAGCCCAGACCCAACGCCTTGGCTACCTTGTCGAAGGCCTCGCCCACAGCATCGTCGAGTGTCTCACCAAGTACCTCGTAGTCGCCCCATGCCTTCACGTGCACGAGCATGGTATGACCGCCCGAGACGAGCGTGAAGATAAACGGCGGCCTGAGATCGGGCTGCGCCAGCAGATTGGCGAACAGATGGCCCTCCAGATGGTTGACGCACACGAGCGGCTTACCGGCGGCATAGGCAAAGCCCTTGGCGAAGGCGACGCCCACTACCAGAGCACCCACCAGGCCCGGACCCTGTGTCACGCCAACAGCGGCGAGTTCGCTCGGCGCGATGGCTCCACCCTCAAGACCAAGCGATGCTGCGGCATCCTCGAGCGCCGCATCCACGACACTCACAATCACCTCAACGTGTTTGCGCGAGGCGATCTCGGGCACCACGCCGCCAAAGCGGGCGTGAAAATCAATCTGTGTCGACACCTGGTTGGCCAGCATATTGCCATCCGCATCGATAATCGCCACGGCCGTCTCATCGCACGAACTCTCGATAGCGAGCACCAGGCGACGGCGCTCGATTTCGGCACGCTCCTCAGCAGTGCGTTCGGGCGCGGGCAGCGGCCATACACGCTGCTCTGCCGCCGTCGGCTCGGGCGAAGCATTGTCGACCGGAAGCACCAGGGGCAGCGGAGCCGTCATGACGATGGCATCCTTGCCGGCACCATAGTAGCCGCGGCGCCGTCCTGCCTCGGTAAAGCCCAGAGCGTTATAGAGCGCAATCGCTCCCTCGTTGCCGTCCTCGACCTCGAGCGAAGCCGTGGTGCAGCCGAGCATCTGGGCATCATAGCTCACATGCGACAGCAGCTTGCGGGCAATGCCCTCACGGCGATGTGCCGGGTCGACGGCGACATCCAGAATCTGCACATCACCGTCCACGACCATACCGCCGGCAAGGCCCAGCAGCTTGCCGTCGTCGTGTGCCACCCACCAACTACGCGGCGCAGCGACGTCCTCGCCCAGTTCGGACAGGAACATGCCCGGCGTCCACGCCTCGTGTCCGGCACCTTCAAAGCAGGCAGCCTCTAGCGCGCTCGCGCCCTCGGCATCCGCCGCGCCCATGGGACGGAACTGCAGATGACGACCGGCGAGCTCATCGGCAACGCCCGTAATTTCGCTCTGCGCACTCTCGGCAAGACCAAGACGCTTGCGCTCGTTTTCCTCGGCATCCGAAAGGCGCGTGTAAATCGGCAGGACGCGAGCCGGATCGCCGTCACCCGCAGCGTGCGCGAGCAGCAAGCCCTCGCCCGAAGGCCACCACAGGTCGCGCTCAACGCAGCGAGCGGTCTCGTCCTCACCCAACAGCTTGCCATAGCGCACGAGACCGTCACCAGTCAGCTGAACCTGGTCCCAGTCCGCTGCTTGGCGCCACTCATCGAGCGCCACGGCGACCTTGACCACGTGCTCGCGCTCAAATTGACGCTCGGGACCCTCATCGACCAGCATATACAGCGCCGGATATACCTCACCGCGCATAGCATCGGCCAAGATACCAAGCTTGCCGCGCACGCCAGCCTTCCACGCCGTCCAAGCGCAAGCGTCAAGCGTCGACACGCCCAGCAGCGGAACATTGGCACCGCGCGCGAGGCCCTTGGCAGTGGAGATGCCGATGCGCACACCCGTAAAGGACCCCGGGCCGCGACCGACCACGTAGCAACCAACATCGCTGCGATCCAGACCGGCTTGAGCCAGCACGCCATCAACGGTATTCACGAGCTCAACGTTGGCGTGACGGCGACACATGTGGTCGCCACTCGCGAGCTTCGTCTCGCCCGTCTGCCCATCAATCCAACTTGCCGCGCAGGCAAGCATGTCGGTCGAGGTATCGAGCGCCACCACCAGCGCGTTGTCGTTATGCAAGCTCATCTTGTACAGCCTTATCAATCAAATGGGAAAGCTCCATTGCACGGTCACCGTGCGCCTCAAGCGTTATCGTTCGCACATCGCTGTCGCCCTCATCACGCTTGAGCGTCACCGAAAGATACTCATCCGTCAGCTCGTCCTGGAATTGTTCGCCCCATTCCAGCAGGCAAGCACCCTCGTAGCCCAGCACATCGAAAATGCCCGTATCCTCGAGCTCGTAGGCATGCTCCAGGCGGTATAGATCAAAGTGAAACAGCGGAATACGACCTTGATCGTGAACGGCCATGAGCGCAAACGTAGGACTCGTAACCATATGCTCATCGCCCAGCCCGCGCGAGACGCCCTTGGTAAAGTGAGTTTTGCCCACCCCCAGGCCACCGGTCAGGATGAGCACATCGCCGTCCTCAAGGCACGGTGCAATTAGCTCGCCAAAGTACTCCGTATCGGCAGCGCAAGTCGTTTTGTAAGTACCTACCCCCAGGCGCTCCAGGGACATATATGCTCCTTATTATTCCGAGGCGTCCTCTGGTGCGGGATGTCGCTCCAGATAGTCGCCCAGCATCTTAAAGTCTTCCTCCAGCAGTTCCTGCCACGCCGGATTGCGTAGCGCTGCTGCCGGATGGAACGTGGGCATTACTACAAAATGCCCCATCTGGTGGAACCTGCCGCGCAGCTTAGTAATGCCAATCTCGGTCTTAAGCACAAAGTGCGTCGCGGGGTTGCCGAGCGTCACGATAATATCGGGCCAGATGCTTCGAATCTGCTCACGCAAAAACGGCGAGCAAGCCAGCACTTCCTCGGGACGTGGATTGCGGTTTCCCGGCGGGCGGCACTTAAGCACGTTGGCAATGTAGACGTCTTCGCGTTTGAGCCCCGCCAGCGACAAAATGCCGTTGAGGTCCTCGCCTGCCGCCCCCACAAAGGGCTCGCCCTGCAAATCCTCATTGCGGCCCGGCGCCTCGCCAATAAACATCACACGAGCGCGGGGGTTTCCCACGCCAAACACGATATTGTGACGCGACTGGTAGAGCTGGCAGAGGTGACAATCGCCCAGAACGGCCTCAATTTCCTCGAGTGCGACCTCACGTGGTGCCTGATGGGTATGGCCGGGGATGTGCATGACGCCCATAGCGGCTCCTACACGTAGACCTTGTCGAGACGCATACCAAAGCCGCAAGCGACCTCGTAGTTAATCGTGCCGCGTAGGCGCGCCATCTCGTCCATGGTAATCTCGGCATCTCCATCGCGGCCGACAATGATCATCTCGTCACCATACTCGGCCTCGGGAATCTCATGCGCCGGGTTGGACTGAATGGCGACCATAAACTGGTCCATGCAGATATTGCCCACCTGACGCACACGCTCGCCGCGATACAGCACGTCCATACGATTGGAAAGCGTACGCGAAAGGCCATCGGCATAACCGATCGGAAGGGTGCAGATCTGAACGCGCGTGCGCGGTACGCGGTAGGTAAAGCCGTAGCCCACGCCCTCGCCCATCGCAGGATGCGCCACGCGCGTCACACGCGCGTGGACGCTCATGACGGGATCAAGCTGCATCACGCGACCACTCAGCTCACATGGCTGCAGACCATACAAACCGATGCCGGCACGAATCATGTCAAAGTGCATTGAAGAATCGAGCATCGAGGACGGCGTATTGGCACAATGCACGATACCGCATTCAAAACCTGCGTCCTTAATGGCCTGAACGGCCTCGGTAAAACGCTGGCACTGCAGCTTGTAGTCCCAACCCGAAGGTTCATCGGCCGTGGCAAAGTGCGTAAATACGCCGTCGCACTGGATGCCGCGATGGAAACTGATGCCGCGTACAAAGTCGAGCACCTGTGTGTAGTGAACACCGATACGATTCATGCCCGTCTCGATGGCAAGATGGTACTTGCCCACCTTGCCCGCCGCGACGGCGCATTCGCCATACGCAAGAGCAAAATCGGACGTATAGACCGAGGGCATGATATCGAATTCGAGCAATGCAGGAATAGCCTCGATAGGCGGCTCACTTAGAATCAGGACGGGCTTAGTAATCCCGCCCTGACGGAGCCCAACGCCCTCGTTAACCGTCGCCACGGCAAACATGTCGGCACCGGCCGAATACATGATCTTGGCACACTCAACAGCTCCATGACCATAAGCATCGGCCTTGACCACGCAGCACAGGCGCTGACGCGGATTCAACAAGTTCTTATAGGCCCTCGTGTTGCGACGGAGCGCCCCGCGGTCGATCTCGACCCAGGACCAGCGCGTCAAATCGGCTTTATTCATGATTAGTCATCCGACCCTTCGTCCATGATTCCCAGATCTTCGAGCGCATCCTTTGCCGCCAGCTCCATGGCAGGACCGATCAAGTCGATAAGATCGGTCGCGATGACGCTCTTCTCACCATACTCCGTCGCCGCGGCAAAACCGGCGTAGCTGTGAAGTGCGACGGCGTACGAATACAGCAACTCCCAACGATCCATCTCGTCGCGCATGGTGGCAAGCGTGCCGGCCAAAATACCCGCGAGAACATCACCCGAACCGGCAGTTGCCAGAGAAGCCGGACCCGAGAGCGGCAGCAGCACACGCTCAACGCCACAGATAGCCGTCGTCGGCCCCTTGGCAATGACCACCAGATTGTCGGAGCCTGCAGCCCAGACAACCCTCTGCGCGGCCGCAATCGCGGTACCAAGGTCGTTCACCTCGTCACCGGCAACCAGGCGCGAAAGCTCACGATAGTGCGGCGTCATAACCAACGGCTGCTCGCGGCGATACATCTCGGGGTTACTATCAATACCGTCAATGGCAATCTTAGCAAGGCAGTTGAGTGCATCGGCGTCCAAAATAAGCGGTACATCAAGCTCGAGCAAGCCCGAAACCACCTGCATAGCGCCGGCAGACGTCGTCATACCGGGACCGCACAGCACGCAGCTGTACTTCTTTGCGATCTCGCACACCGTCATGCGCGCAGCGGCGCCAAAGGAGCCGCGGGAATCAGACGGAATAGCAAAGACCGGAATCGAAGGAAGTGCCATGCGAATGAGATTGGCGCAGGCGTCAGGAGCCGCGACTGCCACGTAACCAGCACCCGCGCGAGCTGCAGACTTGGCCGCCATAATGGCAGCACCAGGATATTGCGCAGATCCGGCGACAATAAGCACGGAGCCACGGGAATACTTATCGATATTCGATGGTAGCGGAGCAAAGTAATCAACTAAGTCACCGGGCTCGACAATCTCGGCGGCGTGGTCGACATCATCGATGACCTCGTCAAGACGGTCGTAAAGATTGCCGCAGATCAAATCGCCAGCATACTCAGGACCATCAGCGCTATACAGACCAATCTTGGGCGCAATCATCGTCACCGTGCGCTCGGCACGAATGCAGTCGTCATCAACAACGCCCGTCTCTGCATTCAGGCCCGAGGGGACATCAATGGATACGACACAATCGGCGCATTCATTGACCGTAGGAATCCAAATGGAGAACGGCGCACGCAGATTCCCGTGGAAACCGGTACCAAAAATGGCATCGACAACAACATCGGCCTTATCGATCAAAACCTCGAGTTCATCACGCGAGGGGCCGACGCAAACGTGCACATCGCGGCCGGCAGTACGACGAGCAACATGACGTGCCAGAGCAGCAGGAATCTCATCCGGTTCAACCGGAGAAACGATATCCACGTCCACACCCTTATGGCTCAGGATATCGGCGGCAACCCAACCGTCGCCGCCATTATTACCAAAACCGACCAAAACGAGAACCCGATCGGGATTGAGCTTCAAGACCTCGTTAGCGGCAAACTCACCCGCTAGCTCCATAAGCTCGGCCTTCGAAGTCCCTTCGCGTTCGATGATATCCTCGAGACGAACGACTTCTTCGGTACTCAAAACCGGTTTCATCTATGCTCCTAGCGTATCTTGCGAAGCATCGCCCAGGTGCTCCGCCAATGCTGAATTCTGCAGCTGCTCGAGCTCATCTAATACAGAGCGAGCCTCTTTAAATGTCTGCGCAACGCGTTTCTTGGTACTCACCTTATCCTCTTTTGGCTTAGGCCGAGCATCTTCGGTAATCGCGATGGCATTCGCAACGGCCAAGTCTCCCGTAAGCGTAATGGAAAGAGCGACCTCAACAACACCCAGTTCTTGAGCGATCTCGAGAGCACGGCCCGAAAGCAGCGCCTTCGGTTTGCCGAGTTTATCACGCGTAACCGAAACATCCTTGCGACCAACGCCTTGACTAAAACCCGTGCCGAGAGCTTTAAGTACCGCCTCGCGCGAAGCAAAGCGGCTGGCATAGTGAGCAGCGGGACGCGATGATGCATCACAATACGCACGCTCTTCTTCGGTAAACACACGCCGAGCAAACGACGGCGTCTTTTCAAGAATTGATTTCATGCGGGAAATCTCGACGATATCAACGCCGATACCAGCTTCAGCCATGTTCACCTCCATATCGCACAGACTAAGTTATTGTAGCCCGTTCACAGAAGATGCGACAAACGAGGGTTATAAAACACAGCTACTATGTGAGACAAAAGCCCGTAAACGCAAAAAAGGGGGAGGCCGCGAGGCCTCCCCCTTCTTCAAGTCATCCGACGG
>JAHYYK010000026.1:0-24598 GCA_019425005.1 Collinsella sp.
GTTTGTCTCAATCTGTAACATCTAGACCGTTAAAAGTCGTCTTACTGTTACAGAATGAGATGTTTGAGAATCGGGATAGAGAGCCAGCTCCTATGTGGTGGTTTTCCAGTTTGCCAACGATATACGCGCCGGCAAAAAAGTCTGCTATACTCTTTCCCGCTGTCCCCATCGTCTAGCGGCCAAGGACGCCACCCTTTCAAGGTGGATATCGCGGGTTCGAATCCCGCTGGGGGCACCACAGAATCTGAGAAGCCCGTTACCAATTCGGTAGCGGGCTTTTTGCTACCCATACGCCGGGATTCGAACCCGACAGGGTGCGGATCCCGGCACCATCGCAAGGCCTGTGGGCAAAAAATGGCAAATGTGAGTACTGTTACCGATTTAGTAACAGCGAATTTGGCCTTTTAGATGGTGAATCAGATGTCAAATCAACGACCTAGTGCTCAGATTGGGCCCGACCTCAGCTATATACCTGGACATATGTGGTCCAACTCGGCAAAAACTGCCATTTTGATATGGAACTAGTTTAGTGACAGTACTCATATTTGACGTTTTTTGCCCACGACCCCTTATTGCGTGGGCGAATCAGTTGCAAAGCGGGATCCAAAGCGTCCTTCGCAAACAAATAGCCGGGGCCCGCGCGATGCGGACCCCGGCTCAATACCGTGACGATATGTCAGTTACGCTCTACACGTAGAACAGGATGTCGTCGTAGGTCGGAACCGGCCAGTAGTCGGCGGCCACGATCTCCTCCATGGCGTCCACGGCAGCACGCAGCGTATCCATAGCGGGAACGACCTCGTGCGCGTACACGTTGGCCTGCTCCTGGCCATCGAGAGCCTCGGCCTTCTGATGTACGGCGTCGAGCGCCTTGATGGAGTCGTTGATGGCGGTGATACCGTTGCAGAGCTTGTTGAGCGTGTTCTGCTCGCACTGCATGGCGGCCTCAGCACCGGCGGCACGAATAGTCTCAAGGCCCTTAGCGACCTTGGTGGCATAGGCGGTAATGACCGGGCGATAGGTACGACGCGCCTCGCGAACCATCGTGGTAGCCTCGATGTTCATGAGCTTGTTGTACTTCTCGAGCTTGCAGTCATAGCGGCACTGGGCCTCGGCGCGGGTCAGGACACCCGTCTCCTCAAAGAGCGCAATGGCCTTATCGGAAACAAAGGCGGGAAGAGCGTCGGCCGTGGTCTTGTTGTTGGCAAGGCCGCGCTTCTCGGCCTCGATGGGCCACTCGTCGGAGTAACCGTCGCCGGAGAACAGGATGCGCTGGTGATCGGTCAGCACCTTCTTGCAGTACTCGAGCGCGGCGTCCTGGAACTTATCCTCGGGCGTACCCTCGAGTGCGTCGGCGAAAGACTTGAGCGACTTGGCCACGGCAGCATCGAGCACCAGGTTGGAGTCGGAGACGTTCTGCTCGGAGCCGCAGGCACGGAACTCGAACTTGTTGCCGGTGAAGGCGAACGGGGAGGTACGGTTGCGGTCGGTGTTGTCCTGCATCAGCTTGGGCAGGGTATCGGCGCCTAGGTCAAGCACGCCGCGCGTGGCATGGACGGAAGCCTTGCCATCGATGATCTTCTCGACGACCTCGGTGAGCTGGTCGCCCAGGAAGATGGACATAATCGCCGGAGGAGCCTCGTTGGCGCCCAGACGATGATCGTTGCCGGCCGAGGCAACGGAGGCACGCAGGAGTTCCTGATAGTTATCGACGGCCTCGATCACCGCGGTGAGGAAGACGATGAACTGCAGGTTGTCGAGCGGGGTGTCGCCCGGGTCGAGCAGGTTCTCGGACTCGGTGCCAAGCGACCAGTTGTTGTGCTTGCCCGAACCGTTGATGCCCTCAAAGGGCTTCTCGTGCAGCAGGCAGACCAAGTCGTGACGGGAGGCGATGAGCTTCATCTTCTCCATCATGACCAGATTCTGGTCGATGGCCTCGTTGACCTCGCCGTAGACAGGGGCGAGCTCATGCTGGCAGGGGGCGACCTCGTTGTGCTTGGTCTTGGCAGGAATGCCAAGCGCCCACAGTTCATCGTCCAGGTCCTTCATATAGGACGAGACGGTGGGGCGGATAGCGCCAAAGTAGTGCTCCTCGAGCTCCTGGCCCTTGCAGGGAGCAGCACCAAAGAGGGTGCGCCCGGTGATGACCAGGTCCCTGCGCTTGCGGTAAGCGTCCTTCTTGATCAGGAAGTACTCCTGCTCATCGCCCACGGAAGGAACGACCTTCTTGGGGGTCTTACCAAACAGCGCCAAAACGCGCTTGGACTCACGCGAGAGTGCGGTCATGGAGCGCAGCAGCGGGGTCTTCTTGTCCAGGGCCTCGCCCGTGTAGGAGCAAAAAGCCGTGGGGATGCACAGGACATCGTCCTTGATAAAGGCGGGGCTGGTGGGATCCCAAGCGGTGTAGCCACGGGCCTCGAAGGTGGCACGCAGGCCGCCGTTGGGGAAGCTGGAGGCGTCCGGCTCGCCCTGGATGAGGTTCTTGCCCGTAAACTTGGTAATGGCGGTGCCGTCGTGGTTGGGCTCGAGGAAGCTGTCGTGCTTCTCGGAAGTAATGCCCGAAAGCGGCTGGAACCAGTGCGCGTAGTGCGTCGCGCCCTTGGAGATGGCCCAGACCTTCATGGCGTGGGCAACGGCGTTGGCCACATCCAGGTCGAGCGGCTCACCGTCCTCGAGGGTTGCAGCAAGGCGCTTCCAAATGTCCTTGGGGAGGTAGTCCTTCATGACTTCCTCAGAGAACACCATGGTCCCGAAGCGGTCAGTAAGTTCGGCCATACGGAACTCCCTTCGTATCGGCACCGCGTGAGAAGCGGTGTTGATTACTAACGAACGAGTCATAGATTAGGCTCGTCGTGTTTCCGCAACATTACCGTTATGTTGCTGTAACGAAACCAATCAATGAGGTTACCGCATCGCGGCGGCGTTGCCGCCCTCAACAGCCAATCAACTGTATAAATTGCAGACCTCTCCCCATGGTTTAAGGGTAGTCAATTTGGGATGGGGCTCTATTAACTGGTATTTCGCATCAGATACCAGTCTTTATAGCCCCATCCTAGATTGACCGCTCTGCTATAGGGAATGTCGATAGCAAGGCATCTTTGATTGGTATCCCCGAATAGCGAGTGAAACTCCACCGTGACACAGTGGTGCTGTAGAATCCTTACAACACATCACACTATTACGTATCTAAAGGAGCACGATATGCGCGTCGACGAGGTTTTTAAGCAGGCAGCATCCCAGGGCACCGCACCCGTTTCGTTTGAGATGTTCCCGCCCAAGGGCGAGCTTACCCTCAACACGGCTCGCGAGGTGGCAGGCAATCTGTGCAAGCTTTCGCCGAGCTTTGTCTCGGTCACTTGTTCCGCTGGCGGCTCGGGCAACGGTGCCACCACCGCCCCCATCGCGCATATGATTACGAGCGAATTCGATACGCCCTCGGTGGCGCACCTCACCTGTGTGGGCCGTACCCACGCCGATATCGCCGCCAAGATCGATGAGTACCGCACCGCCGGCGTAGAAAATGTGCTGGCCCTGCGCGGTGATCTTCCTGCTGGCGCGACCGAGGATGACAAGCCCGCCTCGGACTACGCCTACGCCCGTGACCTCATCCCCGAGCTTGTCGACGCCGGCTTTTGTGTGGGCGCCGCGGCCTACCCCGAGGGCCACATTGCCTGTGAGGACCTCAACGCTTCGGTCGAATACCTCAAGCAAAAACAGGACGCCGGCGCGAGCTTCTTTGTGACGCAGCTCTTCTTTGACAACGAGTGCTTCTACCGCTTCCGCGAGCTTGCCGACAAGGCGGGCATCACCGTGCCCATTACCGCGGGCATCATGCCGTTTATGGGCAAGTCGCAAATCAGCCGCATGGTCTTTATGTGCGGTGCGTCGCTGCCCTCCCCCGTCATCAAGATTCTCGCCAAGTACGAGAACGACCCCGAGAGCCTGCAGGCAGCCGGTGTAGATTATGCCGCCCGTCAGCTTTGCGACCTCAAGGAGCACGGTGCCGCCGGTCTGCACCTGTACACTATGAATCGTCCTGCGATCGCCGCGACCATTATGGAGCGCCTAGGGTAATGGAAAAACCGCACATCGATACAACCGCTGTCGAAGTGCCGGCCGACCTTGCGTCGCCGGCGCTTTACCGTGTCGATGCTGCGCACCATCCCCGTGTCGACCGTGCCGAGATGCTGCGGTATCTGGGTTACGGCGGCCAGCAGATTGAGCCCGAGCTGTCACGACGTATTGAGCTTGTGGTCGAGCGCCTTGAGCTGGACATTGAGCCCCGCGGCGTGCGGCGCGTGTTTACCGTCGATGCCACGGGCGTGGACGAGCAGGGAGAGCCTTGCATTCGCTTGGTCGGCACCAACGTTGAGCTGCGCGGTCGCGACATCTATCGACATCTCAAAGACGCCCGCTTTGCCGCGCTCATGGCATGCACCCTCGGCATGGACGCCGAGCGTCGCCTGCGTACCACGGGAGCCCAGCAGCCCCTGGAGGGAGCCGTGCTCGACGCCGCATGCTCTGCCTATGTAGAAGCCGCCGTTGAGCAGATGGACCAGCAGGTTAAGGCTGCGGCCGCCGCACACGGACTCGCCGGTAACTGGCGCTTCAGTCCCGGCTACGGCGACTGCCCGCTTACGGCACAGCGCTCAATCGTGGACGCGCTCAACGCCACGCGGCTCATCGGGCTTACCGTCACGCCCACCAGCCTGCTCATGCCCACCAAGAGCGTGACCGCGGTGATCGGTCTGTTCGACGGCGAGGTCCACGACGCCCAGAGCCGCCCCACCTGCAATATCTGCCGCATGCGCGAGCACTGTCGCTTCCGCGCCGCCCACACCACCTGCTATTCCAGCCATTAGGAGCCCTCGATGTTTACTCCGCTTATCACTCATGATTCTGACGGCACTGCATTGGCGGCACCCGTTGATGCCGCACGTCGCAACGGTGCCACGTACAAGACGCGCACGATCGACGATCTGCGCATTAAGGACGATCGCCTGCGTGCGGCCATCGAGGGCACGGGGCATCTGCTGTTCGACGGCGGCATGGGCACCATGCTGCAGGCGGCCGGCATGAAGGCCGGAGCCCTGCCCGAGCTGCTCAACTTTGAGGAGCCCCAGGTCATTACCGACATTCAGCGACAGTACGTCGAGGCCGGCTGCGACGTGATCACCGCCAATACCTTTGGCGCCAACGCCCACAAGCTCGACGGTACCGCCACCGTGGCAGATGTCTTTGCCGCCGCTGTCGCCTGCGCCCGCGCAGCCGGTGCCCACTACGTCGCCGGCGATATCGGCCCCATCGGCGCGCTGCTGCGCCCCTTGGGTACCCTCAGCTTCGACGAGGCCTACGACCTCTTTGCCGAGGAGGTGCGCTCTGGCGTCGCCGCGGGTGTGGACCTCTTTATTATCGAGACTATGACCGACCTGGCCGAGATCAAGGCGGCAGTCCTCGCCTGCCGCGAAAACTCCAACCTGCCCGTCTTTGCCACCATGACCTTTGAGGAAGACGGCCGCACCTTCTTGGGCACGAGCCCCGAGGTCGCCGCCATCACCCTCGACGCCATCGGCGCCGACGTTTTGGGCATCAACTGCAGCCAGGGCCCGGCCGAGCTCCGAGGACTCGCCGCGCGTATGCTCACCGTTACGGACAAGCCCGTTATGGTGCAGGCCAATGCGGGACTGCCCCGCGTGGACGATGACGGCAATACCGTCTTTGATATCCAGGCACCCGAATACGCCGAGGCCGTCGCCGGCATGATTGAGGACGGCGTGAGCGTCGTGGGCGGCTGCTGCGGCACCACGCCGGCGCACATGGCCGCCTTGCGCACGCTTATCGATAACCACACGCCCAGTCCGCGCCACCGCAAGCCCAGCATGTCGGTCACAAGCGCCCAGACCGTGGTGGACCTCCCCTGCGACGGCCACAAGATTGCCGTCATCGGCGAGCGCATCAATCCCACCGGCAAAAAGCGGCTGCAGCAGGCCCTGCGCGACGGCGACCTGGACTACGTCGTGAGCCAGGGCATCAGCCAGCAAGAACAGGGCGCCGACATCTTGGACGTTAACGTGGGCCTGCCCGAGATCGACGAGGTCAAGATTATCCAGCAGGCGACCGAGCAGCTCCAAGGCTCCACGCTGTTGCCGCTGCAGATCGACTCCACCGATCCCGCCGCCGTCGAGGCCGCCGTACGCCGCTACGCCGGCAAGCCCATCATCAACTCGGTCAACGGCAAACAGCAGATCATGGATGAGATCTTTCCACTGGTCGCCCACTACGGCACCAACGTCGTCGGCCTTACGCTCGACGAAGGCGGCATCCCCGATACCGCCGAGGCCCGCTTCGCCATCGCCGAGCGCATCGTGGCCGAGGCCGCCCGCTACGGCATTGGCCCGGACCGCATCCTCATCGACTGCCTGGTCATGACCGCCTCGACCAATCAACGCCAGGCCGAGCAGATCCTGCGCGCCATGTCCCTGTGCAAGGAGCGCCTGGGCGTCAAATGCGCGCTCGGCGTGTCGAACATCAGCTTTGGCCTGCCCGCTCGCCCGCTGCTGGGTTCGGTCTTTTTGGCCGCCGCTTTTGGCGCGGGTCTGGACGCCCCCATCATGAACCCGGGCTCCAAGCGTTTTATGGATACCGTCTACAGCTATCGCGTCCTGAGCGTTGAGGACGAGGGCTCGACCGGATACATCGAGCGCTATGCCGGCTGGACCGATCCGTATAAGATCGCCGCCAACCCGGCGGCGGCTCAGACCGCATCGACCGACGCCGCGCCCGCTGCTGGCACCGCCGGCACCGACGGCAACGACGACCCGATTCGTCGCATGGTCGTCTCGGGCCGCAAAGGCGAGATCGCTGCCGAGACCGAGCGTCTGCTGGCAGACCACGACGCCATGGACCTCATCAACAATCACTTTATCCCCGCCCTCGACGAAGTTGGCGTCCTCTTTGACCAGGGCAAGTTCTTCTTGCCGCAGCTCATGGCCTCGGCCGAGGCCGCGCGCGTGGGCTTCGATACCATCAAACGCCTGATGCCCGCCGGCGAGATTGCCGACAAGGGTAAGATCTGCGTGGCCACCGTCAAGGGCGACATCCACGATATTGGCAAGAACATCGTCAAAATGCTGCTCGACAACTACGGCTACACCGTCTTTGACCTTGGCCGCGACGTCGATCCACAGGAGGTACTCAAGACCGTCAAGGAGCGTGACATCAAGCTCGTCGGCCTCTCGGCGCTTATGACTACCACCGTCGTGGCCATGGAAGAGACCATCAAGCTGCTTCATGCCGAGGTGCCGGGCGTCAAGATCATCGTAGGCGGCGCCGTACTCACCCCCGAATACGCCAAGCAGATCGGCGCGGACTACTACGCCAAGGACGCCGCCGAGAGCGCTCGTATCGCCGAAGAGGTCTTTGGGCAGTAACACAACGGAAACAACCAAGCACCAAAACGTGCCGCACGCGCCACTTGGCACGTGCGGCACGTTAGAATAGAAAAGACTATGCTCGTTTTGGCAGATAGGAGCGCAAGGATGGCGATCACGCCCGCAGAAATCGCGGAAACCCGCGGCATGGTTGAGGAGCAGAACCTCGACATCAGGACCATCACCATGGGTGTTTCGCTCATGGGTTGCGGTGACGAGAACCTCGACCGCATGTGCACGAAGATCTACGACCACGTGACGCACACGGCTGAGCATCTGGTCGAGACCGCCGAGAACCTCGAGCGCGAGTACGGTATCCCCATCGTCAACAAGCGCGTCTCCGTCACCCCGGTGGCGCAGATCGCCGCGTGCTGCAAGGATGAGGACCTCACCCCCATCGCGCATGCCCTCGACCGCGCGGCAGAGACGCTCGGCATCGATTACCTGGGTGGCTTCTCCGCACTCGTCCAGAAGGGCATCGGCGACGCCGATCGCCGCGTCATCCAGTCCATCCCCCAGGCGCTCGCTACCACGAGCCGAGTCTGCTCCAGTGTCAACGTCGCTAGCCTGCGCGCCGGCATCAACATGGACGCCGTGCTTATGGCCGCCCAGACCATCATCGATGCCGCTAAACTCACGGCCAACCAGGATTCCGTCGGCGCTTCCAAGTTTGTCTGCTTTGCCAACATGGTCGAGGACTCCCCGTTTATGGCGGGCGCCGTCCACGGCGGTGGCGAGGCCGACGCCGTCATCAACGTAGGCGTCTCGGGCCCCGGCGTTATGGCCGCAGCCCTGGAGACGCTGCCCGATTCCGCATCGATGATGGAAGTCGCCGAGAAGATTAAGCAGACCGCCTTTAAGATCACCCGTGCCGGTGAGCTCATGAGCCGCGAGGCCGCCCATCGCCTGGGTGTCGAGAAGGGCATTGTCGACCTGTCGCTGGCTCCCACGCCTGCCATCGGCGACTCCGTCGCACGCATCCTCGAGATCATCGGCGTGGGCACCTGTGGTGGCCCGGGCACGACCTGCGCGCTCGCCATGCTCAACGATGCCGTCAAGAAGGGCGGCGTCATGGCCAGCTCCAGCGTGGGCGGTCTCTCCGGCGCCTTTATCCCCGTATCCGAGGACGCCGGCATGATCGCCGCCGTCGAGGCCGGTGCACTTTCGCTCGAGAAGCTCGAGGCCATGACCTGCGTGTGCTCCGTTGGCCTGGACATGATCGCCATCCCCGGCGACACCCCGGTCGAGACCATCGCCGGCATCATCGCCGACGAGATGGCTATCGGCGTCATCAACAACAAGACCACGGCCGTCCGCGTGATTCCCGCCATCGGCAAGGGCGTGGGCGACTGCGTCGAGTACGGCGGCCTGTTCGGCCGTGCGCCCATCATGCCGGTGAACCCCAACGCCGGCACCGTGCTCGCCCACCGTGGTGGACGCTTCCCGGCACCGCTGAACTCGCTGAAGAACTAGCTGAGGGGTTCGGGCGAGGAGCCCCGGGGAGGGCAAATATATAAGGTCGCCTGCTCGGACAGTCCTGACTCGCACGGAGAGCACATTAAGTGCTCTCCGGCTCGTGCGGAACTCGCGATCGACCTTATATATTTGCCCTCCCCGGGGCTCCCGCACAACGGGACCTCGGTTGGGTTCTATCCCGGTTGCAGTCGCTTCGCTTCTGCTCCACTTTGCTGGTATGACGGTTTGGCGTTGGATCGGTTCTTTCTGATATATGCTGGTTGCGGCTCTTCTTTTGGGAGGAGTCGCTTTTTTGTTGCTAGGAGGTTGGCCCGTGGCTGATGGTGTAATTCAATCTGAGCTGCTTTCTGCTGATTGGAATGGCGAATGGATGCGCCTGCAGGCTGGTCGGCGGCGGGCTGATGATTCTTTTGAGTGGGATAAGCGGGCTCGGCATTTTCGGCCGCTTGAGACTGCTCCGTATGCCCGGGATTTTATAAAGCTGTTGGCGTTAAAGCCTGGCGAGTCGGTGCTTGATATGGGGTGTGGGGCTGGGTCGATTGCCATTCCGCTTGCTCAGGCTGGGCATCCTGTGATTGCTGCTGACTTTTCCCCTGCTATGTTGGGCACGCTTGATGCTGGCATTGAGTACTATGGACTCGAGGATCGCATTACACCGCTTGAACTTGCTTGGGATGATGACTGGGATTTGGTTGGACCGGTCGCGAAAGCGGTAGATGTTGCCTTTGCCAGTCGTTCTGTCACCACGACCAACCTAAAAGGCGCGCTTGCCAAGCTTGATCGAACGGCTCGTCGGTGTTGTGCTGTCACGATGGTCGCCAACTCCAGCCCGCGCTATGACCTGCACCTGATGAACGCCATCGGTGCCTCGGTTACCTGCAGCAATGGCTTTGTGTATGCCTTTAATATCCTCATTCAGATGGGGGCGCTGCCGCAGGTTACATACTTCGAATCGCCCCGTCGCGATACTTTCGATAGCCTTGAGGCGGGCGTGGCGGACTTCTCCCGCATGCTCGAGCACGGTAACGAGGATAAGATCGACCGTCTGCGCGACTACGTCGCTCAGCATATGATTGAGAATCCCCGTGCTGGCGAGCCGGGGTCCAAAGGAGTGCCGCAGGGACGCTATATGCTCGACCATATCCGCAAGGTCCGTTGGGCGTTTATTGCATGGGAGCCGGTCTCTTCGAGCCGTCCATAGACCGCTTTCGGCCGTCGTACACGTCCGCCTGTAACCCGCGCCGTTCTCCCGCTCGGCATCCGCATTCTTTTTGAACTGGGCAAACACGCCCCACACCGCGCCGTTCCTGCGCTATCGTGGGACAGCTCACGTAGATTAAGGCCCCATCGCGGGGCGCCCCATAACATAGAAAGCGAGAACCCATGGCACTGACAGGAGCCCAGGTCAAGCAGCTTCGCAGCATGGCCCATCACCTCAACCCCGCCATCATCATCGGCAAGTCCGACATCAACGAGGGCACCGTCGAGCAGACGGTCGCCTACCTGGAGAAGCACGAGCTCGTTAAGTGCTCCGTACTCGATGGTTCCAGCCTTTCTGCCCGCGAGGCCGCCGAAGATCTCGCCGATCGCTGCCACGCCGAGGTCGTCCAGGTCATCGGCCGCAAGTTCTCGCTGTATCGCGAGTCCTCGCGCAAGGACATCGAGAAGATTAAGCTCGTCTAAGAGCCGACGATCCGGCGAGCCAACATACATCAAGCTTGCGAGCGTCCGAGCAATTCGGGCGCTCATTTTTTATCGCTCGACGAGCACGCGGTTAAGCCTGCCCTCTACCAAGCGCTCGTACAGACGCCGCGTCTCGGGCTCGGGCACGCCATTGACCTGCTCCCTCAGGTGATGCATATGTCCACTGTACAGCTCGACGATATCGCGTCGTCGCCCCGCCGCACCGTAGACGCGCATAGCGCAACGCACCATGTCCTCGCGCGTTGTCTCTTGCCGCAGCCCCGACTCCACCAGCCATACCGCCGACTGTAGGTCGTTTTCTTCTAGGGCGGCATTCGCGCCCCGAATCATGCAGTCGATATACTTCGATTCCATAATGCGCCGCATGCGCAAAAAGTAGGTTGGATTACAGCCATTGGGAACATACAGCGGTCCGGCATAAAGCTGCTCAATCTTAAGGCACAGCTCAACTAAATGGGGCCCGCGCGCACCCGTGCGATTTCCCAAAACCTCGCGGCTTATCTGGTCAAACAGCCGTACATCGGTCTTGACGTAGTCGCCGTTGAGTCCGATGCATTCATTTTGGATGAGCACACACGACTTGCCATCCGGCGTCGGTCCCAAAGCCGACCGCAAGCGCGATATCGTCGAGTACAGGTTGTTGCGGGCGCTATTGAACTCGGCATGGGGCCACAACTCCATTGCCAGCGTCTCGCGGTCGACGAGCGCATCCATGCCCAGTGCAAGCCGCTCGGCAAGCGTCGCCGCCTTCTTGCGGCGCCACATTTTGTCCGTGATGGGAAACCCGTCGCGCTCGGCGCGAAACGCCCCAAACATGCGGATCTCGATATGGCCAATCACATCGACACCCTCGGCATCGCCGGCCTGGAACAGACGCTCGCCTTCGCCCTCAAAGTCGTCACGCAGCGAATACCGCGACAGCTTGCGCACCGGGAGCTTCTTTCGAATTCTAGCAGCCGGCTCACCCAGACAATGCATCGCAAGACGCGCAAACAGCCGATACGACGGATCCAAAATCCCCGGGCGGTTCATGGACATCCAGGCTGCAAGGTCGCTATCGCGGCCCGCGGAGGCCAAATGCAGCGCCACCATCCAAGCCTCGGCACCACCGACCTGCGTCCGACTCAAATCGAGCAGCTCTGCCTCTTCGCGCACCGATACCATCGATGTATTGCGTAAGTACGCCGCGCGCTCTAGCAGCAGCGCGTTGTCGCGTATGTATCCAATCGATTCCTCGGCAAGCCTAAGCACCTGCACCGCACGGAATTTGGCATTGACCGGACGCCCCTCAGCCAACGACTGCCAGCCTTCTAGTATCAAGCCAAACAACTGGACTTGATTGTCACGCACACGCACGGCAAAACGGTCGAGCTCATTGAATGCCTGCTCGTCGGTCACCGGCATGCCGGCAAACAGGCGCCGCGCCGATAACACCATGCGCACCCAGATGGCGAGCGCTCGGATTCCACGCGCTTCAAGTGCCTCGAGCGTCAGAGCCATCTCGTCATCACGCTCGTCAGTCCCCGCATACGACCCATCAAATAGCTCCGTCAACATACGGTCCGCGCGCACAAACGTCCCCGCGATATCGAGCTCACAATCGTAGGCTTTATCCGTTTTGAGCCCCGCGAGGATCTCGCCACCCTTCGCCCGCTCGGTCAGTCCATGCTTTATCTCGACATGTGCGGACAGCATGTCGAGTGCGGCACAAGACGCCTCGCTTTCCAACGCCGTATGGCTTGCCGGAAGCCCCAGACCACTATCTCCATAACAGGCGGCCGTAAACGCGTGCGCCACCTTCCACGACACGGGATTGAGCTCGGAAATCGCTTGTTCGCCCGCACGCTCGATAATTGAGGCCATATACCGCGCAAGCTTTGTATTGGAGACGCTCACCGCCGCCAGATAGATGCCGAGCGCCTCGTCAGGCGTCGGCTCCGAGGCCCGGTCATCTGCCTCGGTCTTTCCCAGCGCCGCGCGGCAGACATCCCCTCCATGCCCCGTCAGGGCCAGATCGACCCCATACTGCCCGGCAAGCTCCAACACCGCACTGCGGTCCAAAAATGCGTCGGCGAGGTCCATCGCGGTATCGCAGCGCCCCGCTTTAATCAATATACGCGCCGCCCGCACAACGAGTTCGGGGCGAATTTCGGCGACCAGCTTGCGCAATCGCAGGCGTGCGTTGTCCTCGGTACCCAAGCAGGTAAAGCGCCGGTCTGCCGGATCAACGCCAAAAATGGGATAATCGCGGACAAGATAGGACTGGTCAATCGCCGAAAGCCTAACACCGCAAGCCTCGAGCTCCGAAATATTGCCCTCACCCATTAAGACCATCAAGCATGCCACACTAAACAGGGCGTTGTTCTCGAGCGACGCCAGATCAACAAGTGCCGCACCGTAGATATTGACGATCTCGTTTTCGAGCATCTGGGCAACGTCTCCCTGCCCGTATAGTCCCGACTGCATAGCCGAGACGAGCTCGGGCACGCCCTGCGTAAGCTGATAGAAGTCGAGCGACGTGCTGATCGAAAACGCCGATGCCCACGCCGAATACTCATAGGCATGCACCTTGAGCATCTGCGCGTTGACTTTAATCGAATCGCCCAGTCCGTGAATCAGCTGGCGATTCGAAGGACGGCAGCTCATAAAGACCCCAACCCCCATAGCACGCAGGGTTCGGATTCGGTCGATCAGCTCCTCGGTCTCGCTCTGGCTGAGGTTAGGCACGTTATCGATTGCAATCAGGGAGTGCGGCTTGTCCTTAAGCTCTTCGGTAACGACCTCGAGCTGCATAAACACCTCGCGCCCAATGGCGCGGTCTGCCTCGATGATCCGCACAGGACCTCGCGTCGGATCGCTTTTAACCTCTTGGGCATACTGCAGCAGCACCGAGGTTTTCCCAAAGCCATCAGGCGCGTAGAGGACTACGATGCCGGCCTTTCGGCCCTTGGCGATAAGTTCGTTCATCAAGCGATCGCGCCGCACCATATAGCTACTGCCCAGCGGCATAAGCTCGAGGTCGTCCGTATTGCCCAAATCGTTAACCATGCCCGCTCCTCAACTCGACCACATGGACACCGTAACGCTAGACCATATGTATCGCTAGATGAATAGAGCGATGCTACGGTTTAGGATGTTTGCTGGTACGCAAATGGCAAGTTTTTGTTCAGCGTGGTCCGATTGAAACTTATCCCCCAACCAATCAGTCTTTGCGCAGGTCAATGCGCTTGCCAGCTTGTCCCATCCTTTGGCAGTTTACCTTAAATGAGCGCTGTTCAATTGTGTTGCGCAACTCACCTAGCGCCAGCTACCGTCTGCGACCTTTTCATAGCATTTATGCATAGTATCTGTTATGGAATGAATCATGCTGCACCAGACGCACCCGTCAAGTTCGCGGCAAGGTTTTCGTCAAGCACACGGCGTGCACTCAGAAAAAAGGCCCCCGCAAAGCGGAGGCCTTCGGCAAAGCTATGTCGAGGTGATAGGCTTTCGCTACTCGCAGAGCGAAAGGGCGGCCTCGTCGGCAACGACAACGCAGTTGGTGTGCAGCTGCAGGATCGAGGCAGGGCACTCGGGGGTAACCGGACCAAAGCACATGTCATGCACGGCTTGGGCCTTGGCCTCGCCATTGGCGACAACCAGGATCATGCGGGCATACATGATGGTCTGAGTGCCCATGGTGTAGGCCTGACGAGGCACGTCGTCGATGCTGTCAAACAGGCGGCTGTTGGCCTGAATAGTGCTCTCGGTAAGGTCGACACAGTGCGTACCCTTGGAGAAGTGATCATCGGGCTCGTTGAAGCCAATGTGACCGTTGTTACCGATGCCGAGCAGCTGCAGATCAGGGTAACCGGCAGCAGCGACGATCTTGTCATACTCAGAGCAGGCAGCGGCAGCGTCGGGATTGGAGCCATCGGGCACATGCGTGTTGTTCAGGTCGATGTTAATGTGATCGAAGAAGTTCTCACGCATAAAGTAGTGGTAGCTCTGGGGATCGTCGTGCGAAAGGCCACGATACTCGTCGAGGTTGTAGGTGCTGACCTCGGCAAAGTCGACGTCACCCTTCTTGTACCAAGCGGCGAGCTGCTTGTAGGCGCCAATCGGAGTGGAGCCGGTGGCAAGACCCAGCACGCAATCGGGCTTGAGAATAACCTGGGCCGAGATGATATTGGCGGCCTTGCGGCTCATATCCTCGTAGTCTTTAGCTTTAATGATCTTCATTACGCGTCCTTTCTCGTACAAGAGAGGCAAGGCTCCCCTTACAAGCACTTGCCCGCGGCCCGCGTCGGCCGCAACCAACGTGTGCGGCCACCAGGGCGAGGTCGCGTAATGTATGTGTCTCGTGTCTACCCGCGTCGAGGCCCCTGCCCGTCCACGGTGACCCAAAGCTGTTTAGCTTCGGACAAATCCCATCTTGCCACGGAGGGCGCCCTGTTTCAAGGGCGCCCTCCGTAAACGTGTTTGAATTGTAGGCTAAAGGCAAAGCGGAGCGACTAGCGCTCACGCGCGACGATGAGCTGGTCCATCTCCTCGACATGCTCGCCAACGGAGCCTTTGATGCTCGAGAACTCAACGGAGTTGCACACCAAGATGGGAACCGTCACATCGTAACCCTCGGCAGCAATTGCCTCGCGATCGAACTCGATGAGCACATCGCCCTTATGGACGATGTCACCCACTTGCGCATGTACAGTAAAGTGCTTGCCCTCGAGCTGAACAGTGTCCAAACCAACGTGGATGAGCACGTCCAAGCCATCGACCGTGTTGAGCGCAACGGCGTGACCCGTGGGAAAAATGGCCTCGACCTTGGCGTCTGCCGGCGCAATCACACGCGTACCCGTAGGCTGAATGGCAACGCCCTGGCCCAAAAGGCCGGTGGCAAACGTCTGATCGTTTACCTCGGAGAGCGGAATGACGTCGCCCGAGATGGGAGCATCCAGCGTAAGGACTCGACCACGCATACCAAAAGACCTTAGGACTTTAGTGAACATGCTCCCCCTCGGACATACCAATCAATCAAAATTGCTTTAACAGTTTACCACTTGGCACCCGTTTTTGACCATTAGGGAAGTTCACGCTTGACAACCTCGACGATGTCGTCGACAACGCGCTGGGTGAGCTCGTGCGTCTCCGCCTCGGCCATAACGCGAACCAGCGGCTCGGTACCGCTCGGGCGCACCAAGATGCGGCCGCGGCCGTTGAGCTCCTTCTCGGCGGCAGCGACGGCGTCCCAAATGGGCTGGCAATCGTCCAGGCCGGCCTTGTTGTCCGAATGCACGTTGACGAGTACCTGCGGGTACTTCTTCATGATGCCGGCAAGGTCGGTGAGGGTGCGGCCGGTGCGCTTGAGCACGGCCAGCAGCTGCAGGGCCGTCACCAGCCCGTCACCGGTGGTGTTGTGCTCCAGGAAGATGATGTGGCCGGACTGCTCGCCACCGATGACGGCGCCATCCGCGAGCATGCGCTCAAGAACATAGCGGTCGCCCACGGCGGTCTGGACCATCTCGAAGCCCTGCTCCTTCATTGCGATGGAGAAGCCCAGGTTGCACATAACGGTCGAGACGATCTCGGAATTGGCGAGCTTGCCGCGAGCGGCCAGGTCGGAGCCGCAGATGGCAAGAATGTAGTCGCCATCGATCTCGTTGCCCTCGCTGTCCACGAACAGCACGCGATCGGCGTCGCCGTCGTGGGCCAGGCCGATGTCGGCGTGGGTTCGCAGCACGAGCTCGCGCAGGGGCTCAAGGTGCGTAGAGCCGCACTCAACGTTAATGTCGGTGCCGCAGTAATCGGTGTTGATGGCATGGACCGTGGCGCCCAGGCGCTGCAGCGCGGCGGGCGTGGTCTGGCAGGAAGCACCGTGGCCGCAGTCGACGGCAACAACCAGGCCATCGAGTTTAAGGCCGTCGAGCGTGCTGATGGCATGATCGACATAGGCCTTGCGGGCGTCTTTCATCTTGATGATATGACCCACACCGGCGCCGGTCGGCAGCGTGTCGGCAGCCATGGCCTCCTCGGACATGACCCAGGCGCTGATCTCTTCCTCGACAGCATCGGGAAGCTTCATGCCCTTGCGGCTAAAGAACTTGATGCCGTTGAACTCCGGCGGATTGTGCGAAGCGGAGATGACGATGCCGCCGTCGAGCTCGTTTTGGACGGTGAGCAGCGCCACGGCCGGCGTAGGGATAACGCCGCAGCAATGCGGACGGCCGCCCTCTGCCATAATGCCAGCGGTCAGAGCACTCTCGAGCATGGTACCCGAAAGACGCGTGTCGCGGCCGATGCAGATGTCCGGGCCAAGGAACTTGGTCGCCGCGCGGCCCAGGCGAAACGCGAGGTCGCACGAGAGGTCGGCGTTGGCGACGCCACGGACGCCATCGGTACCGAAGATGTTCTGGGGCATAGGATCGCTCCTTCCCAAGTGGGCAAAACGAAGCCGCCCACCCTAGTCGAAAAGAAAAGCGGGACCCACCGAGCAGTCGGTAGGCCCCGCTTGTACATTGTATCTCGTAAGGAGATAAAACCTTAGCGCTTGGAGAACTGGGGAGCGCGGCGGGCCTTCTTGAGGCCGTACTTCTTGCGCTCGACCACGCGAGCATCGCGCGTAAGGAAACCGGCCTTCTTGAGGTCAGCACGGTAATCGCCAGCGTTCAGAAGAGCACGAGCGATGCCCAGGCGCAGAGCGCCGGACTGACCGGAGATGCCGCCGCCATCGCACAGAGCGATAACGTCGAACTGACCGGCGGTGTCGGTCACCTTGAAGGGAGCAAGGGCGTTCTCAACGAGCTGATGACGGCCGAAATACTGCTCGGCGTCACGCTTGTTGATGGTCACCTTGCCGGTGCCGGGGACGAGACGGACGCGGGCGACGGCGTTCTTACGACGGCCGGTACCCTGGTAGACAACGGTGTTCTCAGCCATCTTTAAGCCTCCAGCTCAATCTTCGTGGGGTTCTGGGCAGCGTGCGGATGCTCGGCACCAGCGTAGACCTTAAGCTTGGTCATCTGGGCACGGCCGAGGGTGGTCTTGGGCAGCATGCCGCGAACGGCGCGCTCGATGACCTTCTCCGGGTGCTTCTCCATAGCCTGGCGGAAGCTCTCAGCCTTGAGGCCGCCGTTGTAGCCGCTGTGGCGATAATAGGTCTTCGTGTCGGCCTTGTTGCCGGTAAGCTGGACCTTATCGGCGTTGATGACGACAACGAAGTCGCCGCAGTCGCTGTTGGGCGTGAACTGGGGCTTGTTCTTACCGCGCAGGATCATTGCGATCTGGGTGGCAAGACGGCCCAGGACAGCACCATCGGCGTCGACGAGAACCCAGTTGCGCTGGACCTCGCCCTGCTTGGCGTAGTGAGTCGATTTCGAAATCACTTAGACTCCTCCATGTACAGTACGTGTTGTTACAGAGATTCACGGGGCTCTGCAAGTAACCCGTCCATATTACCCCGCTCGCCGCCCGAGTCAACAGGTATTTTGGCTCCGACCAGAGTTTCTGCACATGTCATCCATGGGTCATGACGTCGCGACACTAGCGCTCGACAAATGCCTCGATATCACTCAGTAGGCGCTTTGCCTCCTGGCGGCCCTGAATATACAGGTCGAGGAGCTTTGCCGGATCATGCTCAACGTGACCGACCTCGACCGGCTTTTGTGGAGCAACGACCAGCGCGCGGCCCTCGCGCTCATACTTCCACAGATGCATGCGCTGGATGTTATAGCGGTCGTGGCGCGTCTCGATAGCCTCAAGCAGGTAGGGGTAGTCGGCATAGCGAGCGCGTGCGGCGGGCATAAACTCGTAGGGCTTTTTTTCGTACGAGCGGTCCTGCGTGACAATGACAACCGCGCGGTCGAAGCCCGCCTCCTCCAGCACGTGCTCGATGGGGACCGAATCGGCTACGCCGCCGTCGACGTATTTGTGCCCATCGATCTCGACCGGCGGCGTCACCAGCGGCAGCGACGTCGAGGCGCGCACGGCATCGAGGTCGAGCACGGCGCTTTTGACCGGCAGGTATGCAGCGGTTCCAAAGAGCATGTCCGTCGCGACGGCGTACATCTTGGTGGGGCTCGCGTCGAACGCTTCGTTGTCAAAGGGATCCAGGCGGTCCTGGACATCGTTGAAGATAAAATCGTAACCCACGATGGAGCCCGTGGACGCAAACGATGCGGCGCCCATGAAGCGGTTGTCATTGCAGAAAGCCAGGTTGATGCGGTTGGCACGGCCGATCTGATGCGACTTGTAGTTCACGCCGTTGAGAGCGCCGGCCGATACGCCATATACCGCCGGAATCTCGACGCCGGCCTCCATGAGAACGTCGAGTACGCCTGCGGTAAATTGCCCGCGGAAGCTGCCGCCCTCCAAAACGAGCGCGACCTTGCCGGCGTTCTTTGCCTTATCTTCTGCAGTCATATTGACCTCCTGCGATTGCGTTTTGGCTTTCTTCTACCCAGTTTTGGAATGGAGGGCGCATAGGTTTTGGAGTTGAGAATATGGAGCGGAAAGCGTGTCCCAATTTGAGGCGGGATTCCGGGATGAACTTTCCGCTTGGACCGCCGTTGGGAAAGCGTGTCCCGTTCTGAGCGCGGATTCCGGGATGGATTTTCCGCCTGGGCCGCCGTTAGGAAAGCGCGTCCCACCCTACGTTGCCGTAGCGTTTGCTTAACGCCCGCGCCCTGCACAGAGTTCGATTCCCCGCGGGTTTGGGGTTCCGTTGATGCGGCGCATGGCCGGCTGAGATTCGATAACATCGCATCCATATTGGGCTGATAGTTTGCGCGGAGAATCCGCGTATTTGCTTCGCAAATCCGCGCCGGCTTCGGCCGGCTGCCGCCGCCCTCGCCCGCGGGCTACAAACGCTTCGCGTTTGCTTAACGCCCGCGCCCTGCATAGAGTTCGATTCTCCGCGGTATCCATATGTAATAAAAAGGCAGGTAGAGACACTTCTCTACCTGCCTGTTACGTATGGTGGAGGCGCGGAGAATCGAACTCCGGTCCACGAAAGCCCCCTGATTGGCATCTCCAAGCTCAGTCGCTGGTTTTGTCTCGGACGCTTTGCGCGCAGCGACACGCTCGCGGCGTCCTAACCGGTTCGGTCTTAGCCTGCGCCATACCGATTACGTGCGCAGGAGCATTCCCCTAAAATGACGTCGCGCCGGTGTCGGGGAAATCACCGGGTTGACGCGCCGCTATAAACTAAGCAGCGAGAGCCATAGGCTCAAAAGAAGAGTTGTTGTCAATTCAATTTGACGGTACCCCTGTTTAACGAGGCGAGGAGACCTCGGCTTGCTTCCTCTCTCAGAGCTATCGTGTCGAAACCAGTCGCCCCCGAATGTCGGGAAAGTCTGGATGGCATTGGGCACGCAAGCACCCAACACCCGTCGACTTTTCAAGGAGCATGCAGGGCGAGCCCCGCTTGTGGAGTGTTATCTTACCACGTTCTGAAAGCGGACAGCTGTTCTATGCACGAGCTGTGAAGACCCCAATGTGCGCCGCACTTCGCACTTTTGCCACCGATCGCGTAACGTATATTTTCGCCAAGCAAAATTGACCCGTCGAAAGGACCGTTATGGATACCAAGCAGCAACTCGTCAATGCCCTCGCAGGCCTGGGCTCAACCATTACCGAAGCTATGGATGTCATCGAAGGCTTTGTCCCCTGCGGACATCCCGCCCTCACGGTTTCGAACGCACTCGTCGCGCTGGACGCTAACGATGATGTGGCTCTCGCCCAGCAGCTTGAGACCGTCGAGGGCTTTATCGACCACGTGAGTGAGAACCGCGGCGTGGCCGCCTACCACGGCATCGAGGTCGAACTCGCGGGTCCCAAAGCCGATCTGCTCGCAGCAATCCGCGAGGTAGGCGCCCTTATGCAGACCGCAGGCGTCAAGAACACCCAGGTCAACGAGTGGGTCTACCGCAGTCTGGCAGCACTCGACAGCTCCGACGAAAAGGCAGCCGAGCAGCTCGCAGAAAGTCCCGCCATTAAGGCCGAGCTTTTGTAAATAGAAGGCGCGGGTCCCTTGGCGCATCGTCGTCCAAGAGGCCCACAAACAGTTCGCGTCAACCGATAGCCGCGCCGCCGCGTTCGGCCAAAGCCAGAATCGGCATCATTTGGCGCGGGGTCTTTGCTGCAAGATCGGCATGTTCGAGCAGCTTGCGATCGTTGGTCACCAAGTAATCGACCTGCGCGCGCTTGCACGCGGCGAGCACCAAGTTGTCCTCGTAATCGCGATGGAGCGCTAAGTATTTGTCGGCCAGCCAAAGGTCCGACGCATCTGCACCCACGGCCGTGGCGTTTTCGGTCATGTTCCGAACAAACGCCAACGCCGCATCGCCAATTGCACGGGCAGATGCCTCGTCGAGCGCTTCCCCACTGGCAAGAACGCTACGCTTCAGCTCGTGTTGGACAACGTACAGCACGTCCTTGGCGATATGCACCGGAAAGAACAGCAATGCCCCCGCCTCCGCCGCCTGCCCAATAAACGCACGCGCGGCAAGCGACTCAGCATGGTCGACGCAAAACGAATCAACCCATACGTTGGCATCCAAACGCAAAAGGCCTGCGCCCGGACGACACCGATGCCGTCTGGGCGCAGGCCAGATAACGTGGGCGAACACGTCTGCTAACGCAGGTACGCCTTTGCGTTGCCCAGGCTGTAGGCGATCGTTGAGCCGTTGTGCAGCAGTGACGACGTCTGCGGAGTGATCATGCCGGTAATACCCAATGCCAACAGCGCCGAGTTGGTGAGCATCACCTTGGAATACGAACTCGTCAGACGGTCGATGAGACCCTGACTCATGCGGCGCAGGCGCACGATCGCGGCCAGATCCGTATCGGTCAGGATGATATCGGCGACTTCCTTGGCGATGTCGCTTCCGCCACCCATGGCCAGGCCCACGTCGGCCAAACCGAGCGCCGGCGAATCGTTGACGCCGTCGCCCACCATGGCAACATGGCGCCCCTCGCTCTTAATGCGTTCCACATAGGCGTACTTGTCCTCGGGCAGCAGTTCGGCCTTAAACTCGTCGACACCCGCCTCGCGCGCAATGCGCTCGGCCGTGCGCTCGGAATCGCCCGTGAGCATAACGACATGCTTGACGCCCAGCGCATGCAGGTCGGCGATGGCCTCACGGACCCCAGGCTTGAGCGGATCTTCGATGCCGAGCACGCCGACGACCTTTCCATCGACCGCCAGATACAGCGGCGACAGGCCCTGCATCTGGGACTCAATGCGCTCCTTGATGTCGGATTCGAGCTGTGCGCCCTCGTCCTCAAATACAAAGTGCGCGGAACCGATGATGGCGCGACGTCCTTCAATGGACGAAGCGATGCCGTGCGCCACGATGTACTCGACAGCGGCATGGCGCTCGCGGTGCTCGAGCTCGCGCTCGCATGCCGCATTGACCACGGCGCGCGCCACCGGATGCGGGAAATGCTCCTCCAGGCAAGCGGAAAGGCGCAGGACCTCATCCTCGCTCCAGCCATCGGTGGTGAGTACGCAGGCAAGACGCGGCTGCGCCTCGGTGAGCGTGCCGGTCTTATCAAAGACAATGGTGTCGGCCTTGGCAAACGACTCAAAGTACTTCGCGCCCTTGACCATGACGCCCATCTTGGCAGCATCGCTCATAGCGGTCATGACGGCAACGGAACCCGTGAGCTTGAGTGCGCACGAGTAGTCGACCATCAGTGCCGCCGAGGTCTTGATGAGGCTGCGGGTAGTAAGCGCAACTAGGCCCGCGAGCAGGAAGTTCCACGGGACGATCTTGTTGGCAAGGTCCTCCATATGCGACTGGCCCTCGGACTTGAGCGAGTCGGCCGTCTGCACGAGCGAGACGATTGAGCGCAGTTTGGTTTGCGCCGTATTGGCGCGCACGCGCACCAAGATGCCGCCGTCTTCCACGACGGTACCGGCGAACACGTCGTCGCCCACGCTGCGCTCGACGGCCAGCGGCTCGCCGGTCAGGGTCGCCTGGTTGACCATAGCGCTCCCCTGCTCGACAACACCGTCGATGCAGATGGACATGCCGGTGCGCACGGCGACCAGATCGCCGGGCTCAAGCTCGGTCGCGGCAACGCTTACCTCGGTGTCGCCGACAACCTTTTGCGCCTTGTCGGGCACATCGAGCAGCGAGTTGATGAGCTCGTTTTCACTCATGGCGCGGGTGTAGTCCTCGAGCAGCTCGCCCACGTTGAGCAGGAACATCGTCTGGCCCGCGGTGTCGACATCACGCTTGACGAACGAAATGCCGATGGCCGAAGCGTCGAGCACGGGAACGGTCAGGCGCGGCTGCGCGAGCTCACGGAGGGCGGCGCGCAAAAAGGTCATGTAACCGGCCACGACAAACACCGCACGCAGGGGCGTGGGCAAAAACCAGCGACGTGCGTAGTGGGCGCCGACAAGTGTGGCAAGATCCATGACGAGCTTGTGCTTGCGCGGCTCGAGTTGTATCACGTAGCCCGTCTTTGCGTCGGCAATGGCCTGAGCGTCGAGCGCACCGACGGCGGCCAGCACGGCATCGCGTCGCGGCTCGTCGTACTCCAGCGCCATCTGGCCAATGCGGCCATACACGCGCACCTTGCGCACGCCGTCGATGTCGCCACCAAGCTTAAGAAGCGCATCGAGATCGCTCTCTGGCACAGGACCCGCCAACTGGAGGCGGGTCCTGCCGGGGATCTCGCTGATAATCGAGAATCTCATAGTTTGTGCCTGGAAGCGCTACTCAGCTGCGTTGTCCGCGGCGGCCTCGCTCTGGGTGATGTAAGCAGCCTCGGCAACCATGTCGTCGACATTAGCCTTGGCCTGCTCGACCATGTCCTGGTAGCCGTTCTTGATGCGCATACCGCACGCAATACCCTGCACGCAGGCATTCTTGACCGGAGCGCTGGTAAGCAGCTTGATGCCGGCCGTGCCAAGCAGAAAACCGCCACCAACAAGCAGGGTGTTAAACGTCGACTTCTTCATGTTGCTTCTCCCTTTTGCCGCATGGGGCGCGGCATGGTGCCTTAGCACCCGAGTTCATCAGTTAGCTCGAGCACGCTTTTGAAATACCTTAATTCTATCTAACTATCTAGGTCAGCCATGGCTAACCTTTTGAAAATTAACGATGCGGAGTAACCGATTGTCAATGTGACAAAGGGACTGTTCCTTTGCCCCTTCTTACAGCTGCCAGGCAGCCGCTTCCTTTTGCAGCGCAACCATGCGGGCAAATTCTCCACCTGCCGCCTTGAGCTGCGCCGGAGTGCCCTGCTCGGCAACCACACCATCCTTGAGTACAACGATCTTATCGGCATTTTCTACCGTGCGCATACGGTGGGCGATCACGATAACTGTCTTTCCTGCGAGCAGGCGGGAGAGCGCCTGCTGCACCACGGTCTCGTTCTCCACATCCAAACTCGCCGTCGCCTCGTCCAGCAACACAATCGGCGCATCTTTGAGCAGCGCGCGGGCGATGGAGATGCGCTGGCGCTCGCCGCCGGACAGCTTGGAGCCGTTCTCGCCGATCATGGTGTCATAGCCCTGCGGCATGCGGCTCACAAACTCGTCGCAGTTGGCGGCACGCGCGGCAGCAAGCACTTCCTCATCGGTGGCATCGCGACGACCAAGACGGATGTTTCCCATCACCGTGTCGTCAAAGAGCAGCACGTCTTGGAACACAATGGCGTAGTCGCGCAGCAGTACCTCGGGGTCCACGCTCGCAACATCCACGCCACCCACGGTGACCGTGCCTTCGGTGGCGTCCCAAAAGCGCGCGGCCAGGCGGCTCACCGTAGACTTACCGGAACCCGAAGGACCGACCAGCGCCGTAACTTCGCCTTCCTTGGCGGTAAAGCTCACATCGGTAAGAACTTTCTCGCCGGCGCGGCCGTCCTCGCCCGCACCATAGCCAAATGCCACGTGATCGAACACCACATCGTGGCCCACGGGCTCAAATTTCTCGCTGCCCCGCGCCACAGGCTCTTCCATGATGGAACGCATGCGCTTGGCAGACGACTCGGCG
>JAHYYK010000026.1:24698-33960 GCA_019425005.1 Collinsella sp.
TCGCGCACGCAGTCGAGCGTCTCCTGGATCGCCTCGGTGACCTTGACCTTCTCGGCGCGCACGCGGTCGAACACCGGGGTCATGGGGCCGCGTGTTAGATACAGCACGGCAAAGGCCACGGGAATGCTCCAAAACGCCGCGATCGCCAGCTGCCAGCAAAAGAACAGCGACGACACGAACACGATGGCACTTGCGATGATGGCGCCCCAGAGTTCTCCCAGCACATGGCTGTAGGCATGCTCCATAGTCTGAACGTCACCCATGATGGTCTCGGTTAAATCGGCCAGATCACGACGACCAAAAAACGACAGCGGCAGTTTGCGCAAGCGCTCGGCGATCTCCATACGCTGCTTGCCGCACTCCTCGTAAAAGATGCAGTAGGTGTAGTAATACTGTTGCCAGTTAGAGGCAAAGAGCAACACGAAAAAGACCAGGAGGCCGCCCACGATCGGCAGGGCATCCGGCAGGTCAGCCCCGCTGGCGAGATGCTCGACAAAGCCGGCCATAACCAGGAATAAAAAGCCCATGCCGGCCATGGTAATAAGATTGGTGAGCGCGGTCCAGAAGACACCGCGTTTTACGCCGGCGATGCCTTTATCGGATAGGAAATACTTCTTTTGGAATGAGGCGAACATTTAGGCCTCGCCTCCTTTCGCGACGGCGGTATCCGCGGTCGTAGCAGTGATTATCCAGCTCGCGGCCTGTTCGTATTCGGCCCACATCTTGGCATATAGACCCTCTTGGGACAGCAGTTCGGCATGGGTGCCCGACTCCTGCACGCTGCCCTGGTTGAGCACCACGATTTGGTCTGCGCCCACTACAGTCGAGAGTCGGTGCGCAATCATAATGACCGTGCGACCCGTCGCCAGCTTGCTAAAGGCGCGCTGGATGAGCGCCTCGTTCTCGGGGTCGGCAAACGCCGTGGCCTCATCGAGCACCACGATAGGCGCGTCTTTAAGGATCGCGCGGGCGAGTGCCACGCGCTGGACCTCGCCACCCGAAAGATATGCTCCGCCGGCGCCGAGCATGGTGTTGATGCCCTGTGGGAGCTTGGCCACAATGTCGTCGCACTGAGCTGCGGAGAGGGCCGCACGTACTTCGTCATCAGTGGCCGTAGGCTTGGAGGCGCGCACGTTATCGGCAAGTGTTTGCCGGAACAGCTGGTTGGTCTGGAACACGAAGGCTACCTGGTCCATAAGCTCGTTCGGATCCATATCGCGAACGTCCACACCGCCTACGAGCACTCGACCCGAGGAAACATCCCAAAAACGCGGGATCAGGCTTGCACAGGTTGACTTGCCGCCTCCCGAAGGACCCACAAGCGCGAGGGTACTACCCGCGGAAACGCTAAAACTCGCATGGTTGACGGCAGGCGCCTCGGCACCCTCGTACGTAAAGCTCACGTCCTCAAATCGCACGTCGCTGCTGGCAGGGTGCTTGGGTTGAGCGGACACGGAGAGTTGCTTGGAATCCATGACGCTTCGGATGCGAGCCAGCGAATCGGCACTCATCTGAGAGGCCTCGCCCACAAACATGAGCTTGGTCATGGCCGTCGGCACCACGGCCGAAAATATCGCGTAAAACGTGAAGTTGGCCATAAAATGCGCGAAGTCCGTCTCGCCCGGCGCCAACAGCAACGCCACGGGCAATAGGAATGCCACAAGACCATTGAGCGCGGTAAGGTTGAGTACCTGCGGACCTCGACAGAACGTGCCCGAATAGTTTTGCGCCATGTCGGCGTATTCGGCGATCGCGTCGTGGAACGCCTTAAAGGAATAGACCGTCTGCTGAAACACCTTGACCACGGGAATGCCGCGTACGTATTCGGTACCGGTCTTGTTCATCTTGACCAGCGCGCCCATGTAGGCCTTCATAAACTCGCCGCCCTTGCCACCCATCATGGTGGCCATGGCGCCAAGCGAAACGACGACCGAGATAAGGCACGCCGCACCCCAACGCCAACCGAGGGCGAAAAGCAGCACGAGCAGACCTGCAACCATGGCGGTGGCGCCGGCGATATCGGGTAGCATGTGTGCGAGCAGCGTCTCGGTTGAGGCGGCGCATCCGTCTACGATACGGCGCAGCTCACCGGTGGCATGCGTGTCAAAGTAGCCGAGCGGCAGCTTAAGCAGATGCTCGCTCGTAGCCTTGCGGATATTGGACGCGCAGCGAAACGCGGATAGGTGCGTACACATGAGTCCCACGAAATAAACCACGATGCTTGCCAGCGCAAACCCCACGGCCCACCAGCCATACGTCGCGATGCCGCAGGCTTCGCTCCAGTTAGGTGCCACGGCGATCAGATCGCGCGCGACAAGCCAAATGCACACGAACGGGCCAAAGCTCAGCAGCTGCGAGAGCGCCGAGAGGGCCATGCCCAAATATGTTAGGAGTTTACGGTCACCGGCATATGCAAGCAGCTCGCCGATGCCGCCGCCTTCCTTTTTTGATCCCTTTGTCATGAGATTCCTTTCTAACGGCTTGAGAGTTAACCGTAAGAAACTTATCATGGGCGTGTTAGCCAAGGCACACAATTGGGCCAGGCGTGGACGTTTTCGCAAATGAAGGGGACGCTTTTGAAAATGCGGCGGGCGGCAACCGATATAACCGAGCTCTACGCACCGCAGTTTGAGCAGTTTGGCTTGGAGTTCTCCGGCAAGGGCGCTGTCTTTACCGGCGAGGTGGCAAACGATCGGGCGCACGGACGCGCATGGATCATGCCCCTTTCCCCCACCTGCATCGTCATGGAGCATTTCATTACCCCGATGCGCAACATGCACCTAGCCGAATACACGCCCGAACCGTACGCGTGCGTGAGCGAGGTCAGCGCGCCCACGCTCATGTGCATGCCCGAAGCCGGCATAACGCCTGCGAACCTCAAGCCGCTGCATGGACCGTGGCCGAACAGCGCGATCTGCAGCTTTGTCCAAGATAGCTGCGGTGAGGAGCTAAGCCCGCTGTTTGCAGGGCAGCTCTACCACTCGCGCTCGGTCCTCTTTTTGCCCGGTTATTTTGACGAGCTGGAGCACCGCTATCCCACCGAGTTCGCGGGGGTCTTTGAGGCGTTTGCCGAGTCATGGCACGAGGAGGCAGCGTCTGCCATCTACCACACGCTGCGCCGGGTTAACGAGGAACGCGCCCGCACCGTAGGCGGACACGTCTATATGCAAGGCATCGTGGAGACCATGGTCGCGGAGCTCGCCTGTTCGCGCGCGGCCCACAAGCAGGCGCAGCAGGCGGCAGACACACGCGCCAGCGTGACCAGTGCCGAAGAAGCAACGGCAATGATTGAGCGCGCGCTCGACAAAGGCAGGCGTGTGGGTATCAACGAGGTGGCCGAGAGGCTCTACACAAGCCGCTCCAAACTATGCGCCACCTTTAAGGCCCAAACTGGCGAGTCCCTGGGCGCCTACATTCGCAGACGCCGTATGGAACGAGCACAGGACCTTTTGGCCGATAGCACGCTCACGATAGCGCAGGTGGCAGAGCGTCTAGGCTACCCTCAGCAGGCCGCCTTCGCCCAAGCCTTCAAGCAACACACCGGCACCACCCCCACCACCTGGCGCTCCCAACACCAGTAAGGAGCCAGCAAAGGGACAGACCAATGAGCTCCACATGCAGAGAAGGTCACCTGCAATGTGACAAAGGGACTGTCCCTTTGTCACATTCACAAAAATGGGCGCGCCAACGGCACGCCCATTCACCAAATTCCATTCAGCCCACCTGACCCGGAAGGCCGAGTCGTCAGGGCGGGGAAGGCCCCCGGAGCGGCGGGGCGCTTGCTCAAAATGAGTTCCGCACGCAAAGAAGGCCACTTAATGTGGCCTTCGTCTTGCGCAGGACTGTTCGAAATTTTGAGGAAGCACCCCACCGCTCCGGGGGCCTTCCCCGCCCGTGAGTCTACGCGAGCGCCTTTCTCAGCAACTCGTTGAAGAGCTTCGGGTTGCCCTTGCCGCGGCTCGCCTTCATGCACTGGCCCACCAAAAAGCCGATAACCTTCTGGTTGCCGTCACGATACTGCTGCGCCTGCTCGGCACAGTTTGCCAGCACCTCGTCCACGATCGGCTGCAGCGCGCCGGCATCGCTCACCTGACGCATACCGCGCTCGTCGACGATCTTGTTGGGGTCGTCGCCAGTCTGGGCCATGGCCTCAAAGATCTCGTGCGCCTGGTTGGAGCTGATGGCATCGGTCGCCAGCAGCTTGGCAAGAGCGGCCACCTGAGCCGGCGCGATACCGGACTCGGCGAGCGACACGCCCGCGCCCTTAAGGTAGGCGATCATCTCGTTGACCAGCAGGTTTGCGACCGTCTGGGCCTCCTTGCCAGCCATGCCGGCAGCGGCGGCCTCAAAGAACTCGGCAAACTCCGGGTCGCCGGCGATTTGCTCGGCATCGGCCGCCTTAATGCCAAAATCGGCCTCAAAGCGGGCGCGCTTGGCATCGGGCAGCTCGGGGATCTCGCCACGGCAGCGGTCGATGAACTCGTCGTCCAGGTCGAACGGCGCCAAGTCGGGATCGGGGAACAGGCGATAGTCGTCGGCCGTCTCCTTGACGCGCATAACCACAGTGCGCTTGCGGCTGGGCTCCCAGTGACGGGTCTCCTGGTAGATAATGCCGCCCTCCTCGAGCACCTCGGCCTGACGGCAGATCTCGTAGGCAAGGCCGTCATGCAGGCTCTTAAACGAGTTGAGGTTCTTGAGCTCGGTCTTGGTGCCCAGCTTGGTCTCGCCGCGGCGACGCAGCGACACGTTGCCGTCGCAGCGCATGGAACCCTTCTCCATGGAGCAGTCCGAAATGCCCAGCGTCACAAAGATGCGACGGAGCTTTTCCATAAACAGGCGCGCTTCCTCGGGCGTACGCAGATCGGGCTCAGTCACGAGCTCAATCAAAGGCGTACCGCAGCGATTGTAGTCGACGAGCGACTCGGCCGCGGCGGTAATGCGGCCCTCGGCACCGCCCACGTGCACCATCTTGGCGGCGTCCTCCTCCATGTGGATGCGCAGGATGCGGATGGGCACCGTGTAGGAACCGTCCTCGCGGCGCTCAGGCATCTGCAGGTTAGATGCATCGTAGCTGGCCAGGTGGCCGGCACGCTGGTTGCCCTCGCGCATGGTCGACGTCATGGACGTGGACAGGCCCTCTGCGTTGGCCGAAGCGCTCGCCAGGCTCTGGGCCTCGGCCTCACCAAACGCGCAATCGGGGCGCTCGGCGGCACCGCGACCGGTCACGTCCAGGTCCAGATGACCGTACATGGCAAAGGCGACCGGACCCTGCGTGGTCTGGAAGTTCTTGGCCATATCGGGATAGAAGTAGTGCTTGCGGTAGAACATCGAGTGGCGCTGGATCTCGCAGTTGGTGGCCAGACCCGCCTTGACGATGCTCTCGATAGCGCGCTTGTTGGGCACCGGCAGGGCGCCGGGCAGGCCCAGGCACACCGGGCACACGTTGGCGTTGGGCTCGTCATCGTGGCCGAGCTTGCAGTTGCAGAACATCTTGGTATCGAGTGCGGTGAGCTCGGTATGGATCTCCAGGCCGATCACGGCCTCCCAATCCTGCAGGACCTCGGAAAGCTCCTTCATTACAGCTCGCCTCCCTTCCCGGAAAAATCGGGCGCGACGGAAAGCACGGGCGCGCCCGTGGCGGCATCGGCAAAGCCGCGCTCCAGGGCGCGGGCAAACGTGAGCAGCTGACGGTCCTTAAACGCCGGGCCCACCAGCTGGGCAGAAACGGGCAGCTGAGTGTCCTCGCCCAGGCCCAGCGGCACCGAGATGCCGCCGTTGCCGCAAATGTTGAGCGAGATGGTGTACAGGTCGGAGAGGTACATCTGCGTGGGGTCGCTGATCTCGCCAAACTTAAAGGCCGTGCGCGGCGAGGCGGGCATGAGGATGGTGTCCACCTTGGCATACGCGGCGTCGTAGTCCTGCGTGATGAGCGTGCGGGCCTTCTGTGCGGCGTAGTAGTACTTGTCGTACACGCCCGAGCTCAGCAGGTAGGCGCCGAGCATCTGGCGGCGCTTGGCCTCGGCGCCAAAGCCGTGGGCGCGCGAAAGCGAGCTCTGGTCGGACAGGTTGGCGCAGCCCTCCTCCTGATAGCCGTAGCGAATACCGTCGAAACGGGCCAGGTTGGAGAACGCCTCGGCCGGGCCGATGACGTAGTAGGCGGCGATGGCGGCATCCAGGTGCGGCAGGTCGACCTCGACCAGCTCGGCGCCCTGGTTCTGCAGCTCCTGGGCGGCGCGCTGAACAGCGGCCTTGACCTCGGGCGTCAGGCCCTCGGCCTCCATAAACGCGGGGATGATGCCCACGCGCTTGCCCTCGATGCTGTCGTTGAGGTGCTCGGTAAAGTCGACGGCACAATCCTGGCTGGTGCAGTCATACGGATCGTGGCCCGCGCCGGTAAGCGCGTTCATGGCCAGCGCGACATCCTCGACCGTGCGGCCAAAGGGTCCCACCTGGTCGAGCGACGAGCCAAAGGCAACCACGCCGTAACGGCTCACGGCACCATACGTGGGCTTAAAGCCCACCACGCCGCACAGCGACGCCGGCTGGCGAATGGAGCCGCCGGTGTCCGAGCCCAGCGAGAGCGCGACCTCGCCCGAGGCGACGGCGGCAGCGGAGCCGCCCGAGGAGCCGCCGGGCACGCGCTCGGTATCCCAAGGGTTGTTGGTGCGGTGGAACGCCGAGCTCTCGGTGGAGCTGCCAAAGGCAAACTCGTCCATGTTGGCCTTGCCCATGGGCAGGCAGCCGGCGTCGAGCATGTGCTGGACGCAGGTGGCGGTGTAGACGCTCTGGTAGTCCCCGAGCATGCGGGAAGCGCAGGTGGTGCGCGTGCCCACGAGGTTCATGTTGTCCTTGATGGCCAGCGGCACGCCCGCAAGCGGGGGCAGCGGCTTGCCTGCGGCACGGTCGGCATCCACGCGCGCGGCGGCCTCGAGCGCAAGCTCGGGCGCCACCTGCAGGAATGCCTGGACCCCGCCCTCGCGCGCCTCGATAGCGGCGAGGGAGGCCTGGGCCACCTCGGTAGCGGTAAAGTCGCCGGCGGCAACGCCCGCGGCGATCTGGGCGGCGGTAAGGGAATCGAAGCTCTGCGCCATTACTCGCTCTCCCCCTCTCCCAAAATGGACGGCACGCGAAAGTAGCGGTCGCGCGCGCTGCCGGCGTTTTCGAGCGCGACGTCGAGCGGCAGGTCGCGTTCGGGCTCGCGCAGGTCATCGCCCATCACGTTGGACAGGCTTCCGATAGGATGGAACGTGGGCTCCACGTCGGGCAAGTCATATTGCAGGACGGGCTCGAGCATCTGGACGGCGTCGTTCATGTAGGACGTCATCTGGGTGAGCTCGTCATCGGTCAGTGCGATCTTTGCGTACTCGGCGATGCCGCGCACGTCTTTCTCGCTGAGTGCCATAGGCGCTCCCTTCCGCATAACAGATAAACCGCTCTAGTATACAAGGCAACGCCGCTTGGAGCAGATGCTTTACCCAAATGCAGCGAAAACGTAACGAGAGCGGCGATTGACAGGCGGCGGGCTGGCGGTTCTGCAGCGAAACCGCACCGTCCATAGCGAAAACCGTACTGCTCACAACGAAAACCGCCCCGCCCGCAACGAAGACCATCACAACATTCGACGTTTTTCGCCAAAATCGCGATTTTCATCGAATGTTGTGATGGTTTGGAAGTCCCGACCACCACAAAGGTGCCTGTCCCCATTGTGGTGGTCCTGAACGATGCCTTATGCCGAGGCTTTGGCCTTGCGGCGCTTACAGATCGTGTGGATCACGATGTCCAGCAGCAACAGTACAATGGCCACGACCACGATGAGCACGGCGAACTCGCGCTTGCCCCAGTGGCGGCCGGCCAGCGACTTTTGCTTGTCGACGTCCTTCTTGTTGTACTTGGTGCGCACGCAATGCACCAGCAGGCGATGGTCGTTCACGCCGTAGGGCGTGCAGGTGACGAGCGTCACCTTGTCGGCGCCGGGCTCGATGGTCAGTGACTCCATCTCCTCGGGCAGCACCACCTCGGAGTCCACCATCTTGTAGGCGAGCGTCTTGTTCATGGTGTGCAGCAGCACCAGGTCGCCGGGCTCCAGCGAGTGGATGTCGTCGAACATGCTCAGGTTGCGCATGCCCGAGTGCGCCGTGAGCACGCAATGCGTCGAGGTGCCGCCCACCGGCAGGCTCGTGCCCTCCAGGTGGCCGACGCCCGCCATGAGGACTTCTTCGCTCGTGCCGTGGTAGATGGGCATGCTCACGTCGATGGAGGGGATCTCGACCCAGCTCATCATGGGGTCGCGGTCAAAGATGAGCTGCTGGGCGTAGGGCTCGATCTGGTCGGCGGGAAGCTCGGTGGCCTCGCCGGCAAGCTGCTCGTTATAGGAGCGCGCTTGGAGCAAGATGCGTTCGCGCTCCTCGGCAGACAGCGCGTCCACGGTGCTGGACACGGTGCTGATCTGGTTGAACACGCCCGAGGCCTCGAGCCGGTCCAAGATCCACGGCCAGGTCATAAGGCCCACGCCGATAAGGATGATGACGATGGTGATGAGCCGGTCGGCCCAGCGCGGCAGTCGCTTGCGGCGGCGCTTGGGCTTTGGTTGAGGTTTGGGCTGAGGGCTTGAGCCGCCGTTGTCCGCAGCGTTATTGCTCTTCATATGTTTGGCGCCCTGCACCATCGCCGGTCACTCCTCTACAGCTCAGGTTGTCTAAACAAATAATAGCCGAATCGCGAGCTTCCGCGCCGGACAACACAGCTAGACAGCATTGTGCGGCGCGAGCATAGGCCAGCATTTGCGTTTTCAAAATATCCCGGATCGGCGGGGTGATTCGGGATACAATCTCAATAGAAAACGACGCACCCCGCGTAAATGTTTGGGAGCGCGGGCGGCCTAGTTTTCAGTTTTTGTTAAATGCCCGGGATCCGACCCCCGGGCATTCTTATTTGCGCTTTCGGCGCAAATGCCGTCCACCGTCCGTATCGCGCGTGCGCCTACGGACCTTAAACCGAACCTCATACGAGTCAAGAAACGCGATGACGAGCGTGCCCGCATCGGACGATGGAGGCTGACTGCGTTATCCCAAAAAGAACGGGGCAGACTCCAGTGCGGAGTCTGCCCCGAAAAGAGAATGGCAAAGCAAGAACGTCAATGGACGAGAAAAGTGTCCGCAAGTCTCATGGCCATCGCATCCCACCTGCCAAAGGGATGGGTGAGCGAGCGTTACTCCTGCTCGGACTCCTCGGCCTGCTTACGGCTGCGGATGAGGTGCGCCAC